>CP060531.1:1632990-1959588 GCA_016806715.1 Thermoplasmatales archaeon | reverse complement strand
GGCTGCTCCTGTCAGACAGTTTACGCTCTATAAATATATATAGTTATCGATTAAAATAGATCACGATAATCCAGCAGGAAAGCTTCAGTTTTTAGGTAGGAGATGAATTGCGAACATTAACGCAAAGAAAGAACAATTCGATCCGGCGTTCGAGGGGGATGGTATTACAGGCTTGGATTCCCGTGAATACTATGCCGTCATCGCTTTGAATATTATTGCCCACACCAAGAGAACAACAGACAACCCGAACAACATCATGGATATTATGTAAGTTACTCCAATCACGTAAAGAAATATCCCTACTCCTGCAAACAGGAAAATCGCGGGTAACGTGTGCCAGTATCTTGCACGCGTTTCTCTATGATTTTTTATGCGTATCATGGTACTATCTCCTTTGGCAGTTCATGACCGATGGGACTGCTACCATGGTTTTCTGGCTATATTTGTCTGTCAAGGCAGTCTTCATATAATAACTCATAGAAGTATATACACGTTAATGCAGTGGGATGCATGCAGTGTGAACTCCGATATCCCTGAAGAGGCAACTTTATGAGCGATACCGACCTTAGAACCTCCAAAGCTTCAGCGATGAGAGTATGTCAGCTGCTTTACGCGTCTTCATGCGGTTCAGGAATGGATAAAAATTGAGAGTCGGGTCATACGACTTACTCGAAGGCAGGATAATACTTTTAGCTGTGAATCAATACTCCCCGGAGAAAATTGAAACTGGATGACAGCGACTATTACAAAATAAGGGAAGAGGCATATTCACTTGGAATCGGCAATACACCTCTTGTACGTATTAACCATGATGGAGGAGCTGAAATTTACGCCAAGCTGGAGTATTATAACAGGTTCGGGTCGGTGAAGGATCGGGCATCGTTCTTCATGATCCGGAGCATGATCATCGATGGCCGGCTCTCCAAGAATAAGGTCATAGTGGAAGCAAGCTCCGGAAACACCGGGATTGCCATTGCAAACATTGCGTCGCTGTTCGGAATACGGGCAGAGATCATAATTCCGGCTGGCAGCAGCAAAGAAACAAAAGATGCAATCCGGAAGTCCGGACAGACACTGATAGAGATGGAAGGCGACTCTGCACCCGGCGCAAGAATATCCATCGATCCGGCAATTGCTCTCGCCAGGTCGAAAATACTGGAAAACCCTGAAAAATATGTTAACCTGGATCAGTACTCGAACCCGAACAACACACTGAGTCATTATTATACCACAGGCCCGGAGATAACAAAGGCGTTCAATGGCGATGCCCCGAGTCACGTAGTAATAGGAATCGGCACTGGGGGGACACTCACAGGCCTTGCAAAATACTTCAAGTCAGTTTCTCCTGATACAAAAATTATAGCAGTAGAACCGGTACCTGAACACCACATACAGGGATTAAAGAATCTCTCGGTTTCCAACGTCCCCAAATTGATCGAGGAGAACAGGAGCCTCGTGGATGAATGGATAAATGTTACGGACGAGATGGCAATAGCAGAGGTGAGAAACCTGCTACATGACAATAAACTCTTTGTTGGGTTATCATCCGGAGCCAGTATGGCAGGAGCCAGGATGGTCGCAAGAAAAATTGGGAAAGGAAAGATAGTAACGCTCTTTCCGGACAGCGCTGAAAAATATAGATCAGTCTATCTTGCAAGGAAAGTCTTTACCGAAGCTGAATTCAATACCGGAATTCGTCTGCTGAAAGCTGAATGAAGATCAGCATCTTCATCTCCACTTATATACAGGTTTCCTCTTTTCAACAAATGATTTTACTCCTTCAACGCTATCTTCAGATCCAAAGACGCTTCCAAATTTCTCTTTTTCGGCTTCAAATCCTTCATTGTTTCTGCCATATTTCATGAGCTCTTTCACGTAGGAAATGGCAACCATGGCTCTTTCAGACAATTCTGTCGCCAGCTTCATGGAATACTCAAAATAATTTTCGGAGACAGCATTAAGGATGCCGTATTTCATTGCTTCTTCAGCGGTGATCATCTGTCCGAAGGATATCATTTCAAACGCCCTTGTTCTGCCAATTATTGAACCGAGTCTCTGAGTTCCACCCCAACCGGGAAGTATGCCTAGATTGGTCTCGGTCAGGCCAAGTTTAGTCTGTGGCGAAGCGATCCTTACATCGCAAGCCAGTGCCAGCTCAAATCCGCCACCAAGTGCGAAGCCATTTATTGCGGCGATGACCGGCCTTTCGTATGATGCAATGAAATCCATCACTATATGCCCTCTCCTTGCCATATCATAGGCGCTCCTCTGATCGAGTTCCTGGAATTTCTTGATATTTGCTCCTGCCGAAAATGCACGGTCACTACCCCTTATCACAATTATCCTGTTTCCGGAATTCTCGATCGCAGCCCTGATTTCCTCGAGTGTCTCAATGTCAAGAGGATTTAGATTTGACTCTTTTGATATCCTTACAACCCTGATTTTGCCGCTGTCTTCAACCTTTAAATTATTGTATTCAACCATGCCAGCATCCACCTTTTGTTGTTATTATCCGGATCATGTATAAATTCTGAATGTATAACATCTTTCCTTCCTTTAGTTTTCCAAAACGATTCGGGATTCCTACCCAGAAAATTACGAATACTGCTTGGAATTTTTGTGAATGGACGTTCCGTTGCGAAAATAACTCCATCCTATTACTTCAACAGCTGATCCACTTTCTTCATCGGCATTAATGGTTACAAAGTTTTGCCAGCCGTCAGATACAGTGGACAGGACTATCCTGATTCCAATATACAGAGACTGTCAGACAAGTTCAAGAGTCATAGTATGCCCGCCTCCGCCGCCATGGCATATTGTTGCCAGCCCGGTTGTCAATTTCCTTGCCCGGAGGGCATTTATTAGTGTCACCACTATTCTCGAACCGCTGTTCCCAAGAGGATGACCGATTGCAATGGCACCGCCGTTCACATTGAATCTCTCATCCGGAATGGAAAGTTCCTTCTGGACAACAAGTGACGCGATGGAGAAAGCCTCATTGTGTTCAACCAGATCGTAGTATCCTATGTTCTTCCCCTGCCTTTCGAGCAGTTTTCTGGTAGCTGGTATCGGGGCCTCGACGAAGTCCCGTGAGTTCAGAGATGCGGATTCATAGCCAGTTATTACCGCAATGGGTTTCAGGTCATAGTCCTTCACGGCCTTTTCAGAAGCGACAAGGACTGCAGAAGCCCCATCTGAAAGTTGTGAGGAGTTACCTGCTGTTAATATGCCGTTCCTGTCAAAAGCCGGCTGTAGTTTGCGCAAATCGTCGACACTCGTCTTCCTGATACCCTCATCCTTTGAAATCTGTTCAAGGGTAACTATTTCCCTGGAAAATTCTCCGGTAGAGGTTGCCCTGGAAGCAAATTCCTGGCTTCTTACAGAGAATTCATCCGCCTGTTGCCTCGTTATACCGTATTTCTTGCCTGTGGATTCCGCCGATACTCCCATGTGCTCAAAGTAAAACGCATCCATCAGACCATCCTTTAGCATGGTATCTTCTATTTTCATGTTCTTGTATAGAAGCTGCTTGGGCCCCCACCTGAAATCCGGTGGGATTATCATTGGAGAATTGGACATGCTTTCCATACCTCCAGCCACAATGAGATCACGTTCTCCAAGCTTTATCTCCCTGTAGGCGGATTCAATGGCAAGCATTCCCGAAGCGCAGACAACGTTAACAGTATACTTTGTGGTTTCGTCCCTTAACCCTGCAAGGGTTGAAGCCTGACCCGCAGGGTTCTGGCCAACACCGGCCTGGATGACGTTCCCCATTATAACTTCTTCAATCCTTTCCGGGGAAACCCCGGAATCAGATAATATACCTTTGATTGCCGCAGCTCCGAGTTCAGGAGCACGCAATTTCACAGTGGATTTTCCAAATTTACCAATTGGAGTCCTCTTCGCTGAGACAATGTATACGTTTGACATTTGCAACTTATGATTATCACAGTGATCGATATTACCCTTTTCTATCAATAATGATGAAGCGTTGAGCTTACAAGGTATCTTGGTATTCCTCTCCACGAAGCCCATATCAGTTTGCGTTGGAAAAATCATCAAAGTTGGTGACAATAACAACATACCTGATTCCAGGAATCTGAGGTACTCGATAGAAACACGATATGACCATGGAATTTCATAATTGCGATCATTAAGCCAAAAATCACGGATTTTCAACGATGATTTTACATACTCCATTTATAACAACATTTTTAAATTTGAGATAACTACCAACGCAATGTTGCCTCTGGATGATCAGGAGTTTGAGAGATGGTACAGCTCAGCCGAGAAGACGTTAAGGTCAGCTTTATCAGATCACAACACAGCATTCTATAACTGGGCATGTTTTAAGGCTCAACAGGCATCAGAATTTGCAGTTAAGGCCTACCTGAGGGGTATTGGGTCATCGTCTTATGGTCACTCTGTTTCTCATCTAATGATGGAAGCAGGTTTTGAAAAAGATGCTGTGGATATGGCGAAAACAATCGACAAGTACTATATACCTACCAGGTACACTGACGCCTGGTCCGATGGTACGCCTGAGGAATACTACAGCTATAACGATTCATCTGATTCAATAGACATCGCAAAAAAGATTCTCGAAGCAGTGAGGAAGAAATGGATGTCATTGAGAAAAGAGTAAGCCAGCGGAACCTTGCCATAGACAAGGCGAGGGAATTTGCAAAATCGCTGACAGAGGATGCAAGTGTATTCCTTATTGGATCTTATTCCAGAGGCGATTTCAACCTATGGAGTGATATAGATGTCGTTGTCATTTCAAACTTTGAGGGCAATTTGTTAAGCAGGTTGAAAAGCATGGATTTTCCGCCGGGTTTTGAGATAATCCCGCTGACCGTGAATGAGTTCAAAAAAATGCGTGCAAAGAGAAACCCGATTTGTGTAGAACTCGAGAGGACAGGAATCCTGCTCAGGGATGATCTGAAAATATCAATTTTACTCACAGACTCCGGGAAATGATACATTAAACCAAACGGTAGATTGGTTTGTCTATGCGGAATAGCTACCGTGTCATTTACAGATTTGAAGTGGTCAATTTCCCAGCTTGCTTTTACAATTTGGCTATCTTCAACATTGGGCTTATTGATGAATATAAACAAATGTTTCTATGAAAATTATGTTAAATAGAGACTGAATCGCCTAACATATATTTTGTAAATTAAGCTCTCGATATGGAAATCCTGACGCTTACCCCATCGATTTCCCACTCAGTGCCGCCATCTATTTCACAAATTGCAATATCATCGCTCAGGGTTTCAGACATTATACTGTCTCGTCTCTTCTGAACGGCGTTCCTGAACCTCCCCCCGGCATCTATTTGCGTCATAATCCTGTCGGAGTACTGCAGTTTCATGTCCTTACGCATGACCTGGATTCTCCTTATAAGTTCCCTGGCAGATCCTTCTATGATAAGCTCTTCATCTATGCTCCTGTTAAGGAATACTTCAATTCCACGTATTCCGTCCGCTCCATGGGCATATGGATCGATTGGGATCTCATCAAATTCCATGAAGTCCTTCTGCACTTCCATCCCTTCAACGTTTATGCTACCCTTATTCATGAGTTCGGTGTAGATGCTGTCATTATCCGTTTCCTCGACGTATTTCTTGAGGTCGTTTATTCTGTTTTTAAGAACAGGTGCTGCTTTGGCGAATACCAATCTCGCCTTATGCCTGACTGGTCGATCTTCATTGGTTATGAATTTCACGGTTCTTGCATTGATCTCCTGGTCTATGGCATTCATTACCTCACCCCTGATTGAGGTTTTAGCATAAACCAGTACCTCTGTTACAGGCTGCCTGCCCTTGATATTCGACTCCTGCCGTAGCCTCCGGGTGATTTCCAGGATCGCGAATGCCTGCGCGAATTCCTCCTCCAGGCCGCTGTCTATCCTGCCTGCATCCGGGACAGGGTAAAACTGATCGTGCACGCTTTCATCTCCGTCCGTGAGTCTCCGGTATATAAAATCTGAAAAGAACGGAGTGATCGGGGCTATCATCCTGATTATGTTTTCCATGGCATTCCAGAGCACGGAATACGCGGCTGATTTATCATCACCCGCTCCCTCTGACCAGAAGCGCCTTCTGGATAGCCTGAGATATGAATTAGACAGGTCTTCTATTAGGGTTGCAATCTTATCTAAAGCGTCGCTCAGATAGTAATTGTCCATTTTCTCCCTGACAGTTACGATAGTGCTGTTCAATCTGGACACCAGCCACTGGTCCAGGGGGTTCTCGGAGACAAGCATCTTTTCATGGATATAGCCATCGAGACTCGCGTTGGATGCAAAGAAAGAATAGACATTTATCATCGTGCCAAGAATCTTGCGGGAAACTTCCTGGATTGTCTTCTCGTCAAGGTTCTTTGGCTTCCACTGCGTTCCTGTCAGGAAAAAGAGTCGTACCGGATCGGGTCCGAATTGTCTCAGGAGGTCTATGGCATAGACAGAGTTTCCCTTGCTCTTGCTCATTTTCTTGCCGAATTTGTCCAGAATGAAATCTATTGAAACAACATTCCTGTACGCATTGATACCGAAGAGTACTGTTGCAATTGCGTGGAGAGTGTAAAACCACCCTCGCGTCTGATCCACAGCTTCGCTTATGAAATCGACTGGAAGGGATTTTTCCGGATCAAAGGAATCCTCAAAGGGGTAGTGCAGGGCAGCATAAGTGGCACTTCCGCTGTCAAACCATGTATCAATTACATAAGGCTCCCTGTGCATTTCGCTCCCACATACAGGACACGGGAAGACGATGTTATCAACAAAGGGGCGGTGAAGGTCTGATGGGGCAGATGCTCCGTGCGATTCGATTTCCTCCCGGCTGCCCATTGATTCATAATGGTTGTTGACACAGCTCCAGATTGGTAATGGTGTTCCCCAGTACCTGTTCCGGCTCAAAGCCCAGTCCTTTGCCTCTGTAAGGAAATTCCCAAACCGCCCGTCACGCAGGAAGTCAGGCACCCAGTTGACTTTCTGGTTATTGCTGACCAGTAGGTCTCTCAGGCTTGAAATTCTGATATACCAGGCATCCAGAGGGTAATAGAGCAGGGGGGAATGGCAACGATAGCAGAACGGGTATGTGTGCCGGTGCTTCTGTACCCTGAATAGTTTTCCATTTCCCTTAAGATACTCTATTATCTTCGGATCCGCATCCTTAACAAAAAGTCCATTCCATGGCAGCCGATCGGAATTGAATTTTCCAGAGAGGTTTACAGGGTTGATCATTTCCACTCCCTTCTCCTTTCCTATCTCAAAGTCGTCTGCACCGAAGGCCGGAGCGGCATGGACTATGCCAGTACCATCTTCTGTGTTTACAAATGAACCGGACACTACCTGAAGTGAACCTTCTGGCGCATCGAGAAATTCTATGGGCCGCAAATATCTTTTGCCGACAAGATCCCTACCACTAAAATGTTCCTTGACCTTGAAGGTGTTCCTGAATATCTTGTCTGCGAGGGAGGTTGCAACGTAGTATTCCTCGTTGCCATACTCCACAAGTTCGTAATCAAGCTTTTCGTTTACCACAAGGAACTGGTTCGATGGGAGTGTCCATGGCGTGGTGGTCCACGCAAGAAAATATCTACCCGGATGGTTTGCTTCCCTGAATTTTACATAAACTGCCGGTTCCTCTATATCTTCGTAACCCTGTGAGACCTCATGGGAGCTGAGTGATGTTTCACACCTGGGGCAATAAGGAACAATCTTGTAACTCTTGTAAAGCATTCCAGACTTAAACATCTGGCTCAATGCCCACCATTCGCTTTCCATGTACTCATTCCGGAGTGTGACATATGCTTTTTTGGAATCCAGCCATCTTCCTGCGAGTGTGCTGACCTCTTCCCACTCCTCTATGTACCTGAACACACTTTCCCTGCAGTATTTATTGAACGGTTCTATGCCATACTCCTCGATTTCCCTCTTTGTCTTGAACCCAAAGTGTTTCTCTGCCTCAAGTTCAACCGGCAGTCCATGGCAGTCCCACCCCCCGGTTCTCCGATGAATCCTGTAATTGTTCATGTACCTGTACCGGAGCACGGTATCTTTCATGGTGAAAGTGCTGAGATGCCCGACATGTGGCCTCCCGTTTGCGGTTGGCGGTCCCTCAAGAAAGTAAAAATCCTTTTCGCCGCGGGTACTGTTGATGTTCTTGTCTGGAATATCATTAGTTCTCCAGAATTCCAGCGTGTCTTTCGCAATTTCCAGCATCGAGATCCCCGGGTCTACCGGTTCATACATTTTCTTGTTCATGTCGACGTACTGGTGAATGTATTAATGTATAAATCCATTTCATGGCTCAAAGAAAACTGTAATCAGTGTACGAGGTTATTTTTCCTGAAGTGTTCATATCCATTCAGTTGGAGAGGATTCCACTCCGACCCGTTATATATTATATTATCCCCCTTCCAGGCATCGCCTATGAAACTCACGTTTATTTTCTCGGACTCCATTGCAGCCTTGAAATCCGGGTAATTCCCATTTTCAACAGAAAAAAACAGTTCATAGTCTCCGCCGAATCCCAGCGTGAACTCAAGTTCAGGAATCCCGGAAAGCTCAATTGCCTTCCTTACCTCTGTGTGCACCGGTATCTCATCCTGCACAACCCTGAAACCAATGCCATAGTCACGCTTCATCTGCCGCATTGAGGACGCTACTCCATCGGAAAGGTCCATCATGAATTTTCCACCATGTTCGCTGATAATCTGGGCTTCCCTGATCCTTGGTTTTATGTCGAGCATCATCCGTATGGCAGCCCGTTTCCGCAGGTTGTGAGAGTACAGAACATAACCTGCCGCCGATCGTCCAAGCGTGTTTGTAACGCCTATCACCTGATCCGGTGCAAGGTCTGACCTCTTCCTTGTCAGCTGTTTTTTCTGCCTTCCGAGGGCTATTCCTGTCATGGTAAGCCCCTCACCTTCCTTCAGATCTCCCCCTGCGAAATCACAATTATACTCCTTCAATACTTTCACCATACCGGATTCAAACTTTTCCAGCATGTCGTATTCCGTGTCAGGGTTGAGAGAATATGCAGTCAGGAATTCAATCGGTTTACCGGCCATCGCAGCTATGTCGCTGAGGTTCAGGGCAGCAAAATATGATCCGGCCAGATCCGGTGGCGTGCCCGATGGTATGTGTGTCCTGAAATTTATGCTGTCAGTGGTGACCATGAGGTAGTTATTGCCATCGTTGATAAGCGCACAATCGTCCTGCGGAGAATCAAACCTGAATGTTCTGCGCAGCCTGCTTATGATCTCGCGTTCACCAAGTTCGTTCAGTTTAGGTGTCATGTTTAGCCTCAGACATACATCGAAGCGGAGGAAGTCCTGCCAAGAAGCTTTTCAAAGTCCGGCTGAAAGAAGTTTGTGGCTTCGAGTTCGAGTGTGTTCAGGTAGCTGGACAGATCCGCTGCATTGTAATAATCCGCAAGTTCGCTGAAATCCTGCTTAAGCGACGATTCTACTATAAGGTCAAGCAGTTTCTGGTCTAATTTGTCGTTATGGACTCCTCTGTCCCTGTTTCCGCCCGTCGGGTAAGACAGTACTTCTGTGCCGAATTTTGACGATTCAATCAGGACTTTTGCCAGGCTCCAGAGACGTGGTGGACGGTACAGCCCTCTTTTCCACAGTTTCTCCACTAGTGTGTTTTTCTGGATGTTCATCGGGTTCACGGATACATCTGTTGAGATCCTGCTTACCTTCCTTACAGATTCAATAGCATCTGCTATGGCGTCTTTCTCGGAAATAAACGGAGGTTTAAGAAGTAGATAAGTCCTCAGTTCAAGATCCATTTTCCTGATCACGGACGCTGCATCGAGGAATTTTGCAAATGTGCTTCCTTTGTTGACTGAATTGCGTATTATGTTGTCATTTGCGCTTTCAAGTCCAACGGCTATCCTTACCGGAATATTTGTGGACTTTAAATCCGTGAGGTTTTTGACAGTGATATACTCGGTTCTAGACTCAATAAGGGCTTTATCCACCTTTTCCTTTATGGACTGGAAGAAATAATCCCTGACGCCAAGAGGAATTTCAATAGGATCAAGGAAACTTCCGGAAGTGAACACTTTGACCACCTTTGATCCCGAAAGCGAATCGGAAAGGAAATCTACCTGTTTCATCAGGTTCTCTTCGTTTATGCTTTTCGACACATCATTGAAATAGCCGCACATTGAACAGGAGCTGAAATTATACCAGGAACAGCCCGTGGTCCTGAATATCACAACCGTTGTCTGCTCAGGAAAGCCACGTATCCTGTCCACTTCCTTCCATATTGATACCGGCCTATCGGGATCGCGGTTTGATTTCAAATCTGGCATGAGTTTCCTAACTGTCTCGGCAAGTTCCCTGTTTATCATATGCAGTTTTCGTACAGCAATTTTGACAGACTATAAAAATATACACGCGCCTTCAATGACGGAAAATCCCATAACTCCAAAAGTTAATGCGCATGATGAAATACAGCAACCGTTGCACGACATCCAGATCATAAAGAATGTTTTTATCTCGGACCTTCACTGCGTTTACCTTGGTGATGAGAGCACTGCCGTTATATCGGATCTACACCTTGGTTTCGAGGAGGAAATGAATCTTCATGGGCTATTCCTGCCAAAACTGCAGCTCAGTCACGTTGAGGGGATGGTGGACCGTATCATTGAAAGATACTCTCCGGAGAAACTTGTGATCAACGGCGATTTCAAGCAGGAATTCTCAAGGAATCTTCCGCAGGAGTGGGATGACATCATCCATTTCATAAACAGGTACAGGGAAAGGACAAAACTGATTTTTGTCCGCGGGAACCACGATAATTTCCTGATGACAATACTGAAGAGCAAGAATATTGATCTTGTGGAAACTTACGAAAGCGAGAGATATTACATCTATCATGGAGACCGGGACAGGGAACTGAAGAAAATGACTATACTTGGCCACGAGCACCCTTCTTTCGTACTGCGAGATGAAATGGGCGGCGTATTCAAGATACCTGCATTCATATATAATAACGATTCCAGGGTGCTTATAACACCAGCAATGAGTTTCTTCTCTTCAGGAACAGATGTGACGCAGTCGCTGTTCAGCCAGGAACACTTCACGCCTGTGCTCAAGAAAACAGATCCAAAAAAATTCAGGGTTTTTGGATTGACTGAGGAATTTGGCCTTGTTGATTTCGGGATGCTTGGCGATCTTCAAGCTTCTTCAGGTAATCCTCGTAATGTGTCCTGAGCTGTGAATGAAAATGCCTCATGGTTTCCTCCATTTTCTCGTTTCCTTTTTCCCTCATGATTTCTTTAAGCGCTAGGATGTGTGGAGACAGAATTTTATTCACCAGAGAATTTGCCATATCACTCACTGCCACTTCCAATGGCACACCCTTTGAGATCTCATGTAAAAGTTGATCAGCAGACTCCTTTTCCACGAGTTTAGAAAACATGAATATGTCGCTTACAAAATCATCTGTTTCCATTTCCATAATCTTTCTGGCAAAATTAACCAGTTCCTCGGAGACTATGCGGTTTGCCATGAGAACTTCCCTGTCCTTTGCCTTCATGTTCTCTTCTATTATGGGCTGAATATTCTCCAGATCAATTATCCTGAATCCGTATTCTGCAATCTGCGGGTCGATATTCCTTGGATTGGACAGGTCTATGAACAATTTATCCTTCTGTACATTCTCAACATGGTCTTTCGTGATAAGGTAGCTTTTCGATGACGTTACTGCTATTATTATCTCATTTTCCCTGATCCCGGCAGCTAATTCTGCTGGGAGAATGTACGATGACCTGACTGAAACAGAAAGATCCCTTGCGCGAGACTCATTCCTGCCCCATATAGTGAGGGAGGCGGGAGAAAGCTTCATCATGTATTTTGCCAGCGCGCTGGCCATCTTCCCTGTTCCAACTATCAATATCCTGCTTTCCTGCGGACGCATTTGTGATTCAACGATCTGGGCAGCCTGCGCGGCAAGGGAGACTTTCCCCTTTGAAATATCGGTTTCATCGCGCACTTTCTTCCCGACACTGATTGCTTTCCTGAAAACTATTGATAGCATCTTTCCGGATCTTTTGTCTTTTATGGCCTGATCGTAAGACTCCTTTACCTGCCGAAGTATTTCCTGCTCTCCGACGGACATGGACTCAAGACCGGCTGCGACCCTGAATAGATGGTCGACAGCTTCCCTGTCAAGCTTTATGTCCGCAGTTTTGAAATAGTCAATGCCTGTAAAATCCTGGCTGCTGTAAACCTCAAGCCGGTTGCATGTGGAAAGGATCACATATTCATTTATGCCACCGGCTTGCAGTGCATCCTGCATGATCTTACTGTCCACTGTGGATATAGATTCAAAAAGCTTGTAGTTATCCCTGAAGTTCCAGGAAGCCAGGTAAAATTTAAGCATCCAATTCCTCCTAGTAATCAGTTCAAATTATTTAAGTAAATAGTCAGGTTTAAAAAAATAGAATACTTATCGTGAAATAGACGTGCATGAAAATTCTTGTGGATACAGAGATGGGCGATAGGCTGAAGGAACATCTGAGAGACATTTCAAGGAAAATTGGAATTGAGTGCGTATTCAGCGATGAGGTTCGTGACCGATCAAGCTTCAGTATTATGCTGGTCGGACACAGAAAACTAAGGCATCTTCCGGAAATAATAGCCGAAATGCCCAACCTGAAGATGATCCAGACGCTATCAGCTGGCGTGGATATGCTGGATTTTAGAGGGATACCTGAAGATTTGCTCCTGTGCAGCAATGCAGGCGCTTATTCTGATCCCATTGCGGAACATGTTTTTGCCATGATATTTGACCTGTCAAAAAATCTCACAGCAAATCACATTAAAATGAGGGGGGCATATTCGACCAGAAGACAGTGAACAGGAGAATCACAGGGAAGAAAATAGGAATAATAGGTTATGGAGGTATAGGAAAGGCAGTCGCAGGGATTGCAAGAAACCTGGGACTGAAGATACTTGTGGTATCTCGATCCGGCACAAAAAATGATGAGGAATTCTTTGGGTCTATGGATGATATTGATTATGTGCTTTCAAATTCCGATATTATCGTGATATCACTGCCTCTCTCTAATTTAACTCGTGGCCTGATAGACTCATCAAAGTTGGGTATCATGAAAAGAGACGCAATTCTGATAAACGTTGCCCGTGCCGAAATAGTAGATCAGGAAGCACTGTTCAGGCACCTATCGGAAAATAAGGATTTCAAGGCAGGAATTGACGTGTGGTGGGTTGAGCCACTATCAAAAGGAAGATTCGAAACCGAGTATCCGTTTCTTGAAATGGAAAACGTCATAGGGTCCCCGCATAATTCATCAATGGCAGATGGAGAGACTGTATTCGCCTATGAACAGGCTCTTAATAACATTCTAAGGTTTGTCAGGAACGAAAGTGTCCACAATATAGTTAACCGGTCAGATTATGCGTAAAATATTCGTCCCTGAGTGGAGTTGCCTTTTCCCTTGATCCAGTTGAAAATTCCACGTCCTTTACCGACGCACTTTTCTCAGGAAATAAGGATATTAACTGCTCATAAATGTTTCAACGGACAAAGTAAACCGGCATACCTGCAGCGAATTCGCAATATTGATTGAGCATCTTGACAGTTGAAATAATGCTCCCCGGATAGATTTCTACTACCAACATTTTTATAAAGGCTCATAATTTTGGTGAGAGCCCCGATAGTGTAGTGGCCTATCATACAGGCCTGTCGAGCCTGTGACACGGGTCCAAATCCCGTTCGGGGCGTTATCGTTCGTAAGTGAATACGTTATTTTACCCTGAAAGCGACTATGTGGATAATTCAAGTAATTCAGATAATTTGCTTAATTTAGTTAATTCATTCAGGAATTAGCTAGCATGTATATCTCTCTTTTTCCCTCCGGGATCTCGCCTCTTTCTATTGACAGAAAGATTTTCACGGTGGAAAGTCCCTCATAATTGTCAAGAGTGCAATTGTAACCGTGAGTGTGATGCCATGAAAACCAAGAACATCGACAACCCGATCTACGTGAAAACAGTCTTTGGCTCTGAGTCGATATCCGCTGCGTTTTCAAAGCGGAGGGACATTTCAGGAAACCCGGTATGACAGTGAGCACTGTTAACAAACTCGTAGCTGATGGAACAAGGATGATACTTGAGGACAATCTGAGCGATACTCCATACAGCGACGAGATGATGAGTACGGCTCAGACGTCAAGAAATATTCAGGCCGCTTAAAGGAAATCATGAACTTTGATGCAATGATCAAGAGAGACATACAATTATTCACTTAACGGAATGTAATTGGCGTAGGACGATATGAAATGTATAAGAATGATGGACCATTATCTTTCAAGGGCCATGTTAGATCTTACTGATGTGAGCAAGAAATACCATGGAGCGGGTTCATACGCACTTGATTCGATCAGCTTGAACATGAAGAATGGATCTGTGTTGGGATTGGCAGGGCTTAACGGAGCGGGAAAGACTACAGCAATCAAGATTGCCAGTGGAGTGTTGACTGCGAGCAAGGGGAAGGTTGTGATTGATGGAATCGATCTCTCAGCAAATCGTTCAACTGCAATCAGGAATGTGGGGTGGGTGCCTGAAAACGACACCTTTGATCCACATTATAGTGCACTGGATTTGCTGCGTTACTATTGTGGGCTCTACGGCATGGCAAGCAGTGAAGCAAAGAGCTTATCGGAAAACCTTCTGGAACGAGTTGGGCTTGGAAAAAACAAGTGTCAGAGACTCAATACGTACTCACTCGGGATGAGAAAGAGATTCATGGTTGCATCAGCGCTGATCGCTGATCCAAAGAATCTTCTGCTTGACGAATCGTTCAATGGGCTGGATCCTGAAGGGTTCAGGTTCCTTAAAAACACAATTGTTGACGCAAGGAACGAAGGTAAAAGCGTTTTGGTATCTTCGCACATATTGTCCGAGATGAGCGATCTGGCAGACCTCGTTGCCATCATCCATAAAGGTAGAGTAATTAAGACCTTAGATCGAAGTGAAATCTCAAGGGACGGAGCAAAAGTTATCCATGTTAGGCTAGACAGGGTTGATCAGAGGATAATACAGGACCTCAAAGAATTTGGGAATGTTTCCGTTCAGAACGGACTGGTCGTTGTTTTTAATCCTACAATAGGAGAAAATGAACTCGAAGTCGTATCTCGTAAGTTGCACAAAGACGGATTCTTGGTTTTAGAGTGCAAGATGGTGTCCGAAAAGCTAGAAGATCAGTTCTTTAGGATAATAGAAGAATTCGAAAGTGAGAGTGCAGTGGAAGGAACTCAGGTTAATTAATCCGCTCTTGAGAAGCCGTACAGCCAGAGTAATGCAGTAATACCTATCCATACGATTACGCCAATGAGCATTCTGTAAACCGTGGGGTCATAAGGAGTCGAAATGCTTTCAGAAAGTGAGCCACCTAACATATAATACGAGTTTAACACACCTACATACGGCGTCAGGTAGTTACTGAACATTATGAAGCTCTGAACATTGTACGTTCCTAAAGCGTCTCCTGTTATCCCCATTGCAAGTGCCCAGACAATCGGGTTCCAGAGAATTGAGGTGACCAAAACCACCCCAATCCCTACGCCGAGAAAAACGGGATCTGACTTTATAAAGCTTGAGAGCATAAAAAATAAGCTGCAGAGCGCAACCGCCGTCAAGGATAGACCCAAAATTAGAACAAGAAGGTATGCTTCTGTCATTGATGCGCCGATCGTTAGAACCGCATAGATGTCCATGGTAACAGGAGTGGCAATGGCAACGCCCACCAAGACAACGGACGTGGCTATGAATCTGGATGTGACAAGCCCTCTTCTTGACAGCGGCTTTGAAATAATGCTTTGTTCAATGCCAGAATTGCTGATCCTGGTCAGGTTCGTATATACTAACAGTAGAGCAATCAAACCAATTACTGCAGGGAAGAAATCCTCGATGGACGTTGCTGCTGTTTCTCCAATCTGCTGACGTGGGTTGGCAATTTCCAGAAGATATCCAACTACGGCAGGTTGATACGGAATGAATTGGTCACTATTCGCAGCAGTTGCATTAATGGCAGTTTCTGTGAACTGATAGTAGGCACCGGGTTCGAGATAGCTCGGGTCGGGAATGAATCTGTGCAAGTAGAAATCCGATGCTGAACCAATTTGTATTGGAGCCGAAGTCCCTGCCGTAGTGCTCCTGGTAATTGAAACATTCACCTTACCGGAAGGTTGTCCGTGATCTCCGATATAGAATAGAAGGATATCTCTCAGATACGGATCCCGCTGGCTATATACGGTATCTACATGGAAAATGCCAATCAACGGATCATAGCTTGACCATGCCACCCCCCATGGACTGACGCCACCTAGGTCTGTTATTGCCAAACTGTTTAAAGTGATGCTCAGATTATAGGTTGTCCCTTGTATAACAAGTCTCTCTGTGCCGTTATAGGTTCTTGACATATTGAGTATCCCTGTACTGAGATTACCCCATCCCTCTTGGTTCGTTGTACCATTTGCATAAAAAGGAGAAAGATGCAGGGAAACAGGAACATTAGGAAAAGGTTGCCCATAGGAATTATACACGTAGTTAACAACGTGGAACGTGCTATTGCTTACATAGTAAACTTCATAGATATTAGGGGGGCCTTGACTGGGCCTGACTGTGTTAACAGAAAAAGTTGAGGCCCCTGCAAGTGAAATAAGGATTATGAACAGAACAACCCCCATGCTCAATTTGCTTTTGAGCGTGTGCAAAACATCAAATAGCATGGGTTTCATAAAAGTCACATAGAAATAAATGTAAAAAGTTTGTGATGAGATAAGCACTAATCAGGAACTTGCCTCCCAAATTACAGTGAAGCTGTCGAAGAAAGGCGGTGGTAGAGGCTCCTCCGGATTGGGTACCAGGTATGATGGGTATGCCATAATTTTTCCAGAAGAATCTTCCATAGTGACAAGATAGTTGGGGTAGTCAACGATCAAGTTCCCATTTGCAGTGTTGTATGATTGAGATGGGGGAAACAGGGAAACACTGAGCGAAATACCCTCAAGCGTTGAAAAGATAGATAAGAACTTCGGAACTGATATATTCCCTAAAAATTTGCGGAGTTAAGATTCTAAAATTTTGGCGATTGTAATGTGTGTTGTAAAAACATAAAATTTCAATTGGAGGCCGTCAAAATCAGGGATACCTATATAGGTGGAATAATAATACAGCATAGAATGTTGTAAATCTTTTTTTACAACATACATTATGTTGTAAAGAATTACACTTGTTTTTAGAACACGCCGAACTTATGCGAAAATAAATAAGATCGAGCAGTCTTTAATAGTGATAGGCATGAATGCTTTCAACCGGATACTTGCACGGATGGATGGGGAACCTGATGACGAGGGGGAGTTCAACGGGAAAGGCATCTTAATTTTATTAACGTATGCTGCCCTTGCAATAGTCGAAACATTAGCATTGAACATGATGCTTCCCGTATGAAAGCATCGAAGATTGGATTATTGTTGCTGGACATTTCAGCATTCATAGTTTTTGTCTTCAATGTGGTAATGCACTTCAACAGTTCCCCGGGCATTGACAGGGGAGCCTGTGAGTACAACCGGACCATGAAAATGGCAAAGGACAGAACCCTCAAGGAAAAACAGGAAATCGACATCCTTAACCTCTATCTTCATGCAAAAATGACAAGGGAAAAGATACCAGAGATGTGCCCTGACTTGGCACAGCAGACCATTTCCAATATAATTGAAAAATTTATCAAAAACCGCAGGGATGCGAAAATTTGAAAGACGATCTTTACCCCTATAACATCTGGTCTCTTGGCACAAAGGATCATGAAACAGATCACTTCGGCTTGTTTCAACTTGAGTTCCGCATGAGATAGTCTATCACGGTCCGTTGCAAATCCTTTTATTTACAACTTCTCCAGGCATTGGTCTTCTATTAATGTATGTGCACTATATATGCACATACCTTTAAATATTCATATGCGATATTGCCCTATGTTCCTGAGAATTACAAAGGTCAGGAGGGGATCTGCAGTACTGGAATATGCATCCATCGCGGAAAGGCTGGTTGTGGATCACGTGCAGAAAACCGTTACCCTGAAATATCTCGGTCCCGTGAAGTCCGCAGCGGATACGGAAAGATACCGGAAAGTGCTGGACGAATACAGGGAAGCCATGAGGAAATTCTCCCTGAATGACCTTAAGATCAGGCCAACACTCTCCTTCGGGATATTCTATGCAGCCAGATCCATAATGGAGAGAAATGGCATATCAGGGATACTGAAAAAACATACTCGCACCTACGCTGGGATATTATCCTTCATGATCATTTCCCGGCTGTTTGAACCCTCGTCCGACATTGATCTGGTCGATCTGGAAAAGAGGGTGTACTATCCATGGGAATTACAAATAAGCGAGGACAATGTTTACAGATCCCTTGATTCTCTTCTGGCGGGGAAGGATGACATCGAGATCGAAATATTCAACGCACTGAAACCGGACACCTCCACGGTGCATTATGACCTGACATCATCATATTTTGAGGGCAGGGAGGATAATGATCTGGTATTATTCGGTTATTCCCGTGATAAGAAAAGAGGAAAGGAGCAGATTGTTATCGGTCTTGTCATGGCAGACGGGATACCCATACACCATGAGGTGTGGCCCGGCAATACCATCGATCCGAAAACACTTGAATCCACCATATCGGTGCTGAAGGAGAGATTCCATATAAAAAACGTGATAATCATTGCGGACAGGGCATTCGGAAGATCCAAATCGTTGGATCTCCTGGATCAGAACCTGTATATCACCGCTGCATACAGGTGGGACCAGCCGTACCGCAGCATCCTCATGAATACGGATTTCACTGACAGTCTTGTGATGGATGACCTGGTCATGAAGAAAGTCGCCATAAGCGTGGATCAGGTGATGAAGGATGATTCCACCGGAGATCAGAAGAGACTTGCTGAAAAGAGGATATACATTGCGGTATACAACAGGAAGAGGGAAGATCTGGATCTGAAGGATCTCAATGACAGGATCGATACTGTAAAGAAGAGAATATCCGAGATTCCGGATCAGAAGGAACTGAAGAAGTCTCTGGGGAAGCTGAGATCACTGGTGAAGTTCCCGGAGACCGGTGCAGTGTTGAACGAAAAACGCATAGAAATACTGAAAAAGCTTGCAGGAAGATTCCTCATCGTCACCAATGCTGATCTGCCGGAAAGTGAAATTGTGTCAGCTTACAAGGATCAGTGGCAGATTGAGCGTTCATTCAGGACAATAAAGTCGTTTATCGAGATCAGGCCGGTATACCACAGGAAATCAGAAAGAATCAGGGCGCATGTCTTTGTATGCGTATTGTCGCTTCTTGTTTCAAGGATAATGGAAAAACTTTCCGGCAGGACAATCGACAGCATAAGGAAGGATCTCAATTACCTGGATGTCGTTCCTGTTACAGTTGAAAAGAGAGATCTGTATATTTCATCGGAGAGCAGTGCAGCTTCAGATATTTTGAAAAGCCTTGGACTGCCATATCCAGGGATCCGGGAAAGTGCACATACATAATCCCTGATAATTAATAACAGACTGTGCAAATCCAAGGGTCTGTGCGCAACACTGATAATGAATGACATGCGGAAGTCAAGTTTCAACTGAGATACACGAAGAACTTGCTATACTATCATACTTAACATATGGATATTGTTTTTGATCCGTTTGCTGGCTCATTACTGCCTAGAGCAAAGCAAGAAACGCTTCAACTGTCAGGGACGCGTCATTGAGAATAGATTTTAAGGTGCCCCCATCAGTTCAGGATGATTGGGGGCTGTTAGCCTGTGTCCTTGCTTGTTCCTCAATGTGATACGACTGCTAACATGGTGATCGAACTCATAGCCAATCCTGCAAAGGGCCTTGATAACCTTCTTTCCCGATACAACGGGGAGCTTAGGCATCTATTACCACAGCGTTAACGTCTTCAGGTACCGGTTCATTGTGTTTTTTCAACGATCCGATGTATGCCTCTATGGCTTCTTTCGCATTTTTCAGGGCTTCATCCCTGGTCTTCCCCTGTGTATGACACCCCTTGAGTCCCGGGACGTGGGTTATAATATAGCCGTCTTTCCCTTCTTCAAGGATAACGGTAAATTTCATAATTCCGTCATGATGAAAGGGAAATAATAGCTTTTCCTGTAAGGAGGCCGCCAACGGAGAATTGCCAGCCTCTTAAACGTGAAAAGTTTAAGAATAATAATAAACTGGTGCTTTAAAATGAGAGCGCTAGCTGACCGTATTATTTTCCCCCTTTTGTCTGCGACCATTGTAATGGAGTTTTACTTCTTTGCGGAACTGTTCTCGGCAATTTATCAATGGCCATTTTCCTACAGTTCGTTCAGCTTGCTTGATTTGTACTATAATCTGGGAATAGTGGCACTTGTCATTTTCGGATTGATTGTTGCATATAGGGCAAGAAAAAGAGTGGAGATGGCTAACACCAGATAGAGACTGGATTATGAACAAAGAATGTAAGTGAAGTTAGAAATGCAGCACTGAGATTAGTAAGATTTTTAAGAAGTATAATTGTGCCACTTACATTTCATGAAATGTAAGATAAGTGTCGAGCATCATTAGCAGAATGGGTATATCGCGATATTCCCGAACAGCATATTCCGTTGGTTATGGAATTTCATTCCGCTAGATAAATAGATTTGTACTTGTATAGCTTCGATTCCCATATTTTCAATGGCATTTTTTAACGGACCGCTGTAATACTGAACCGAAAAGTATTTTCATGAGTAAATAATAGTCCTTAGTGGTGTCTCCTGCTGACATGAGCCTGACGGTATATATCATGGATCTGGAAAACACTGTCGAGAGACTCACAGCTGAGAATTCAGCCCTGAAGAATGAGAACGAGGAACTGAAGAGACGCATTCTTATTTACGAGAATCCACACACACCATCATCAAGGCAGATGTTCAAACCGAAGGACATAAAACCACCGGGGAAGAGGGGTGCTCCTCCGGGTCATAAGGGTGCAACACGTGAATTCGGGGAACCGGATGAGATCATCCATGTATCTGAGGATAAGTGCCCCAGATGCAGCAGTCCTCTCGGTTCTCCCATCAGGACGGAGAAGAGGACAATCTTCGACATCCCGCCACCACAGAAGATAAAGGTGACGGAATACGATCTTGATGTTTACAGGTGCAGCAGCTGCGGCACAGAGGTGAAATCGAAACACAGAGACTGTCCGCAGACCGGCGATATGGGCATCTACCTCCTGAATTACATAACAATGCTGAAGTACAATTTAAGGGGACCAGTAAGGAAGGTGCAGGAATTCATCAGCACGAACAATGATCTCGATCTCAGTGTCAAGGGCATAAACGATGCCCTCCTGAGAGTCGGGGATTCATGCAGGAACGAGTATTCGCAGATACAGGATCGCATCAGAAGATCGAAATGGGTTCACATAGATGAGACCGGTTTCCACGTGAACGGAAAGAAATACTGGCTGTGGGCTTTCAGGTCGGCAGAGAACGAGGTTCTCGTTGTGATCACAGACAGCAGGGGACGGGATGTTGTGAAGGAGACAATGGGCGAGGACTTCCATGGTCCGGCAATAGTGGACGGATGGAAGGTGTACTCATATCTCACAACAATACAGAGGTGCTGGGCTCACCTGATCAGGGAGGCGGATGCATTCAGGAATACTGTACATGGAAGCGAACTCTCCGGGGAGATACACTCCATGTTCGGGGAACTGAAAAAGTCTCTGGAGTCCGGGGATATGGATGAGCGCAGGAAAAAGAAGGAAGCATTTGACGGGAAAATGAAAGAACTCGTTGAACTTTATAACTCGTATTCCGATCTGCACAAGCCTGTTGAGTATATCCGTAACGGCCTGGGTTCATGGTTCACCTGCCTCCTCTACAACGGAATGGAGCCGACCAACAACCTTGCGGAACAGGCAATAAGAGAACATGTTGTAATACGCAAAATTATTGGTACATTCCGATCCGAATCGGGTTCCAGGAACTACCAGTACATCGCATCGCTGCTGTCTACATGGCGAATGAGGGGAATGAATATGTTTGTGGAGATGGACAAAATATTAAGAAAAGAGCTGTGCGGATTCGGCTGAAGCTATACAAGTACATAGATTTAATTACCAAAATTATACTTAAAAGGAGAGTTCCAAAGTACCTTCATACAGGCATATATAATTGCCAAATATGACCTGAATCTCTTTAAGGACGCGTATTTTACTGAAGAAATGATGGGCAAAATAATTATTCTACTAACAGTATATAAACGCGATGGATGGAAAGCAGAAATATTTAATATAAATGAAGAATATTTCATAATGGTTACTGTTATTGGTTCAATAGACAACGCCGCTAGCTTGGATACAACTTATCATCTCATATTCACAGATAATGAACTATACCAATTTCTAGTAATGAAAGCAAGGGAAAGAATTTCAGAAGAGTGGAAGGCACAAATGAACAATCCGGACAGAATGATTCCGATTGCGGGTTATGTTTCCAGTTATAAGGTGACCCAGGAAGAAACCGAACAGATAGTGCAGCAAAATATCCTGAAAGGTAAAGAAATTGAGGATAATCTCGAAACAAAGATCAGGGAAGTACCTCCTCAATACAGAGTCATTCCCTTTTCCACTGTTGAGCAGGTAGAATTGTCAAATGGAAATGGCGTTTCTCTTCCTCACTTACTGTTACGAGTGAACGGAAAGAAACTAAAGTTCCATCTTATAAGTTGCAACTTTAGAGGAAGAGGGAAATTGTCAGACGAGATATTTTCTCAATATGAGGGGACCCTCAGAACAGCATTTGGAAGCCTGCTCAAAGTGAAAAATTAGGTTCTGCCTCATGATTTTTTCTTTTGGTGATGCTTATCAATTGGCGCGAAGATATTAATTATTTTACCCTAAACAGGGCAGAAAGATCAATCAGGCCCTCGTTCATGGACCGGGAAACAAACGGAGGATCCAGATTCGATACAGGAGACAGGGCATACGAAGCCCTTGCCTCCGTTTCGTATTCCTCGAAACTCAGGAACAGCAACATAATGGCTGACATGCCGGGTGAAATATGGAAATAGATGGGCAGGAAGTCAAAAGAAAAGATGTGGTGAGACTGAACAGAACAGAGAAAATGCCATGTTCAGCTTCAGAATACCAACTCGTTACTACTTCCCATTCAGATTTTACAATATAATAATAATTGAGTATAGATAATTCTATTCATCATCTCATACGGAACTCGAGTTTCGGATGAAACTTCTCTAGCTGATCGCAACAATGAAATGTATGTTGCCCAAACCGGAAATAGAAGCAATTAGTGTCCAGTTCCCCGAAAGTATAACGACTTCCAGAGGATCAGAGTAAGAAGCTGCCGTTGCGTAGAAGTCAGGTATGCCGTTATCGCCAACTTTGTCCAAAATATTTCCATTTGGTCCTACAGCATATACAGAACCCGACGTGTTGTTAGTATATGTCACAATGAATAATTCGCTTACATCTGCTGTTAAATTGAAGTATGTGTGATCGGATAATTTACTAACAACATTCTCATTTATTTTCACTATGAATGTCATTCCTGAAAGCGTGAGGCCTTTCGAGCCGTTTTCGCCTGTGTTATTCCTGGCGATACCGGAAGTCAAAACGCTGTACTAAATCGCAATGACGAAAATAATAGCTATGATCACAGCTATTGCGGTATTCTTTGCCTTACTGTCCGCCGAATACCCCCCATTGATCTTTAACCCTCAGCAGAATATAGATCAGGAAAGTACAGACTAAAATAAATGCCATGAATATCCAGATGTATCCGAAACCCGGCGAAAAAAAAAGTACCGGAGTTGACAATTGAACCCCGTTGTTTGGCCCAACAGGAACATCAATAAGATACAATGAATTCAGATCGGCAACCATGCCAACAAAATAGTACGGGTCCAACAGAATTCCAATCTTGAAGATAAGAGGTAGACCGGTTGGGCCGGGTGTGGTGGGGGTGAAAAACGACTCTACATACGAAGAACTCATTATGCCCGCACCTATTACGGAAAGCAATATCCAGGTAGCGATAACTGCAACCACGGAAGTTATCTTCTTAGAGAACATGGAAGAGAACAGCAGGCCGAATACGTTAAAGAGCGCGGTTAAGGCCCAGAATGAGAGCAGAATTGAGACAAGAGGCGGGACATCTGCCCAGCTGAACGTTATGGCATTAGACAGCAAGAAGACCGCAGTTACTGCATAACTCACAATCAAAAGAATAAGGGAAAAAAGCTGCAACCATATGAATTTTCCGGCTAACAGGGCGCCCTTGCTTGCTTTCATGGATCTCATGATATCCCACGTCGCGTCCTCCCTCTCCTCGGATATCAGCAATGAAGCGGAGACTATGAAAATTAGCCAGTAATTCATAGAGCCTTCAAGCACTGAAAAAAAATCCCATTTTAAAGGATAAATGTCAAAACGGTAGCTTGTAGTAAGGCTGTATACCTCCAGAATCGAAAGAAATGTGAATCCAAGGGCGATGATTATCCAGAAATATGATCTAGACGCGTGTCTCCAGTATAGCTTTATTTCTGCGATTGATATTCTAAGTCTGTTCATTGAATATCTCCATAAACAGGTCTTCCAGTGGCTCGAGGCCAACACTTTTGATCTTGACGCCGTTCCTCATCATCTCTTCCACCAAATCAGAAATCTGATCTGTGTTTTCAAGGGAAAGATACGCGACATCTCTGTTCTGAAATAATAGACGTCTACCCAGGAAAGACAGGTCTATTCCATTTCTAGCTTTGTCCTGAAATCCAACCTTAAGGCGCAGAAAGTTCGTGAGAGTTTCATGTCTTGAGAATTTGCCATTTGACATGAAATAAACCTCGTCCGCAACATCCTGGATACGGTAGAGATCGTGGCTCGTCAGTATTATCCCTTTGCCTTCTTCTTTTAGGCGGACCAAAATATTTGCTATATCCTTTGAGATGATAGGGTCCAGCCCATCGAAGGGCTCATCCATGATCACAATATCTGCGTCAAGTATTAGGCTTCTGGCAATCTCAAGTTTTCGTTTCATCCCCTTGGAATATTGGAAGACTAACT
Organism: Thermoplasmatales archaeon; assembly: GCA_016806715.1. NCBI lineage: Archaea > Methanobacteriati > Thermoplasmatota > Thermoplasmata > Thermoplasmatales > Thermoplasmatales archaeon. Next base: position 1,934,424 of record CP060531.1, on the reverse strand, counting down.
TTCGATCATTGTCAAGTCTTACCTTTCTGAGAACCTCCGTGACTTCTGTGGACGACCCAGAGACTTCTCCAAAAAAATTAAGATTTTCATATCCGGTTAGGTAAGGATAGTTAGACGTTGTTTCCGAACAGTAACCTATATTTCCTCTCACTTTGAGGTTCCCTTGAAAAGTCGCAATTACTCCGCCAAGAATCCTGAGAAGTGTGGTTTTTCCAGCACCGTTGGGACCAACGACTGCCAAACACTGTCCCCTCTCCAAGCTGAGACTAACGCCCTTCAGCGCTTCGCTTCTTTTAATCAATCCGTAGCTTTTCCTTATATCTGTGCACTCGAGAAGTTTCATGCCCGAAGCCCCAATTTCTCTACCATGAGGATAATACCTATGGGAGTATTTATACGAATTTGTGTCTGGTAATCATTACTCTGCGTGCTTGTGACCAATGTATAGTTTTTATAAACCGGAACGGTGCCGCCAAAAGTGTATTTATCTATAATATTCCCATTTAAAGTGACATTTACGTATACACTTACAGGGATATGATCGGAGACTCCGAAAGGCAGGGCAGCTAGAGAAACGTTGGTGTGGTTTGAGGTAACAGACCCATAAGTGCCATACACTGATATCGTCTGGTTTGCAACACTAAAATTGACTATGGTATTGGAAGGCGTGCCCACACCTATATTTCCACCCTCAAACAGTCGATAGTAACCGGCGGGGGCAAGGGTATAATTGAGACCGCCGCTAACAACGGTGCAGTTCCACTGAATTCTCACACTCCCACTCATAGAGTTTAAAGTATACTTTGCTAGACCATATTCGAGTGCGGGACCGCCTTCTTCAGCAGAGGTCTTATTAATACCGTAATATGCCAGCTGGATTCCTTTCAAGTATGTAATGCCATCAATTTTGAATTCCTGGTGAATATCATGAGCTGAAACATTCAACATTATTGTCAAGTTATCGCCTTGGGTAATGGACTTCTGCAGTGCACTAACATGGACATCCAATATTCCCCGTCGAGCGTTATTAATTTCCAGATAAACTATAGTTGTAGTCAATATGATCAACCCTATTATCAGAACAACTGCAATTCTATGCTGTCTAGACATATGCTTTACTTTTCACCTAGCAAAAGAAAATAGATAAATATTTTTAGAAATTCCATTACCTACCTTATTATGGAAGTCTGAAGGAAGAAATTGCTCACGCTCTCCCTAGAATACTCAGGTGCACCCCACTAGGTATATCCTGTAAGGAATTGATCCTCATTATCCCACTTCTTGTTGTATACAGCGATTTAGATCCTCTTTTCGGAGAGTTTTTCTGATCTTCCGTGGAATCGTCCTTCATCACCTGATCCACGTTTATGGTGGCTTTCTTCACGACCAGGTCATTCATCGATAGTGTAAACTCTGGCATTACCCGGAGCTTTAATCTATTCTCTATCACAGTAGAATATGTTGACTCAATCAAGACCTCCCCCGTTTCCTTTTTAAACCGCTGAACAATGCACTTTTATTGAGAAAGAAGGTCCTGGAAGCTGGCATAGTAATATTACTTGTCGGAATAGCCATACTAATACTTGGAGGCGTAGCAATTTCCGGAACTGCAACGTTATCATCACATTATGTTGCTCACTCCCGGGGGGAATTTGTTTCCACTGAATTTAATGCCACTGATCGGGGAACATTTGTCGTATTCGGGAACGGCACCACGGGTACCCTTGGTCTCATATCGGCTTCTGATCTGCTCCGTCTCAATATATCTAATATAGCAACATATGCAATCACACCGTCTATAGCACTTGGGGGCCTGCAACTTTATAACTTGGGTGTGGGAAATTATTACTTCGTAATTTATGGAGATTCAATGCCGAATTATGTTTATGCCTACTTTCCTCCCAACTTATTTGATGAACTTGCCGCTACGATTCTAGCTGGATTCACAACATTTGTGGCCGGTGTAGTTATTTCAATCTCCGGAATATTCATGATAAAGAAACAATAGATGCCGGATCATCCGTTCCACCCTAAGTATTCTCCAGAAAGAGATGAAAAATATTTATCCCACTAAACAATCGGTAGAGGCAGGTCACTCTGTTAATCAAGGGAGAAAAAGTTTAATGACAATATTTCAGGGAAAGGCTAGAAAAAAATTTACAGGCGGAAAGCTAGTAAGATCAAGATCAAAGCGCAGGTATGAACTGGGAAGGGAACCAACCCTGACCAAGATCGGCGCAACCTCAAGGAAGACATTCAGGGGCTTTGGCGGTAACACTAAGGTGGCAGTCATGCTGGCAGCAGAAGCTAATGTTTACAACCCAAAAGACAAGACAACAAAGAAGACAAAAATAGTGACTGTTAAGGAAAACCCGGCCAACCCGCATTATGTGCAGAGAAACATAATGAACAAGGGAACTGTTATAATGACAGAGATTGGCGAAGCAAGGATAACTTCGAGACCCGGCCAGGAAGGAACTGTTAACGCAATTCTCCTATGACCATCACCCTCTATTCACAGTATTTCAATAACTCCATATCCCGGCGATTGGGACGCAGGGTTTCCCGTAACGCTGCAAAGAATTTTTCTGAGTCGAAACTTGATGAACTGCTTCGTTCGATAAACGCCAAGTTTGAAGTTCGTCCGGCGAAGTATCCGAGGGCTCCATGGCTCAGCGGAAACATTTATGTTGTTGAATCCGGCTTAAAAAAATCCACTATCATAAAGATGCTTGAGAGAAAACTACTTTGAATGCTTCTTCTTGATCTGGTAATACTGAAGCGGGTGTCTTAACCATTCCTGGTTGCACAGCGTATCCTCACCCATGAAGCACAGGTGATTTGATTTTAGTACAGCGCACTTTGGCGGAGAATATTCGGTGCCGGATATTTCACCGGTGACATGGTTAACCTGGTAAACTGTCATCTTCTCGTTATAATCAGGAGCAGTCTTGAAAAGCTCTATGATCTCTGAACTCGTCATCCCGGTTTTGTGCAGGAATGAGACCAGAGTAAACCTGGCAAGATGTGGCAGGTTGACACCCGACTTCATTTCAGATATATATTCCCTGATACAGGGCGGGAACTTTGTTGCATCCACCTCGCCAAGATCAACTTTTCTCTTTGATTTTAGCTGTTCGTAAAGTACCCTCATTGAAGAAATGAAATCCGCGTATGGCTCAAACGCCTCAGTAACATCATTCATTGACAGGCCCTCGACAAAACTGAAAACGACCTTTACAAAGTGCTCCCGGGCTATCTTGATCACAGTATCCTTACCTGCATAGATAGTTCCATTGATAACCGGCTGGTAAGTCAACCTGTATTTCTCTCCACTTATCTTGGTATTGTTCCTGATAAACGTGTCAAACGGTACCCTGTAAACTTCACTTTCAACATCATAGATTATATTCATGCCCATCCTGTTGCAGTAGTCCTCGACGTCCTCATTCTCCAGCCCTGAAAGCTCATCTGTAAGTATATCCCTCTGCGCGTTGATAAACCGGGATATCAGGACATTCTCGCCCAAGTAGCGCAAAAGCCAAAGGGTGAACATGAAAATCTGGTTGCTGAATATAGAAGGCTTGTACTCATCAGAGACAAGGTTATCGATGCAATCTATGGCAGTTCTTCTCACTATGGATAATGTCGGGTCAGGAGACTCGACGATCTCCTTGACCCTTGGTAGTCCAAATACGTCTGCTGGCAGTATTTCGACAGTGCTGCTCATGAAATTTCTAGCAGGTCGGAAGGTGCGGTAGTTATCTTCTCGAAACCGTCTTTCTTCACTATGACATCATCCTCTATGCGCACACCACCAACACCAGGTACATATACTCCAGGTTCGACCGTGACAACCATGTTCTCCTTGAGCGGGAAATCGTATCCGCTGGACAGTGCAGGATGATCGTGCACGTCCATTCCAAGGCCATGGCCCAAGGAGTGGATGAATCTGCCTTTATATTTGCTTGCGTCAATTATCTTCCTGGCAATTCCATCTATGTCCCTGCCATTGACATTTGCCTTTATTGCCTTCATGCTGTCTGTCTGTGCCTGCTTAACCACACCGTACATCTCTTTCTGCTCGGCAGAGGCCCTCCCGAAGACAACTGTTCTGGTTATATCTGAGCAGTACCTCTTGTAGAGCGCTCCAAAATCCATAAGAACAAAATCACCCTTCTTCAGTTTCCTTGATCCTGGTGAGTAGTGAGGCATTGAGCTATTCGAACCAAAAGCAATTATGGTGCTGAATGAAGGTTCGGATGCGCCCAACTTCATCATCTCGTATCCAAACAGGGCTGAGAGTTCACTTTCGGTCATGCCCTCCTTCAGTTCCTGAACAACAGCTTCAACGGCAGTGCTTCCTATCCTTGCAGCTTCCCTGAGTTTATTGAGTTCTTCAGTCGATTTCAGGCGCCTGGCTTCAGCAATCGTATTAGAAACATCCACAAACTCCTTGTCTGGAATAATCCTGAGAAGCTCTTTGTACCTGTCAAGAGTGAGCGATGAGTAGTTGAGGCCAATGGAGTTGATGCCCTTCAACTCGTCCTGCAGTATTTTATTTTTCTCGGCGTTTGAACTGAAGACAAGAGTATCAAGCCCGGTGGACTTTGCAGACTCCTCCTCAAGGTTTGACGTTATTATCTTAATTTTTTCAGGTGTGACTATCAGTGCTGACCCTTCGAAAATTCCGCTTTCAGCACCTGTGAGGTAGAAGAATGTCTTATCTATTGAACCCTCTCCGCCGTTCAATATGAGAATGGTGTCCGTTTCGCGAGCGTAGTCAAAAATCTGCTTGTAGTTCATGCTGTACCATAGGTATGCAAAATATAATTATTTGCCGTTCAATGACTGTATATAAAAATGAGGATTACGGAAATATTTCACAGTATCCAGGGTGAGGGTATTTACATGGGCATACCTATGCTCTTCGTAAGGACAAACAGGTGCAACCTGAGATGCAGGTGGTGTGATTCCACGTACACTTTCACCGGCGGATATGAAATGCCTCTGCAGGACCTGCTTGACACTGTCAGGCAGGCCAGGGAAAAATGGGTCTGCTTTACTGGGGGTGAACCCCTGATACAGGCCGAGGCTGAAGATTTTGTCCACTCCGTGGCTGAAATGGGCAGGAGTGTATTGATTGAGACCAGCGGGTCTATTGATATCAGCAGATACGTCTTTACCCCCAGCGTGAGCATTGACATGGACGTCAAGACACCCTCCTCCGGCGAGGAAAAGTCATTCAGGCCCAAGAACCTCGAGTTCATCCGCAGCAACGACTACCTTAAATTTGTGATTGCAGACATCGTCGACTATGAATTTTCAAAGAACTTCCTGGTGAACCTGAAAAGGGATCTAAACGTAGTTTTCCAGCCTGCATGGGGTGCAGACGCAAAATTTCTGGTCGAATCCGTTATTTCCGACGGGTTGAATGTAAGAGTTCTCCCGCAGTTCCACAAATACGTGTGGGGTGAAATTCATGGAGTTTAGGTACGAATGACAAATGATTTGGTGATATCCGGGCGATTCTATTACCAGGGGAAATTCCAGGAACTTATGGTTGGGATTAGGTCCGGCAATATTGCGGAAATCAGGAAGACCATAACCGGTGACAAGGTCATGAAGATTGACGGGGGAATAATGCCTGCTTCTACGGATACTCACGTGCATTTCCGCGACCCTGGGGAGACGGAGAAGGAGGATTTCTCCACAGGATCTATGAGTGCCATTTATGGCGGAACCACCACCGTCATGGATATGCCGAATAATATAATCCCAATAACTGACCATGAACGCTTTGATAACAAGCTCTCCGGCATCAGAGGAAGAAGTTATTGTGACTACGGACTGTACTCCCTGTATAACGGGTCAAATGCAGCCCTGCTGTCAAAGAAAAGCATCGGTATCAAGATATATTTGGGAGGCAGCACAAATACCAACGGCGTTTCAGTAAGGGATGAGGATATAAAGACCCTCAACGGAAAGCGTATCCCGGTGATGTTCCATGCTGAGGACCAGAAATGCCTTGCACAGAATCATTTTGAGGCACGAAACCTCAGGGAGCACAATCTTTCAAGACCTTCAATATGCGAATCACTTGCAATAGGAACAGCAATGGAATACAACCTGGACAAAAGCGTCATCACGCACATATCCGACTATAATTCTATCGCGGCCACGCCTGGGAAAAAGATTGTTTATGAAGCTACTCCACACCATATTCTGCTGAACGATGAGCTTGATATTGGACCCGATGGCAAGGTTAACCCGCCATTGAGATCAAGAGAGATACAGCAGAATCTCCTGCAGCATTACCTTTCTGGAGATATAGATATAATTTCATCAGATCATGCCCCGCACACAGCTCAGGATAAAGAAGAGTTCCAGTACGCCAAGTCTGGAATAATAGGTGTCGAGACAAGAGTTCCCCTCCTGCTTGGACTCGTTTCGAAGCATGTGCTTGATCTCGACCTGTTTTACAGAACCGCCATACAGAACCCCGCAAGTTTGTTCGGGCTGAAGAAAGGCGTCATTGATATCGGGTACAGGGCTGATTTCATGGCGTACAGGCCAAGCAACATGAGGCGGGTTAACCCTGAACGCCTCCATTCAAAGTATTCTCTTTCTCCATTCGGCGGGTTTGATGCAATATTCCCTGATTCTGTCATTATGGGTGGAAACATGGTGCTGGATAAGGGAGAAATAATAGAAAACCGTCTCGGTAATTTCCTGACCGGGACTTCCGGATGAATATTTATGGTGTCACTAATGCCCTGGAACAAGATGCGGTATTGCTGTCCACAGGAAAATTCAGCCAGTAACAACCTTGATTCATTCAAATATTCATGGAAGAGTAATCCTGCAAAGCGAAACAACCGCTACGGGGGAACAGGCAGGAGCACGAGTTACGGAGTTATTAAAGAACTCGGTTCAGATGAGGAGCAGATGGTACACCTTGAAGCATGAGAAAAGGCTGCAATTATCAAAGAAGGATGCTGAACTCATAGCCAGAGATCGCATTAAATCACTTGTGGAACTTGCTGCAGCCTCTCATGAAATGGAACCCAGGTACATTATTTTAGCAGAAAGTATCGCCAGGCGCATGGATATAACGCTTCCCCAGAGCATAAAAAGATCATATTGCAAGAGATGCAAGCACCTTTATGACGGGAAGAGCAGGATGCGCATCAAGAAAGGTATTGTCACAATAACCTGCTCCCACTGTTCCGATGTCAGGCGACTGCCATACAGACCCGGATGATTTATCCCGTTATGCCTGCTCCATGTTTCGAAGCACCAAAATTAAAACTTTCAGATTCTATTGCTTCCGGACTTAAAAACTGAAATTCTGCGTACTTTTTACCAACGGCATAAGTGTAAAAAAAATCAGAATCGGGACCGGAAAATTTCAGTCAGAAACAGTTTCTATATGAAACATTATCTTGAAGCCCTCAAGGGTAGCCTGTATCTTATCTGCGAACCATATGGAGTCGTCAGTTGACGCACTGCTTCCCCATTCGTAAACCATGTCATGTTCACCGATAACCGGCTTGAATCCGAGTGACCTCAGCCTGTTTATTATCTCGCTAGGCTTGGCTCCTTCACTGAAGAATGTAACATCAAGGTAAGTTTTCATCGAATTCTAGTCAGCATTGGAGGTTTGTATATATGCTTTTCTTATCCCCTCAGCCACAGGTCTTCGTATTTTTACGACTTTCGGCGAGAAAATTTTCTGCCTGAAAAAACAGAGAGCGGGACAGACATGGAAACAACATAGTTGGGTTCGTCAACAATCTCGCTGATGCTCAGGTTGCCACAGACGCTGCAGAGAATGTAAGCTTCCTCGGATGTCAGGCCATAGTGAGATAGCTCATCCATCATGTTCAAAAGGGCGATCTTAGCAGCATCCTTCAGGTCGTCAGAGATACCCATTGCCACAGTACAATCAGAGGCTGCAATGTGTTTGGAGTAGGCACGCGGGAACTTTATGGTACTGCTTTTTATCAGCGATACCTTAAGGAGAACTTCTGCAGATGTCTCTATGGCTGTACCGCATACCTCGCCGTCTCCCTGGGCAGCATGTGGATCTGATACAGAAAGCAATGCACCATCCACGTTTACGGGTAAGTATATCCTGGACCCGATTCCCAGCAACCTGTTGTCCATGTTTCCACCAAAATACTGCGGAGGTATCATGCCATTTTCCCCGGTTTTCGGAGCAGTGCCGACAACTCCAAGGAATGGGTGAAGCGGAATTGAAATGCCTTCAAGAAATCCTGCAGTTTCAGAAACGGCGCTGTTACCTATACTCCAGATCATGAGCTTTTCACTGAATGTGTCCTTGAGCAGCCCCATTTCAGGTATTATTGCGCTCCAACCCCAGCTGCCCGTCTTCATGTCAACAAGCTCAATTTCCAGCGTGTCCCCAGGAACAGCATCATCAACATAGATTGGCCCCACTGCACCGTCATACCTGGAAGAATCAATGCGCTTCATTTCCTCAGTCCTGAAATGCCTCTGGATCTGCCAGGTTGACGAATCCGGAACTAAAACCGATATTATTTCGCCACTCGAAACTGTAGAGACAAGTTTGTTTAGCGGACTCCACCTGAAATGCAAATTTTCCGGTTTATTGCCATCAATGTGCTTCATGCTTACCTTTCCTTAGACATCTTGGAGGGCCACCAGTTATACTTCTTCATGATAAGCATTATTGCAGGGACAAAGAAAGGCCAGCTGATGAAAGTATCAATCAGGACCCCTAGAGCAAGACCTGTTCCTATTTCCTGAATTATGCCTATTCCACTGAAAGTCAGGGAGAAAAAGATGGCGAAAAGCAACAGACCGAGCGTTATTATGACGCCTCCATTCTCTATGATACTTGTACGAATGGCATCCTCATTGCTCATGCCCTTGATAACCGCCTCACGGGCCCTGGTTATCATGAATATGTCGTAGTCCAACCCAACAGCAAGTAGCGTTATGAAACTGAACAGAGGCAGGAAAATGAGGATGGGCAATCCGAGCACGTTGAAGTAGATTATATATGTGACTGCAAGTGAAACTACTACTGAGGCCATAACCATGATGATTAGCCTTATTGGCGTCAGGAGCGAACTTAGCTGTATCATCAGTACAACAAAGACAGCAATTGCCAGGATAGGAACCAGCTTGGAGAATGTCTGTGCGGTGTAGGAATAGGCGTCGTTCAGACCCTGTGTAAGACCCCCGACAACGTAAGTGTAACTGGGATCTGTCGTGGCTTTATCGATAACACCCGGAAGATTGCTTACTGCGTTTGATGAGTAGGTATTCCATGCAACCTCGGCAAGCTGGAAAGTGATCATGGCATAATGAGGGTTCTGCCCTATTGAATCATTCATGTACTCGTAATAGAGTTTAGAATCCTGGGCAGGATAATTTGCCACGGCTGATATGTTGACATTATAGCCAAAAGGATATGTGGGGCCATATACCTGGCTTATTGCGTTATCCGTCATAAGCGCTTTTTCAACACCCGTCACCTGATTCAGCTCGGTAGTATTGTACTGCCCGTTGACAATCAATGGCGAAGAGAAATTAAGTATGACATAACCTCTGTCAAAAAAATCACCATGGAACGATGCATTGACCTGTTCGAGTGCCTGAATTCCGCTACTACTGGGTACAAGGCTGAACACATCCATGCTGCTTGGGGTCACGGAATAAACATATAAACCAAGGAGAGTGACAAGGACAAAAACCACTGTGAGCTTCTTCTTGTTATGGATCACGCCACCAGCAATTTTTGTCATGGTATGCTCAAAAGGGAACTTCTTGTTTTCTGCAATCTTTGATGGCCAGAACAATTTCTTGCCGAATGTTGCGAGCAGCGCAATAAGGAGGGTGTTTGCCAGCATTATAGAAACTGAAACGCCTATTGCATTGGTCAGACCGGAGTCACTGAATATCGGGACATCAGCAATCCACAGGACTATGTAAGACAGTGCGACTGTCAATCCAGAGGTGAATACTGCGTGTCCTGCCCACTGAGCTGATTCCGGGATGGGGTCGGCACTATTCTTACGCAGCTCCTGCCTGTATCTCGACATTATGTACACAATATAATCACTGGTCAGCCCAAGGATCAATATAAGCAGCAAAGTTGGTGTTATAAATGAAATAGACGTGTGAAGTACATATTTGTAAATCAGCCCGTTGATTCCCATGGAGATTACTGCCGAGAATCCGAAAATCAGCAAAGGAATGAATGCAGCTATGGGTGACCTGAAAAACAGTCCTATTATCACGACTGAAAGTATTATTCCGATAATGAGTGCTTTAGCCATGCCGTTCAAGGATTCACCAGCAAGCTGATTATCCAGGGCTGAAGACCCGGCCACCAGGTAGACGCTGTTTGGAATTGTACTTTTGTAAGTGGAGGTGATGTTGTCAATGGAAGTTATGAGCGAGGCTGAGGTATTTTGGTCGAATGACACAACAAGTATGGTTGTGCTGTTGTCGTATCCGACAAACTGGTGGTAAACGTAAGAACTCGGAAGTATTGCGAAACTTGAGAAGTCGTTATCCAACATCTCCTGACTGGTCGCAATGCTGGCATTGGTACCGTACAAAAAGTTAACAAAACTGTTAATGGACAATGGGTTAACAGAAACAAGTGGGTTATGCGCAAAAACGTTTAGTGTGGCATTTACCTGAAAAGAGACGCTCAGGTTTTTGATCGAATCCGCAGTGGGGTTCAGCCCAATATTCATGGATTTCTGGACAAAACGGGATACGCTTGCGTTAAGGTATGAGGCAATAAACCCGTAAGCAGTTGCATTTATTGAATATGAACCGTTAATTATTAAGTAACTTGTATTGTATGTAGTACTCGATGGACTGCTATTATAGGAATGAAGTGAGGTAAAATTACGTATCTCATACATAAGAGGGTAAATTGACCTCGATGCATATTGGAAACTACCATTATTTAAGGTACTATTTATTGCCAAACTCATATTTGATATCCTAGTCGATGTCAGGTTGGATGATTCAGTTGCATTCCAGTATTGAGAAAATGTATTGGTATATAGTACCGCTAACGGAATTATATTTGATATATTTTTGGAGGCATTTATTGTGGTGTTGTAAGAAGCATTCCTTGCATAACTCGCATTTTCCGTTATTAATATTTTTGCGTATGTATTTAGATACAGTGCAGGAAGACCATATTCAAATCCCATAGTGCTGTTGATGTTATTGTAGAATTCCGTTGTGCCATTAATCAGACTGGCTGTGCCCGAAAGTCCCGCCTTCAAACCAGGGACAGTCTCATGCAAGGTAGTGTTTTCCAACCCATATATAGAAGTTGTGTTGGTGTATCCAGGAACAGTCTCAAAGTAACTGTTCAGAGTATCAGTAAGGTTCCGAAGGTTACCTGAATCCTTTAGATTATTTACTGGCGTGTTATTGGTTACTATAATAATAGAAGAGGCGCTCCCCCCGGAAGCTGATGAGGGAAACTGTGAATCGAGTATAGAACTTGCCTCATAAGACATCGAGTTCTTGGTTATGATGCTGTTGGTGAGATTGTAAGAAGTTTCACTGAATAGAAGCGATGCAAATGGAAGCATGACAAGGAAGAGGATAACCCATAAAATGATAATCTTCTTTCGATTATTTTTTGAAATAATACCAAGTTTCCTGAAGGAGGATTCAAACATTCAGCAGTATATGGCTGCGTGTTATAAAATCCTTTTTTAAGCTGATTTATACATATTATAACACATCTTTTGCGCAGACAAGGTTTAGAGGACTTTCGCAGTGATGCTGCATAGAAACTAAGCGGAAATGTATATGATTTCTCACTTGCCGGAAACCTAGATATTAGTATAGCGTCGGTTGAGAATCTCCTATTCAGGGTTAATTTAACGCTTGATTCACTCTTTATAGATTATCAATAGTGTTGAGGTACAACTGAGAATTATTTGAATGAAATATTGACGAGCAAAAAATTAACCTATGAGATTTCATGTGAATACTGTCTAATTTTTTCCCACAACGAGAATTAACAAGCTGATGCATTCCCTGCATATGAGAAAAATTCTCAAATGAAATTATTCACAGAACTAAACAAGGATTAAGAGATCATATTAATATTCATTTATGCTGGTTCATCGAACGCCTTGGGATCAAATATTGTCCTTATGAACTCTATTTTCCCATTCCTTACCTTGTACCATGAACTCATATAAACCAATTTACCCTCCATTCCAAAATCGTAGAGAAGGCACACTTCATCCCTGTCAACAAACATTTTCTTCAAGTCATAACGGCCAGGGAATTTTCTCATCATATTGATGAAGCCTTTTGGGCCACCAAAACCTTCTCCTGCTGGGCCATAAATTTTGATGTTTTGGTCCAGAAGTTCTTCTGCCGCATCGTACCTGCGCTCATCCATGGCTTTTATGTAATCCATTACAACCTTTTCAGATGCCTGCATAAATATTTTCTCCCTTTCATCTTATGGGTTAACCCAGCGTAGTCAATATGTTTCCATATTTAACCATATATTTTTTACATAGGGTGCCTAGAAAATTTGTTGGGCATACCTATGAGTTTGGGTTCCATTGAATTCCATACTTTTCTGGTCCCTTTGCTTATGGCTTGATGTTCCTGTGTCTCCGGTGTGTACTTTTTCTCTTAAATCTGGACAGATCAGGAAAATAATTAAGAGACAGTTGCTGCCGTTTCACTTTCTTTTCTTGAGTTCATATTTAATTCCTTCCTTAATATCCTAGCCTTCTAGATCTTTGCCTCTCTCTCCGCCAGAAGAATATTAGGTTCTACGCCGTAATACGATATCGGTTTCAGATAGTTCAGTGAGGAGTGCACTCTCTCATTGTTATAGTGCCTTATGATTCGGGAGATCTCACATTTAGCCTGTTCGTAATCTGTCAGTATCACCGGCACCAGGGATATCCTCATGGTCCTGATGGCTCTTTCAACGATCCCATTCTGCTATTGTATGTGTGACCTTATTAATTTTTTTAGTTAGATGGTTCTCCCACAGCACGATCTTGAACTCATTAGCAATGAATGATGAACCGTTATCCGACTGCATAACGGGTTCCACAAGTGATGATTTTCTCAGTATGTCTATTGCAATATGTACCTCTATGATAATGGAATCATAACGTCTCTGGTGAAGTCTGAATTCATAAGTAAAATCTTCAGTGCTGGCTGTAAGGCATGCTCTCTTTAGCGTTATACAGACATTAAAACCAGAGAATAGAAGAGAGCTCATTGGGAATCATCATAATATTTATTAATGCTACATACCTCAATTCATATGGCAAATATATTAAAAGACCAAGTCGCTATAATAACCGGAGCCGGTTCCGGAATTGGAAAAGAGATGGCTATTCTCTTTGGAAGTGAAGGGGCAAAACTCTTGCTCGTAGATGTTGTCCCTGAAAGACTTAAAGATGTTGAGTCCATTCTGGCAAATCACAAAATTGACGCTAAAACTCTTCCCTTAGATATTAGAGATAAGGAAAATGTAGAAAGAATAATTACCACAGCAATTCAGACATATGGCAGCATAGATATATTGTGCAACAATGCAGGTATAATGGACGGTGCAATGTCCGTCGCAGAAACCAGTGATGAACTTTGGAATAGAGTTATGGATATAAATCTAAATGCACCATTCAGAATGATACGATCAGCAATACCGCAGATGCTGAAGCAAAAGCATGGAATTATCCTTAATACTGCATCTATTGCAGGATTGCACGGTGGAAGAGCAGGTGCAGCATATACTGTATCAAAGCATGGATTGATTGGGTTAACGAAACATGCAGCAGCATTCTACGGTGATCAGGGGATACGATGTAACGCAATGGCTCTTGGAGCTGTGAAAACTAATATAGGTATTGGTTCCCAACATCCAGATGAAATGGGATTAAAAGTCATGCAAAAAACATTCGGTACCATGCCTGCACCTGCGGATGCTGGGGAAATTGCGAAAATCGCTCTCTTTTTTGTATCGGAACAATCTGCATATGTAAACGGAACAGTGCTTGTAGCTGACTCAGGTTGGACGGTCTATTGAAATCTTAATTATTACAATAATTTAAACGGTTTAGCATAGTCCACTCTGCTATTACTGTAAATTACCCATATTTATCCACCTATGTCACCAAATCTTTTATACAGCTTCTATCAAAATTAATGGGAGGGTAACTTTCTCACAATCAATCGTTTTCGCACACTTTTAATATACTTCCCAATAATGTAGGATATCGCTGCGGAGGTTGTCGAGCTAGGTTAAAGGCGATGGATTCAGGGTCCATTCCCGTAGGGGTCCGCCGGTTCAAATCCGGCCCTCCGCATCTTACTTGTCGGTTAAAATCCTTACTTTCCGAGAGATCAACGTCTACAAATTCTGTTAAAGAGTATTTAAATGAAATTGAATTTTTAGGCTCATTTCTGTGATTTTTTGTAGTTCTTAGTGTGAATATAGCGTAAGTTATCCTTTAGTACAGTTTCAAGAGCTTTAGAATCGATTGATGGTATCCTGGATTTGTAATAGAATTTCGATCTCTGCCTCGATTCTGACATTTCCAAATTATCACATAGGAAGTATATGGAAGTTAAGATCACTCCTTAGAAGCTCCTAAAACAGGTCATTTCGAACGAAAAGGGAAGTTTGGCCTCTATTACCCTAACCGAGGCCTATTGAAGAAATAATGCAACCACAGGGAGGGGCAGCAGAGAAATACATATGATGTGGGTATTATTGTGATGCATCCACGGTATCAACTGACCTGTACTGCCTGTATGCGGGAGCCTGTCCCTCTAAATCGATCTTGCGGGGGGCTCCTGTAAATTCCTCCTGTGAACAAAAATCATACTAAGATTATTGTGCAGATGAGCTAAGCAATGAGATGAGAAAATTTTGACTTATTGAGTCTGCAATGCATTCAACATGTCAGATAATAATGACGGACAGGGGAAATACGAGTGTTCCGAGGACATTGAAGCCTTTCAAAATTCCTTTGAATTTGGGCAGCACTTTCGGAATAACCACATAGAACTAAAATAAAGCCCATAATAATCAATGGCGTAGATGGACTTCAAGAGTTGAGGAAACAAAGAATACTCAGAATGACTTAGACAACTTTGGAACGCATATCACGGCGTGAGCGAAGTATCTAATATCCTTGGTCTTCCTGAGACTGAAGTTAAAAATGTCCAGAACCAAACAAAAGGCTGGACACTATATCTGGAAGTCGCTTAAAATAGTGCTAAAACTTTCAACAGGATTTGACTTAGGCAATGCCTATTTTACTATTGATATAGGATTTCATAGCATAAATTATTATTATAGTATCGGGATTATTGTTGACTAGTTGTGCTGAAATACCTGTATATTGATGAAAGTGGGGATTTAGGTTTCTCTCATGGAAGTTCAGACGTTTTGGTTATTTCAGCGTTATTAGTAAATGATCAAAGGAAACTTTATAGAATAATTAAAAACCTTAGAAGAAACAAATATAGTTCTGAGTTGAAAGGAGCACGAGAATTAAAGGCAAATAGTTCTTCCCCAGCGATAAGGAGAAGTGTAATAGAAAAATTGAATGAAATTGACGATGCAAAGGCGTTTCATATAATTCTCGTGAAAGAAAGATTACAAAATCGTAATTTGAAAGAACACAAAGACAAACTTTACAATTATATTGCAGGAATTCTTGCAGATGGCATCATAATTGATGGCTATGATCTAGAAGTCCGCATCGACAAGTCCAAGGGTAAACAGTTCCTACGTGATGATTTTAATCAGTATTTCGAGAAACATATAAGGAAAGATTCAACAATAGGTAAGCTGTCTATATATCACAGTTCATCAGAGTCCTTTTCTGGCATTCAATTTGCTGATTTTCTCGCCTGGAGTGTATTTCAGAAATATAATTGGTATAACTGCGAATATATCAACCTACTTAACTTCACAAATAGCTACAACGTTTTCCCTGGAAGAAAGGAAGACAAGACCAAATGGTGTTAAAAAAGACAGTACCAATGAGAACTTATGATCGTGCATCTCAAGGTACACTGTCTCATTGGTTTTACCTGTAAATAAATATCGAGTTGCTATATTTAAACTTTGTCGGTCTTCTCGCGATGTACATTACGTAGTAATGTACATGAGGCTATGATGCCTTTTTTCTCGCTTTTTTAGGTGATTTGCGGCTAGTCGTCCTATAGTATGTTGCTTTGATCTTATAACCTATCTCTTGAAGGTATTCTCTAGCGATCAGTTTGAGCATTTTGTTGTAGCGTTCATTTTTATCGCCCACCATGTAGAGTTTCGCATACTTGGATTTATTATCTTCAATCAGCATACAATCTACATACTTCTCTGGATTATGCGAGTTTGTGATTTCATCCCCTATACCTACTCTCATGTAATTCTTTCCAGATTTTGATGTCCATCTGATGTTATATGATTGTGGTCTATCACCCATAGAAATTAACAACCGCCACACGTAGTGTGGCGGTTGTCCATATTTCACAAAATGATATTATTATTTGTCTCGGTCGTGTAGGTCCCAATACGTAGGACCTACGTTACCAATATGGGTTTAAAATCCAGAGCCTTACAAAAAAATATAGGCAGGTGAATTAGTCCCTGCACTATTTTTAAACAATTGATGCGTTTATGAAATAGCTGTTTATTTAAATAACAACAGTACAAATGAGAGATTTACGGGAAAAATTTAGCTTTAAAAAGAATAGCCATTATTTGTTTGGGATCTCTTTGGATTAGTTGGGTAAATTTACTTGATCACTTTCAAAGGAAATCCTGTAATACAAAAGAAAATCATCACTTATGATTGGAAAAGCACACATATTTAGACGATTTGGTGTCAAGATTGGGAATATGCACATAACGTGTCAAATATTCTTTACTTTCTTACCCCCAAAGAGTTCAACAGACTATCCTGTAGTAAATTGGAACAGTGTACCTGATTCGTGTCTCAGATGATACTCGTAATGTTGAAATACTGGTTCAAAATGCGAGCGTTAACATAAACGTGCTGGAAAACAGTACTATGCTAAAAAAACGAGTATCCAGAGAAGCTATCTGGGTGCTCAGGGTAAAAACGACGCGGTCACTATAATATGATAGAAATGCAGAAACTGCACGGGAAATACCGGAGGAATTGTTGGGTTGAACGGGAATACAGAATATAGCGAAATTGAAATAATTACAAGAAAGGATGTATCAGCTGCAATAATTGAGGCTGCAACTGATTTCTATACACGTGGATGGCTATTTGGAACGAGCGGCAACCTGAGCGCAGTGCTTCAAACAGAACCTTTCAGGGTTGCAATCACCGGGAGCGGATTGGATAAGGGACACCTGAGGGAAGAACAGATTATTGAGGTCGATGACCGGCTGAACGTCCTTAATGGAACTTACAACCCCTCAAGCGAAAGTGCGCTGCATGTAGCTATTGAGAAACGACTGAAATGCAAGGCAGTTTATCACACGCATTCCGTATGGAGCAGCATCCTTTCGCAGAGATTCCTGGAACAGGGTGGTTTTACTATAAGAGGATATGAGATGCTTAAGGGACTCAGTGGCGTAAGCTCCCACAAACATTCTGAATGGTTTCCCGTTCTGGAGAACTCCCAGGACATGAACAGTCTCGCGGTAAAGGTAGACAAACTGCTGCAGGGTCACCCTGAAATCCACTGTTTTCTCCTGAGCGGTCATGGACTTTATACGTGGGGATCAACTCTTGAAGAAGCAAGACGGCATGTTGAAGTTATTGAATTCCTTCTCGATGTTTATGCGCATACAGGGGAACACTTCCAAATGAGCTAAAAAAACTAATGAATAAGTATGGTGGATCAAAATGGTCGTAGTTAATATACCGGATAAAGGAATAAGAATTGAAGACGTTGAAAAGGCTCGCAAATACCTGGCAGGCATAGGAATAGATTACGAGGTGTGGAACGTGGACAAAATTCCTCCCCCGGGTGCGCCAGCAGAAAAAATCCTTGAGGCCTTCAATTCAGAGATAACAGAACTGAGTCTCAAAGGCGGGTACACTACCGCAGATGTGATAGACATAAATGAAAACACTCCGGGCCTGGACGCAATGCTTGCAAAATTCAACAAAGAGCATTTGCACAAGGAGGACGAAGTAAGGTTCACTATTTCGGGGCACGGAATATTCCATATCCATCCCGAAAAATCTGATGTTGTTGCCATTGAGGTGGAAGCAGGTGACCTGTTGAGGGTCCCAAGCGGCACCCGTCACTGGTTTGACCTCTGCGCCGATCGGAATATCAGGGCAATAAGGCTTTTCCAGGATGTGTCTGGCTGGACTCCTTATTATGTTGATAATGGAGTTGACACAAAATATGAACCTGTCTGCTTTGGTCCATTTTTCCTGAAACCACATAAAACGGGTAACTAATCTGGTGGCGATGGTTCTGACAGAAGTTGATGGAATACTTCTTGATATCGAGGGGACCACAACACCCATGGAATTTGTGCATACAACCCTTTTTGATTACGCTAAAGAGAGGGTGAGATCATTCCTCATTCAGCATGAGCATAATGCAGAGGTCGGGAAAATTATTGAGGATTTGAGAACCATGCGATCTGAAGATGGAGCTATAAGTGGGGATCCTGCAGATCTTGGTGATTCAGGAGATAGTCCGACCATCGAGTCTGTCGCGGACTACTGCAACTGGCTGATTAGCAGGGATAGTAAGGCAAAACCTCTGAAGGACCTTGAGGGGCTGATCTGGAGAGAGGGATTTTCCAACGGCAACCTGCAGGGAGAGGTATACAGGGATGTGCCTGAATCACTTGCCAGATGGCAAAAGGCTGGAAAGAGGGTTTTTATCTACTCCTCCGGGAGCGTTCTGTCCCAGAGACTCATCTTCAGCACAACAAAATTTGGTGACCTGACTCGTTACATTGAAGGTTACTTTGATACGTCCATCGGCAATAAAACCGATCCTGAAAGCTATAGAAAGATTTCACAGACAACAGGGATTCCGTGCAATCGTCTTTTATTCCTTTCAGATGCAGAAGCTGAAATCAGGGCATCTGCCACTGCCGGATTGGTAGTGATGCAGGTTAACAGGAATGTGGATTCTCCTGCCTTAGTCAGAGGAGAAACCATTATTTCTGATTTCAGCCAGGTTTTAACTTCATAACCGAGTTCATGACTGCAATTGGGCGGTATACCAAAATGGCATTGTTTAGTATCTAAAAATGGAAAAAAATGAGGGCCGTACCTACTGATACAGGCCAGTCTCTTCTATTGTTTTCCTGCGTTCCACAACATTCTTCCCCATATTGTCGGCAAGCCCCTTGTAGAACTTTATAACATCCTCGTCAACAGAAGGGCGAATGACTTTCAGCGCGTCGGTGAAATTCTTTTCCGTAACTTCTGTTGCCTCAGCGCTCTGCCTGTAGGCCATCATTCCAGCTTCCCTGCACAGGTTCTCCAGATCCGCACCAACATAGCCGTCTGTCCTTTCGGATATTCTCTTCAGATCAACGTCCTTATTGAGCGGCATATTCTTTGTATGAACCAGGAGAATGTTGTACCGGCTTTCCTTATCAGGTGGCGGTATGTACACCAGCTTGTCAAACCTGCCGGCCCTGAGCAGTGCATTATCTATGATGTCTGGACGGTTGGTTGCGGCAATCACGACCACGCCCTGCATTACCTCTATCCCATCAAGGGAAGTAAGCAGCTGATTCACTATCCTCTCTGTAACTCCTGAATCCCCATAGCTGCCCCTGTTGGGTGCGATTGAATCTATTTCGTCCAGGAAAACAATGGTAGGGGCAACCTGCTTTGCTTTCTTGAATATCTCCCTGACCGCTTTCTCGCTTTCCCCGACCCATTTGCTCAGTACCTCCGGTCCCTTCACGGAAATGAAATTTGCGTTGCTTTCGCTGGCAACAGCCTTTGCAAGAAGGGTCTTACCTACTCCTGGCGGACCGTAAAGAAGGAAGCCTTTTGAGGCCCTGATTCCTAGCCGCTTGAACACTTCAGGTTTAAGGAGAGGAAGTTCCACAGCTTCCCTGAGTTCCGATTTTACTGCTTCCAGACCTCCGATATCATCCCACTTCACATTCGGGATCTCAATGGTAACCTCCCTCAGGCTGCTTGGCTCAATTCCTTTCAGGGCTTCCATGAAATCGTCCTCGGTCACGGACATCTTCTCCAGGATCTCCATGGGTATAGGCTTGTCCAGGTCTATTTCAGGCAGGTAGCGCCTGAGCGAGTTCATGGCACTTTCACGCGCCAGTGCAGCAAGATCTGCACCTACGAACCCATAAGTCAGGTTGGCTATTTCAGTCAGGAACTGCGTCTTTTTCTCATCATCCATTCCAAGCGGCATTCCTCTCGTGTGTATGGAAAGAATTTCCAGTCTTCCTTTCTTGTCTGGAACTCCAATGTTTATTTCACGGTCAAACCTGCCAGGTCTTCTGAGAGCCGGGTCTACGGCGTCGAGACGGTTTGTTGCGCCTATGACTATGACATGGCCTCGCTCCTTGAGACCATCCATGAGCGTAAGCAGCTGGGCTACCACCCTTCTCTCCACCTCTCCCTGTACCTCTTCACGCTTAGGAGCGATTGAATCTATTTCGTCTATAAATATGATGGATGGTTCTGAATCTTCAGCCTTAAGGAAAATTTCCCTCAGCTTCTGCTCACTTTGCCCATAGTATTTGCTCATTATCTCCGGCCCGTTTATGGAAAAGAAATTGGCTCCGGACTCGTTTGCCACGGCACGGGCAATAAGTGTCTTTCCTGTGCCTGGCGGACCATGCAGCAGCACCCCCTTCGGAGGATGAATCCCAAGCCTCTCGAAGAGTTCAGGGTGCTTTAATGGAAGTTCAATGATCTCACGGACCCTGCCGAGCTGGTCGGAAAGACCTCCGATATCCTCGTAGCTTATCCTCGAAACATCCTCTAGCACCTCGGATGCTGGTTCCTCCCTGATCTCTATCTTTGTAGTTTCTCCGACCTCAACCGGAACCTTGCCGGGCATTGTTTTAATGACTTTGAAAAGCAGACCGGAATGACCTGCCAGCGTTAAGCCAGGAACGCTGATATTGTCAGTTTCAATCATCGGTCGCCTCATGAGTGACTTTTGAACGAACTCATCGATGCCTTCCCCGAACTTCAGCCGCTGGTCTTTCCTTATTATAGGGGCAAGGGTCACTTTTTTTGCTTCCTCTGCATGAACCTTCTTTACCCTGACCTTGTCCCCGATCGATGCACCGCAATTGTTTCTCATAACGCTGTCAATTCTGACCATTCCGCGATTTTCATCTTCAGGCCTTGCCCTGTAAACCCTCCCGACAGTTTTTTTAGCCTTTTCAATCTCGACAACGTCGCCGATTTCGGTTCCAAGTGCTATCCTTGAATCCTCATCCAGCCGGACTCGGGACATACCAGGGTCGGTTGAATTAGCCTCGGCAACTCTTAATATTATTCCGTCACCATGTTGCATGCTCCCCAGATTTGCAAAAGGATATTTAAGAATATAGGAACAAAGCACGCTTCCCGAAATAATGCATGCAGCAACCGTGAGACAAGGATTTTAATCTCTTCCTGTAATCCTCTACCGTGAAAAACTCCAGCTACGACGTGATCATTGTTGGTGCCGGCATCATAGGACTCAGCACAGCTTACCACATTAAGAATGAGAGCAGGAACCTCAGGATACTCGTCATAGACAGAGCACCATCGTTCGCACAGGGAAATACCGGCAAGAGCGCGGCAGGTTTCAGGGACCTGTTTTCGTCCGAAGTCAACTTCAAGCTGTCATCCTCAACAATTGATTTCTACAGACACGTTCAGGAGAATCTCGGATATGACATCGGGATGAACTTCGTTGGTTACCTGTTTCTGATGGACGATAAACAGATTGGATCCGGAGTAGTTGAGGAGTTCTCGAAACGCACCAGGGTGAAAGTCCTGGGCAAGGATGAGGTATCACAGATACCGAATATCAGGCTAATTCCCGAGGAACAGGAGAAACAGTTGATGGATCTGGCAGATATTGATGCTGGACTGCTGGGGCTGAACTGTGGAATTATAGAACCGGACCTGATTTCAAAATTCTACTACGAGGAACTGAAGAAGATGGGGGTGGAATTTTCATTCAGCACGGAGCTCAAAAAAGTAAATCTCGAGCCGGTTGACCCACTCAATTTCCCTGGTGAGCCATTCAACTGGCAGAAGAAGAAAATAGCATCCATTGACACGAACCTTGGAAAACTATCCGCAGATACGTATATACTTGCCACGGACGTGTGGACCACCGCTCTTCTTGATCCGGTAGGAATTGACAGCCATGTTCGACCGAAAAAGCGGCAGATATTCACCATTACGGGCAAAGAAATAGAGGAGACCGTGATGCATTCACCCATAAACAAGGATGGCGTCCTGCCTTTTACCATACTGCCGTCGCACGGCGTCTATATACGCCCTGCCCCGAAGGAACGATCAATGTGGATAGGGCTTACCGACGATATCGGCAGGGACTTCTCGTTCTCGGAAGATCCGCAACCGGAACCCGATTTCTACAATTACAGCATGGCGCAAGTTCTTTCCGCGTACTTCCCGGCAACTTCAAGGGCAAAAATAGCTTCCAGCTGGGCAGGTTACTATTCCTACAGCACCACGGACATGAATCCATACGTTTTCAGGGAGCTTAACATGGTTATCAGCACGGGAACAAGCGGAAGCGGAATCCTGAAGGGCGATGCTATTGGCCGCTACACAGCTGCAGTATACTTCGGGCACAGCAATGTGAAACTTTACGGCGGAAAGGAGCTTGACAGCAGCCTGTTGGGGGTAGAGAAGAGAAACGTTGAGAGGGAAAGGTTCATACTCTGAACAGCCGAAACTTGTCATGCATTGAAGTATTCCTCTGCATCATGGAGTCTATCCCTGCAGGGTGTATGATCCCATTCTGTCACAATGCTGCCTTCAAGGAACTTTAATCCGGAGAATTCCGAGAATTCGCTGATTATAGAACAATCCCTGCTCATCAGAACAATGCTTGGGCCCGTATCTGAAGTAAAATATAACCCATCGTTCTTCTTCCTGAATTCAATGATTTTTTCTATGAGCTGAAGGGATTCGTGATTCTGGATTATTGAACCGGAAGACATGAGAACCGCATTTATCCTGTAGAAATCTGTCTGGGCAGTTGCCATTATATCATCTTCGCTGATATTGCCTCTGGCAATGTTCCTGCAGGACTGAAATTTTCCCTGACCCCATCTATCATAGAACAATGAATTCATGGCAACGCCATGAGCGTCCTCAGTCCTCAACACTGACGCGGAAGGTGCCGCTGCAATATTCAGCTTCCCGATGTCCGCATTCAGCCTGAACCCGATTGACATCCTTTCCCTTATCGAAGGAAAGGACATCCACATGGAAAGCCCGCCGGCAACTGATCTTGTGCCCGAACCGGAAACAAGCCTGGCGAAACGGCTCACAAATTGATCGTCGTTAACCGCTTTCTCCCCGAACACATTGAGGACAAGTGACCTTGAAACTGCGGCGGCTATTGCAGCAGACTCTCCAAGACCTTTTGCCTCCTTGTACCTTCTTTCCCGCTGCACAAAGAACCGAAAAGATCCGCTGATGCCGTACAGGGACTTGAAATAATTGAGCGCCTTTTCTGACCGGCGGGTATATTTCTCATCCACCTGCCCATCAAGGATCACTGAATCCTTACCACTACCCGGCAGGCTCTGGCAAAAAGCGTGAGCCCTGGAGAAGTCTGTTGTTATGGATACCGAGGGGAAATTTGCGATATTGATTATCTTATCTGAATATCCCAGGAATTTTTCGATGCCGGTGATCGGGTAGCCGAGAGCGTAGGTAATCTTCCCGGGGTCATACGAAACGCTGTAATCAACCAACTCTGGAAAGATGTCATCGCGTTGAAGGTCATGCAGAAGCGTTTCGCCCATTTCATTGAAGCTTGTCATGTGATTCCTTCTCCTGTTCTGTTACGTAGGAAATTATTTCCTTCTGTGCCACATGGTAATCGCTGCTCTCAAATATCCTGACATTACGGGCTCTGGATTCCTCCATTGAGTATTCCATCATCAACCTATATGTTTCGAGCTGTTCAGCAAGCCTCTCTCCGGGAGAATTTGAATGAGTAAAATTTACCCGTTCCCGTAGGCGTTCTCTATGGACCTCTATGTCCTTGATGTAAAGGTAAAGAGGAATTATTGAAGCAAACACATCCTTCTCAAGCTGTGATGGAACGAAATGCAGCTGCTCTACTACCATATTTTCGCCGTTGTTAAGAGCCCTTCGCAATATTGCATTCAGGCCGGTATTCATGACCTCAGACTGGGCAAGGAAACCACTAATAACATTTTCCCTGTTCTTTTCACCAAAGTATTTCCATGCGTCATATACACTCGTGCCCATAACGGCAAATTTTCCATAATCCCCAAAGGGTCGTATGAATTCACGCAGATAATCTCCGGAAAGTACAATGTCTATGTCAAGCGCCTTTGCAATTTCGCCAGCCATGCTGGTCTTGCCGACGCCGGGTATGCCCCCGATTAACACTATCGTTGGTTGGTTCATAGCTGGTCAATATCTCCCCAGAGCTTAATTAAATCTCTGGTATCTATGACCTCCACCACCTGCGACATGCTATCCAGTGCCGAATAAAAGGAACGCTCTGAAAATGTGGAAGTGGCGTCTGAAACGACCACGGGAAAGAAGCCGTGCGAAAGGCATGAAAGAGCGGTTATATTCACATCTACTTCTGTTCTGAAACCACAGATATATATGGCCTTTCGTCCGCTATCCGAGACAGATTTTATCAACGTGCTGCTGGTGAAGGCATCTTCACTTCTCACGGATATGACCTTTCCTTTTTGCGGGATATATCTCATGAAGCCTTCCCTGAACCTGTCATCGTATGCTGTCATCGCCGGTAGAAAACGTGATCTTTCGCTGGTCTTCTCGTCGATGAATTTCCTGATTAAGGTGTTATCCGATACCTCCTTGTTTGCATAGTTTATCGGTATAGACAATTTTCCGGAGATTTCGGTAATGAACCTGATTGCTGTCACGAATTCCATCTTACTGAATATTTTTTCAAACTGATCAGCAGAGTAATTCAAAACAAGAATGGAAACGTTATCAGGGTCTGAAAGGGAATACCTGGAAAGCCTCTCTAGATGATCCATGCGCATCTTTATTCAGGGTTGATATAAGAAATCTTCCAGTTCCAGGTTTCCCTGCTCCTTATAATTGACATATACTGGATTTTCGCAGATTATTGCTAATTTCCAATTAACTTTTAGCTGAAACACCATTTACGTTCATTCAGTTAGAATCCTTATGCTGATGTTATCCAAAATACAACGAGAATGTAAATTGGGTGAGAGACCATTTCATTTGGCCCCAACAGTATTGAATACTTTTAATATAGTCCCGGTAAATGTAGGATACCATTGCGGAGGTTGTCGAGCTAGGTTAAAGGCGATGGATTTAGGGTCCATTCCCGTAGGGGTCCGCCGGTTCGAATCCGGCCCTCCGCATCCTCAAATTGGTTTGGATGTTCTTATTACGGAGGATACATTGGAATGAATAGATCGATTATGGGAAAGTCATTTGAGACCTCTCATTGATTTTAAATATGTTTAGGTAATTTACCAGTTGGTAAAAATATGTATTCTACTAAATCCCGTCCAATGAATGAGCGAGAAACGATAGCTAATCTCGCTGAGAAACTACCCAACCTATTACCAAACATGAAAATAGAAGACATATCATTAGAAGTTCCAGTAGACAAAGGGAAACGTGCGGATTTGATTGTCAGAGTTCGAACGGGAGAACTTAAAAAAAACCTACTAATTGAGGTTAAGTCCAGCGGTGAACCAAGAATTGTCCAGAGTTCCATTTATCGACTCAAAAAATTGGTTGGAATGGACAAAGGATCATATCCTGTATTTGCTGCCCCATACGTCAGTGAGAAGTCCAGGGAAATTTTGACCTCTGAAAACATTGGATATATTGATTTGATAGGGGATGTATATCTAAAATTTGACTCGGTTCTCGTAGATCGCATAAGCAACAAAGAGAGGGACACAGAAAGGCAGCTGAAGAGAGGTATACTCGCAACTAAAGCAACGCGCATTTTACGAGCGATCCTTGAAACCCCAGATTCCAGATGGAAGATCACTGGACTTGCCAATATGTGCAGAATGAGCCCTGCCGGAGTTTACTTCGTCATAAACCAGCTCGAAGATAAAGGTTATGTCTCAAGGGAAAAGGACAGGAGCATTAGGGTTGTAGACCCGAAAAGACTTCTAAAAGATTGGGCAACAAACTGGACAGTTGAAAAGAGCAGATCAACCGGCTACTTCTCTTTTGCAAAAACCCCGGACGAAATAATACCAAAGTTCGCGAAGGTGACTTCTGGGCTGAATATAAAATACGCACTTACAGGAATGGCTGGGGCTTCTTTGGTATCACCATTTGTTAGGTACAATGATGTTTGGGTGTACGCATCCGGTGACATAGATTCTCTGATAAAGAAACTTGACCTTAGACCAACAATTTCAGGAGCAAATGTCAGGATTTTTGAACCCTATGATGAAGGTATCTTTATGAATTTAAGAAAAATCAGAGAGGTAAATGTGGTAAGTGACATCCAACTCTATGTAGATCTATTTACATACCCTGCCCGTGGGCAAGAGCAGGCAGAAAAACTTCTAGAGAAAAACTTAACGGAAGTGAATTCCACTTGAAGACACGTTATTCGTCTGATTTTGAAGATCATTTAATTGCTTCCTCAAAGAGTGCCCTTGTTGAATTGATTCGCACATTAAGGCCTTATAAGGAAGCTATTGTTTTGATTGGAGGTTAGGTGCCATACCTGCTACTGGAGTCTCACAAGGTTCCGGAAGACAATTTCAGACACGTCGGCTCGATATACATCGATCTGATTGTGGACCCTGATCGTGTAGGGAATGATGAGTACCAAACAATTGTGGAATTAATAGAGGAAATTGGTTGGGAACAAGCGACAGGCAAAAGGTTCACGTTCGAAAAGAGTATAAAAGGAAAGGATGAGGTTTATCGAAATATAACTGTGGATTTTCTCACGCTCCCGGATCAAAGTAGCGGGAGGGAACATCGGCATAGAGAACTGCAACCAGATCTAAGTGCGCGCACTATGTTGGGGGCAGAATTAAGTCTACAGCACAATTACTGGTATAGCTTGAGAGGTGAGATGCCGAACGGTGCTGTGACGGAAGTTGATTTCAAGATGCTTAATGTCGTGGGGTGTCTCGGCACTAAAGGTATTGCACTGGGAGACCGGTACAAACATAAAGATGCTTACGACATAGTCTCAGTGTTGGATCATTATGGGGAGAACCACAAATACAGGAATCTCTAGACAAATTACGCAACATGTTTTCAAGCGAGAGAACAGAAGGTTCTCTTTTGTATGCAGATTTTATGGAACCAGTTGACGAAGGGGAAAGGGAAGTCTTTGCACAGAGAGGTTTCATGCTCATTTCAGAATTCTTGCGTAAGCTGGGAGGTCATGATTAGAATTTTTTGTTAGTAAATCATATTTCCTTTTTACAATCTATATGTTGCGTGGCTGAAAAAAAGTCTGGCCGCTGTGTTCATAGATTTTGAGAATTTCTATTATTCTCTGACAAATCTTTATCAACTTCAATACTAGGAGGCGAACCAATTGTCTATATCTCTCATAGGGAGGGCTCTGGACAAACTGAGGGAATCAACGGACGATGAGTTCGTCATCAGGCGGGCGTTCGCCGACTGGAGCGAACTTGCTGAATCAAAGAAGGAGTTATAGAAACTGGGGATTAGGGCGGTAGATGTCCTGTCTAATGTACACAAGAATGGTGCAACACTCAGGCAATAGTTTTAATAAGTATATGCGCATATGCGGAAGTAAGGATTAATTATGAGTCAGAAGATAGCTATAGTAATAAATTCAGGTTTGGATCAGAGATCAAAGGTTATGTCCGGTCTGCACGTTGCAAAACGTATTAATGATGCAAGAAAGGAAAACGGGATTGAAACCGTTGAAATTTTCCTGTTCACTGACGGAGTCAGAATGCTGGAAAAGAATCAGGACAACCAGGAGATAATTGAGGCAATGTCAGAAGCAATAAAGGCTGGAATAGTCACGGGCGCGTGTTCCAACCAGGTCAAGAACTGGAACATGCAGGAACAAATTGATTCACTGAATGTAAAACTTGAATTCGCCAGGGATGCGTTTTCAAGATATGCGAGGGATAATTTCACTGTAATAAGTTTCTAATGCCCAATGGAGTGGATACAATGGAGATTGAAACTGATGTAAAATTCTGGGCAGATTTGGTATCTAGGTATGTTCATTTGCCAACATTTCGCGTGATAGATACTCAATCAAGCCATGGAAGATATTCCAAAGTACCTAAGCAAATTACAGTTATAGACCTGATAAAATTTCATGGACACGGCTGTGATGGCCTGTTCAGGGGGGCGTACGCTTTATCGGTTGGCCTGAAAGCGCTTTTCCACCAGGAGCCGATAGATAGAACCGATCTCCGGTTTCTGTCAAGGAACAGCCCCTGTCTTGGCGACGTAGGCGAATATCTTACCGGCGGCAGAATAAGGTTCAATACGCAGGATGTCAGAGACCGGGCAGGCGTATGGTATATAATTCAGCGGATCTCAAACAAAGATGCAGTTGAAGTTGTGGAGGAAGCTGATTTCTTTGACCCGGAGATTACAAAGCATGAATCCGGCCTTGCAAACCTGCGTGACCAGGAACTATCTCAGGCAATTTCGGACCTGAAAAAAATGCAGGATTCCTGGATAATCGACACACTCCTGCCGTCAATTCCCGAGGAGCATTATTATGCCAGCAGAGTTGATTTTGAGTGGAAAGATGTTCCATACTCCCACATTGGAAATCGAACAGATATTATATTCAAAGACGTTAGGTGAAACAAATGCAAACTCAGGACGTTTTAGGAGAACTGAACGATTATGCAGGCATTTTCAAGTTGCTGGGTGATCCCACCCGTCTGCACATAATGGCGATTCTAAGCCTCAAGGAACTTTGTGTTTGCGAACTGGTTGAATTACTCTCATTGTCTCAGTCAAATATTTCGCAGCATCTCGCAAAACTCAGGAGTTACGGCCTTGTAAAGGAGAGAAAAGAGGCTCAGTGGATTTATTATAGTATAAATTGGGAAAGAACCACACTGCTGAAAGAAATAATGGGTTTGATCAGGCTGAACAAAGATGAAATAGACGCCATTATGTCTTTTAGCAGGAAGGATAAGTGTAAAATCTAGAATTTTAGAAAATAAATAATTACACGAATGAAAAGTTAAGAAATGCAGGGTATTTTTATTGCTTGCCCAGCACTTTCAAAGCATTTATCAAGATTGTGAGACCTTTCTGCACTTCCGGGTCCTTAAGCTGCTTCAGGAGACTCCATGTTCCAGTAATCTGGCCATCCTTTGCAAATTCTCCTGACGATACCCCCGTGGTAATTTTTCCCAGCGCGTCCATAATTGTGGATGATGCGGTCAGGGATGATAAACCGAGGATAGAATTTGCTGTTGTGCCAAGCCCGTTAATCATATCGTCGCTGAGTATGTCTTTTGTGCTGGCAAGAAGGTAGACCAGTCCAAGCATTGAGTCGATTACGCCTCTTTTCCTGAGGTCCTCCACCATGGCAAGCCCTTTTGAGATCGTTGGAAGGAGGTCTATTATGTTAACAAGTGCATCCATGTTATCCTTCACAGTGACCTGCTGAATTGCCCTGTCCATGTCCTGGGTCATTATGCCACCTCACTAAGGACAGCTTTGGCAGTCATGTTCCAGTATACCTTGTTGTAGATCAGTTTCAGCCAGTAAAACGAATAGCTCTCAGGCATGAATACTGGTGAAAGATTGTAATTTGACGAGATCATTGACGCCTTCCCTATTCCGGTTATCATCAGTGCTCCACCGGATCCGTCATACAGTGTTTCAGGATTGTAGCCATCAATTTCCTCTGCTATCCTGTTCGATACCACGACCGCTTCAGCATCGGCTACGGAACCGGCCTTAGAGACCTGAAGGTTCGTCGCGTCTCCGATGGCAAAGGCGTTTTTATAACCGGTTATATTGAGGGTAAATTTATCCACCGGTACCCAGTCGGACTGATCGCCGAAACCGGAAGCCGCGATGAGTTCGCTGCCGCGATGAGGGGGCGCGATTAGTGCAAGATCATAATGAATCTTTTCGCCGCTAATGGAGATCAGGTCCCTGCTCTTGGAATCCACCTCTTTCAGCTTGAAATCCAGCACCGATTCTATACCTTTCTCCTTGAATAACCCCAAGGCGAAATCCGATATTCTCTTGTCCGGGAAAACCATTGGCATAGGATATGTGTAGATAATTTTCACCTTATCTTGCATATTCCTTGACTTGAACATATCGTGCAGCAGGAACGCAGCTTCAAGTGGCGCTGGAGTGCATTTATAGGGCATGCTGGAAATTCCTACAACCACGGTCCCGCCCTTGAAATCGTTCAGCTTTTTCCTGAGAGTATTTGAGCCTTCCAGGGTGTAGAAATGGTCAACTCCTTCAACGAAACCAGGTATTGCAGAATAGTCATATCTTGCGCCGGTTGCTATTACGAGGTAGTCATATGTGTACTTCCCCTTGTCGGTTTGCACGGACCTGTTCGCCAGGTCAATTTTCAGGGCCTTTTCCTGCAGTAGCGTTACCCCCTGAGCCAGAACCTTATCAATCTCCTTGTATGTCTCCTCCTTCTTCATGAGTCCAAATGGGATTTCCAGGAACCCTGGCTGATAATAATGATACTTGCTGGGGTCCATTAGCATGACCCTGATCTCGTTTGCTTTGATCTTGTCCCTGAGTTTGTAAGAAAGGTGGTTTGCGGTGCTGATGCCACCGGAGCCTCCTCCTATCACGACAATTGTTTTCATGATTACATAGTCCTGTCCCTTACTTAAGTATTTTAAGCAAAATTTGTGTATTCTGTCAAACTCCCAATTAGTTGTTCATACCAGATACCTATGCCGGGATGCTTCCTTACCTTACTTTGAACATAAGCCAATACACGGAGCCCGTGGAATTTCATCATTACCCCTTTCCTGAAATACTGTTCTGAACATATTTTTCACACCCAATCCGTATTTCTTCTTGCACTTCCGCGTTTATGAAACTGGATTGCGCACCCCGCAAAATTGACCTGGCTGAATTTTGTTAACCATTCAATGGCGAAGTACCGGTTTGATTGCATAACTGACTGACAGGTAAACTGCGAACGCTACATTTTTAATCCATGGTGAAATCAAGCTAGATAAGTTGACTGATAACCCCATAACCAGATATTTTTGCAAGCTTAGGGGGAATGTATTTGCCCGATAGATTTCTCGTCCTGGAGGACGGCACCATAATAGGAGGCAATGGTTTCGGTCATGATTCCGAATGTTATGGCGAAATTGTATTCACGACCGCTATGACAGGCTATCTGGAGTCAATAACCGATCCCTCATATAGAGGGCAGATACTTGTTTTTGCTTCTTCCACTATTGGTAATTATCCCCTGATTAAGGGCATTATGGAATCCGACAGGGCGCAGGTCAGGGCAGTGATAACAAAGGATGCCCACTCCATCTTGTTTTCTGGTGACAGTGGCACCCAGTTGGACAGGTTCCTGAAAGACAACCGTGTACCTGGTATAGATGGCGTAGACACGAGGTTGCTGGTAAAGAAGATAAGGGAGCATGGCTCGATGAAAGCCTATATACTTGATTCGCCGGTGATTCCCCATAGCTGGCCTGACCCCATGAGCAGCGATCTTGTTGCGGAAGTAAGTACAAGGAAGCCATACAGCATCGCAAGAGGCGGAAAAAGAAACATTCTTTACATTGATGTCGGAACCAAAAGAAGTCTTTTAGCCAATGTATCCGAGATTTTTTCACTTGAGGTTGTGCCCTACAATACCGAGTTCAATGATCTGGAGAAAGATTATGAAGCCATATTTGTTTCTAACGGCCCTGGTGATCCTGCGCATCCCTCACTTGGGAATGTCGCAGAATTCCTGAAGATGAACTCAGGCAGGCTGCCGATCTTTGGCGTTTGCCTCGGACACCAGCTTCTTGCATTGTCTGCTGGTGGTCGCACGGTAAAGATGAAATTCGGGCACAGGGGAACCAACCATGCTGTATTCGACGGAAAGAACATTTTTATCACCTCACATAACCACGGTTATGCCGTTGATCCTGAATCACTGGCCTCAACGTCTCTGAATGCAGGACAGTGGGATGTGAACGACGGAACTGTTGAAATGCTTTACGATCATAAAAACTGCAGGTATTCCCTGCAATACCATCCCGAAGGTTCTCCGGGGCCAAGGGATTATTCGGAGTTCTATTCACTCATGTACAGGGTGGTGGAGGAATACTATGCCTAGGGACCCTTCAATAAAAACTGTTCT
This sequence comes from Thermoplasmatales archaeon, assembly GCA_016806715.1. Taxonomy (NCBI): domain Archaea; kingdom Methanobacteriati; phylum Thermoplasmatota; class Thermoplasmata; order Thermoplasmatales; species Thermoplasmatales archaeon. Next base: position 1,901,841 of record CP060531.1, on the reverse strand, counting down.
GATTATTGGGTCCGGTCCAGTGGTCATTGGGCAGGCGGCTGAGTTTGATTACTCCGGTTCACAGGCCTGCCTCTCCATGAAGGAGGAGGGTGTGAAAACCGTTCTCCTGAATTCAAACCCTGCAACCATACAGACAGACTTCGACATAGCGGATAGGATATACATTGAACCCATTACGGTCGCCTCTGTACGGCGAATAGCTGAAAAGGAGCATATAGATTCGGTATTTTTCTCCGTGGGGGGACAGACAGCACTGAACCTTGCAATTGAAATGGAATCATCCGGCGTTATAAGGGAACTTTCCTTGAAGGTGCTGGGAACGGAAGTCAAGTCAATCTCACTTGCAGAGGATCGAAGGAAATTTCACGAAAGGATGCTGGAAATAGGCGAACCGGTGGCGGAATCGCATACGCTCACTTCCGCTCGTTTCATGGAACAGGCGGAGCAGATAGGAAAGTTTCCGGTCATAGCCAGGACGTCGTTCTCGCTCGGCGGATCAGGAGGGTCCATAATGAACAATATGGATGATCTGAAAAAATTCTGCGACTGGTTTTTCAAGTCATATTCTTCCGACTCTATCGAAGTGGAGACTTCCCTGCTAGGACTGAAGGAGATTGAGTATGAGGTCATACGGGATAATACTGGAAACTGCATCACAGTCTGCAACATGGAGAACCTTGATCCCATGGGTGTGCACACTGGTGAAAGCATCGTTGTTACTCCATCCCAGACACTAAGCGACATTGAGTACCAGATGCTGAGGCGTTCGGCAATCAGGGTAATCTCATCGCTTGGAATAATTGGTGCCTGCAATATCCAGTTTGCTCTTGATCCTGAGAGTGAAAAATATTTTATCGTGGAAGTCAACCCCAGGACCTCGAGATCATCTGCGCTTGCCTCAAAGGCCAGCGGTTACCCAATCGCAAGAATTGCATCCAAGATTGCTGTTGGATACAATCTCAATGAAATCCGCAATCCCATCACCAGGAACACATTTGCCGCATTTGAGCCCTCTCTCGATTATGTGACTGTCAAGATCCCCAGATGGCCATTTGACAAGTTCCATGTTACCAGAACGCTTGGTGTACAGATGAAATCCATAGGTGAGGTAATGGGGATCGGGAGGACATTTGAAGAAGCCATGATGAAGGCCATAGCATCCCTTGACAACGATATGGCAGGGAAAATCCGCATCTTCGAATCTGACGAGCGCATCTGGGAATATATCTCCGTACCGAGTGACCTGAGGCTTTACGCAATATTCGAGGCACTTTTCAGGAATTTCAAGGTCGAGGAGATATCAGCCAGAAGTGGTTATGATCCGTTCTTTGTATGGAAGATCAGGAATATTGTCCAGGCTCTTGCGGGCATAGAGGTCGGTTCTATCCCTGAAAATCTTCCTGCGCTGAAGAGGCTTGGCGTATCAGATGCAATAATTTCTTCATTTGCTCATCTTCAGGCAGTTGATGTTTTCAAGTACAGGTTAGAAAAGGGCATCTTTCCACAGTTTAAGTCCATAGACACCTGCTCTGGAGAATTCGTTTCCACCACTCCATACATGTATTCAACCTATGAAGTGGAAAATGATAGGAACGCAACTACAGGAGAAAAGAAAATCATGATCATCGGATCAGGCCCGAACAGGATATCACAGGGTCTTGAATTTGACTATGGCTCAGTAAAGGCGATAAAGAAGCTGAGGTCCGATGGGTACACCACCATAATGGTCAATTCCAATCCGGAAACCGTCTCGACCGATTTTGACATATCAGATGTACTTTATTTCGAGCCGCTTACCCTGGAACATATTTCAAACATCATCCAGGCAGAGAAACCTGCGGGAATAATAATACAGTTCTCCGGCCAGACAGGACAGAACATGGCACTGGAGTTATCGGAAATTTTTGGACCGGAGATAATTTTAGGCACAAAGCCGCAGGATATCTCTCATGCTGAAGACCGGACTTACTTTGCAGAAACAATGAAGCGTCTTGGGATACTGCAGCCGGAGTATACTACAGTTTCAAACCTTCAGGATGTGTCGACAAAGATTGAGGAGATCAGGCTTCCTGTAATACTTAGGTCAAGCTTCATAATCGGCGGCCGGGCAATGGACATAATCAACGATCGCGAATCGCTTATGAATCGTTCTGAAGAGTTATTCAGGGAACGCCCGGGTTTCCCGATACTGATAAGCCGGTATGTCGAAAATGCAGACGAGATTGACGTTGATTTTGTCTCTGACGGTCAGTCTTTTGCCATATGCGGTGTATGCCTGCATATAGAGGAGGCTGGAACACATTCCGGTGATGCCACGATGATAATGGGCCGATCCATTGTGCCAGAAAAGGTAATGAGGGAGATAGAAAGAATAGTCAGCCTGCTTGTGCCTTCTTTCAATCTGGTCGGACTGTCTAACCTGCAGCTGGCTTCAAACGATTCCGGGGTTTACATAATAGAGCTGAACACGAGATCCAGCAGGTCAGTACCGTTTGTCTCAAAGGCAACCGGAATAAACTGGGTGGCTCATGCAGTCGATGCCATGCTGGGGGGGCACCTGCCTCGTATCCAGAACGCCGATATGAAATCCTACTTCATCAAGATCCCGGTTTTTCCATTCAAGAGATTTGAGGACCTTGACCCGATACTTTCGCCGGAAATGAAGTCCACGGGGGAGGGAATGGGGATAGGGTCAACCCCTGAGGAGGCCATAACCAAGGCCATGGCAATTTCCGGTTCCAGGTTCAGGGAAGGCGGATCCATGATTCTGAGCGTCAATGATCGTGATAAGTCTGGATTGCATTTTCTCTCACCCTTCCTGAAGAAATTCAACGGCGTGATATATGCAACCATCGGTACGCACGATGCACTTATGGAAGCTGGAATAAAGAGCACAATAGTTTACAAAATAGGCGATATCAGGGAACCAAGAATAGACCAGATTATCTCGACGAAACAAATTTTCCTTGTGCTAAACACGCCAAGTGAGATTGTTGATCAGGTCAAGGATTCTTTTCAGATCAGGAGAATCGCAATTTTCAGGAGTATACCATTGATCACCAACATGCGCCTGGCTAGGTTTCTTTTTGAATCAATGGAGAGGGCAATCTCTGTGGATTACAGGGAGATAAGGGAATACTATCAGGTGAAACCTGCCTTGAATCACAAAAATTAGCCAGGAAACGGTTTATGCATTCATTCCGTTGGTAGTTGCCACGGCTTAGATATTGCAGCAAAGGTTAAACTATTGTCAGGTAATTATGGCATGCCTCCTAAAGAGGCAATTGGTGAAAACATGACAGAGAATTTAGACCCGTTTGATATTGCTGTAAAGCAACTCAACAGAGCAGCCAAGATAATGAATCTGGACAAGCAAGCACTTGCCCTGCTAAGCGAGCCTCAGAGAATCCTTCAGGTAAGGATACCGGTAAGGATGGATGACGGAACAACCCAGGTCTTCACCGGCTTCAGGGTAAGATACAATAATGCAAGGGGACCAACCAAAGGTGGAATAAGATTTCACCCGCAGGAAACTCTATCCACAGTTAAGGCACTATCTGCCTGGATGACCTGGAAAACGGCCGTCACCGATCTTCCTTATGGAGGTTCAAAGGGTGGAGTAATATGCGACACCAAGAAACTGAGCCTCGGGGAACTCGAGAGACTAAGCAGAGGATATATCAGGGCAGTCGCTGATTCTATCGGCCCAGAGATTGATGTTCCTGCACCAGATGTTTACACAACCCCACAGATCATGGGATGGATGATGGACGAATATGAAAATGTCGTAAGGCATTCAGCTCCGGGAGTAATTACCGGTAAGCCTCTTGATCTCGGCGGATCACTTGGAAGAGGAGATGCAACCGCGAAAGGCGGAATGTACGTGTTGAGAGAGGGTGCAAAAAAGATAGGACTCGACCTCAAGAAAGCAACAGTTGCAGTGCAGGGATTTGGAAACGCAGGTCAGTTTGCGCATAAGCTCGTGATCGAACACTTTGGATCGAAGGTAGTTGCAATTTCAGACACAAAGGGCGGAATCTATTCAGAGAACGGGATAGACTACGAGAAACTCATGGAACACAAGAAGAAAACCGGCTCAGTGCAGGGATTCCCTGGAACAAAAAACATAACCAACGAGGAGCTCCTCGAACTCAAAGTTGACGTACTTATACCCGCAGCAATAGAAAACCAGCTCACCGGATCAAACGCATCGAAGGTAAAGGCGAAGATCATCCTTGAACTGGCGAATGGACCTACCACTCCTGACGCAGATGAGATATTCTTCAAGAACAAGATACTGGTTCTACCAGACTTTCTCTCGAACTCTGGAGGCGTTACTGTGTCCTACTTTGAGTGGGTGCAGAACGTTGGCGGCTATTACTGGACCCAGGAAGAGGTATACCAGAAACTGGACAAGAAGATGACACAGGCCGCAAACGATGTGCTCGCAATGGCGGACAAATACAAAGTTGACCCAAGAATGGGTGCCTACATAATATCGGTAAAGAGAGTAGCCGATGCCATGAAGTCAAGAGGCTGGTACTGAACCACCTCCCTTTTTTTTATAAAACCAGAGATAAAGAAATAACGGCCAGTGCTACAAGCACGGTTAGTCCAGTGTTGTGGAATTTAATTGTTACAAGCAGGGCTATGGCAAGTGCAACCAGGGTTAATGGGCTGAAGCTCGTTACATTATAAACCAGAAGAGCTGAGAAAGCAGATATGGCAAAAAGGTCAAATGTCTTTTCAAGTGATGAGGCCCCTGATTTGATCTTCGAATAAAATATCCAGGGCAGCACTCTCTGTGCAAAACTCATTATGGCAAGCACCACGAGCAAAAGTATCAAATCGTAATTCATGACCTCACCCCACCCGTGAGCTTTCCGATCAGTATACCGGCCAGGACTCCAAGGATTATTGGGATGATGATGAAGAATGGCGGCAGGTTAAAAATCCTCCCAAACAGTGCTACAGCACCTGACGTCAGTGCAGTGGCCAGTCCGTACCTGTTCCTGATCCTCGGAACCAATAGTCCCAGAAAGAGCGCTGGAAGCGCCAGAAACAGAATGCCAAGTACTGCGGAAGGAGCGAAGCTCGCAGCAATAATACCGATTGCGGTTCCCGCAAACCAGTTAAAGTAAGCGTAAAGGGCTATGCCGTTAAGATTAAGAATGGATAATGAGGGATAACTGACTGCAATGGCATAAACCTCGTCAGTAAGCAACGGACCGACAGATCCTATTTCGCGCAAACTGATGATTCCCTTGCTGGATTCTATATGTGCCCCGTAAAAAGTGTGCCTCAGGTTAAGCAGGAAAGCAGTGATGATCATGGAGAAGGGATCTATCCCGGTTGCCCAGTATCCCAGGAATGCAGATTGCACCGCACCAGAATAAACAAGGAGTGAAAGTGCAATCGCGTAGATCATGTTAACGTGGAGGGCAATGGACAGTGATCCAAATGCAATGCCCGACGGCAGGTAGCCTGCTGAAATAATCGCCATCGTACTGACCAAGGTACTGTTTTTATTGTTCGAGCCCTGCAATCAGCAGGGTAACAGGTCATCCGCTATATTTTTTATTCGAGACGCGTGATCTCCTAGTTACGGGAGAAATCCATGAATCCATGTTGCACAATATTTGAGCTTATGCCGTTTCATTTATCTATAAGCTTTCAATATTCCAAGACCATTATACCCGATGCACCTGTGCGGGAGTAGTGTAGCGGTTATCACAGGGGCTTCCCAAGCCCTTAACCCGGGTTCAAATCCCGGCTTCCGCATACCTTTTAAATAATCGCCCGGTGTAAACAGACACTGTGTATTTCATGACCAATGAGAGCATAACCAGCAATAACCTTTAATAACTTCTTTCTAATGATAATTAGAGAAAAATGGCATCATACAACTTTAAGTGCAAAGACATAGGAATGGATTGCGGGTTCGAAACAAAGGCAAAAACCAAGGAAGAACTTATGCCAAAGATAGTTGAGCATGCAAAATCTGCACACAACATCACCGAGATCACCCCGGACCTAAAAACAAAAGTGGATGGGGCAATAAAGAAATCCTTCTTTTAGGCGAACCATCTTATATTTTATTATACCAGATAACCTATATTTTATACCTGATTCTTCCATTATTTTCAGATTTGCTGATAAGACCTATTTTCTCGAGATGCCTCAGATGTGCTAAAGTTTCCCCGAGGGCAAATATCCGTTCCATCACGGACATGTCTTCTATGGTCCTTCCTCTGTTCCACCTGATGAGGGCCGAGATCTCATATGGTGTGCGCCACTCATTGCACTGGGCATAAATTTCTGATAATCTTAGCTTATGATGTCCCAGGATGTCATCAATCCTGTATCCGAGATTGTATATGTCGGCCCCGTGTCCAGAATATCCAAATTCTATTCCTGTCTCCCGAAGCGAAATAAGGCTTTTCATATAAAACCCAAGCATATCGGAATCGTCGTCATAGTATGAGATATTTGGCGTAATCTTCTCTATTACGTGATCTCCAGTGAAAGCTGTGTTGAGTTTTTTAATAACGTATGTCATTGAGCCAGGAGTATGCCCCGGTACACTGAGCAATGATATTTCCGGAAATCCATTGAATGAAACACCTTCATCCACCGGTGTAAGTTTTTCTATTCCAGCCGCCATTTGATAGGTTTCCATTACCGGATTGGTCTTTTCGGCCAGCTCCAGCTGGGTTTCAGGAAAACCTATATACTTCAGGTATCCGATTTCATTTCTCAGATAGCCCTTGGGATCGATTATCATCCTGTTGATTATCTCTGCATCCTTAGTACCAATGTTCACGGGTACTCCCAGGTCAGCCTGTAAGCGAGCCGCTCCTCCAATATGGTCAAAGTGCAGGTGTGTCAGAAGTACTTCACTTATACTGTCCACGTCTACATTGTTTGATCTCAGGAATTCAATTGTAGATGGAGTCATGCCGGAATCAACCAGCAGGCTTTTGCTCCCATTGCTGATAATGTAAATATTAGCTGTTTTGAGGCTCCTGATGTTAATTGGTATTACCAGCTTCCTGATATCCATCATGATGAATACACCCTATTCACTTTCCTCGTAATAGACTGAAACCTGAAGATTATGGGTGCTTTTTCCGCCAAGTTCAGAGCCTGCCGCCATGGGTACCGGTTAAGTGGCCGTACATAATCCGGGCACTCAAAAGTGCAATTGCCGGGAAAATGTGTACTTCTGGTGGCCGGAACAAACCGGGCTGTTTTGTCTGGTTCAAGGGTTCCAGTCTTGATACGAAAAATTACCCGCACACCCGTCTGATCCACTCCCGGCAATTTAAAAATCGTATTTATATGATTGCCCGGCTTAATCAGCTCAGGCGTTTTTAGCAATAAACAGCCTCAATTAAACGATCTCTCTTGAAAGCAGCATTACGTCATTCAGGACAGCCGAAGCGGTTTCCAGTGGACCATCGCGTATGTTACCAACAAAGTATTTTGAACCGTCTGTAGTTTCCAGGAGATAACATAAAGATGATGTTCCCAGGGTCACCAGCGGGTCAAGTGGCTCCATCTGCTGAAGCTTGGACGATGCAAGGACCTCATTTCCCTTTCTGTATACATCAGAAACAATCCTGTATCTTTCGCCGCTCCTCTTCATCTCGTCAATGCGATCGGAAATACTCTCAACTCCGTCATAATCCAGGTCTTTCAATGAGATGTTTGCACCGAAGATTGAATCTGCCACTATTACGGTCTTCCTGGCTGAGTCTGTGCCAAGCGTATCATCATGGAAATTTGTTTCTGCAATTCCTTCTCGCTGTGCCATCCTTATTGACTGCTCAAAGTCAAGGTTGTGTAACATCCTGTCAAGTACGTAGTTTACAGTCATGCTTACAATCCCCCTGATCCTAACTATTTCAACTGGCATGAGTGAATAATCCACGAGATTGAAGAGCGGGGTTCCACCCGCAACTGTGGCTTCATACCTGATCCTCCGTTTGTTTATTCTCGCCGAATTCATCACATCAGTCCAGTGCATAGCCAGAGGTGACTTGTTTGCCGTCACTATGTCGATGCCGTGCTTGAAAGCGGTTGAATAAAGCTCCTTTCCGAACAGCCCATCTGGCGTGGCCGGGGTCATATCCACGATAATGTCAGGAGAATCCGCGTACAGATCGTCCATTCTCGCTTCCTTCCAGGAATCTTTCAGCTTGCCGCCTTCCTTTGCCTTCAGGAGTTTTTCTGCCGGAAGGCCATCTCTGCTTGAAATAATACTCTGGGAATCTGAAGCAAAGGTTATCCTGATCTCCTTCCCTGTCTTGCGGGTTATACTCCGGTTGTTGCGTGACAATATGGAAAGAAAGTTTTTACCCACGTTTCCAAGGCCCATTAATGCTATTTCGATGTGATCCTGGTTACTTCCCATTCTCGTCCCCCTCGATCCTTGTTGCGGATATCACATAATCATCGTCGTCCAGATCAATCAGCTTCACTCCTGCAGTAACCCTAGAGAGTTGTCTCACTTCTGATACCCTGATCCTGATCGTCTTCTCCATCTTGGATACCAGCAGTATGTCATCATTCTCCTTCACGGGTAGTGCTGATACAAGGTCTCCGGTTCTGTCATTCCATTTCGACAGGAATATTCCAGAAGACCCACGGTGGTGTACTGGATAATGCGACACCATTGTTCGCTTCCCTATACCGTTCCTTGAGACGTTGAATATGAATTCATCATCATCGACTGCAAAAGCTGAAACAACATACTCCTTCTTCTTCAGTCTCATTGACTTGACTCCCCTCGATGTCCTGCCGGTCATACGGACTTCCTTTGCAAGGAATACTGCAGCTTTTCCCGCACTGGAGACAACAACGAGCTTTCCGGGTTTGTCCCTGTGTTCCACCGCGACGACTTCATCTTCATCCTCAAGGTTGATAATCCTGAGTCCTGAAGTCCTCATGTCGAACAGTTCCTCTGCAGGTGTTCTCTTGACAAATCCATTTCTTGTCACGAGGATGAGGAATGATTTCTTGTTCTCCGGTGCCTTGAGTATCTGCTGAACCTTTTCACCTTCCATCAGTGGCAGAATAGCCTGGGCTGATGTACCAACGGATTTCCTGTTCTTCTTTTCCAGTTCATAGACCTTGCCCTTGATCACCCTTCCGCTGTTGGTAAAGTAGTAGATAGTGTCGTGGCTCTCGCAGTCAAGAACACTCTTTACGGAATCCTCCTTCCTCGTGGAAGTGATTATTCCTTTACCTCCCCTCTTCTGCGCCTTGTATTCCTCAATGGACACTCTCTTCAACAGTCCACCCTCGCTCAGGATTACCATGTCCTGCTCGTTTGGAATAAGGTCCTCTGTTGCCCTCTCCTTCAACTGCTTATACGTTATTTTGGTGCGTCTCTTGTCACCAAATCTTCCCTTGAGGTCAGCAACTTCCTCTTTCAGTATCTTTCTCCTCTCGCCTTCCTCGTTTATTATCCTGCTGAGGTGTTTTATATTCTTGTTAACTTCCTCGAGTTCCTGCTTGATCTTGTTAATTTCAAGTGCCGTGAGCCTCTGCAACCTCATTTCAAGAATTGCATTTGCCTGTTTCTCAGTCATTTCGAAGGCAGTGATCAGCGATGATCTTGCTTCAGCGACATCCTTGGAAGCTTTTATCCGGGCTACAACCTTGTCGATGCTGTCCAGTGCCTTTGCAAGCCCGATAAGTATTTCCTGCCTTTCCAGGTTCTTGTTAAGGTCAAACTTGGAACGCCTCAGGATCATTTCAAGGCGATGGGAAATGAAGATTTCTATCAGCTGGTTAAGTCCCACTATCTTGGGCTCGTTGTCTACAAGTACGAGGTTTATGATTCCTATGGATGTCTCGAGTGCTGAATTCTCATAAAGCTGGTTAAGGACCAGCGCTTTCATGTCCTCGTCCCTCACCTTCACTACGATCCTCATACCATTCCTGTCGGACTCATCCCTTACGTCTGTAACTCCTTTCAGAACCTCATTTTTCGCCAGGTTTGCTATGCTCTCAATGAACGTTGATTTGTTTACTCCGTATGGCAGGCTGTGTATCACAAGATGCTTCGGTTCATCAAGGCTTACCTCTCCATGACAGAGGGCTTTCCCTCTTCCCGTCTGGTATGAATCCAGCAGTTCCTTGGTGTAGAAGACAATGCCACCTCCGGGAAAATCGGGTCCCTTGACGAATTTCAGTAGGTCATCTGTTGTTGCCTCGGGAGTGTCCACCTTGTGAGAAATAGCGTCACAAATCTCTCCCAGGTTGTTCGGAAGCATGTTGGTTGCCATTCCGACAGCGATACCGGATGTCCCGTTAATCAGAAGTTGTGGAACCTTGGTAGGGAAGTATTCAGGCTCCTCGAGTGAACCGTCAAAATTCTGCCTGAAAGGCACGGTTTTCTTGTCTATGTCCTGGATCATTTCGGAAGTGATTCTTGCCAGTCTTGCCTCCGTATACCTCATTGCGGCAGGCGAGTCACCATCTATGGACCCGAAGTTCCCCTGTCCATCAACCAGCGGATAGCGCATTGAAAAATTTTGTGCCATCCTTGCAAGTGCGTCGTATATTGACAGATCGCCGTGCGGATGGTATTTACCCATGGTCTCCCCGACTATCCTTGCAGATTTCTTGTAGGGTTTGTCATAGTTAACTCCCAGTTCGCTCATGGAGTACAGAATCCTTCTCTGCACTGGTTTTAGCCCGTCTTTTACATCAGGGATAGCCCTGCTGACGATCACGCTCATGGCGTATTCCAGGTATGATGTCTTAATTTCATCTTCAATCGGTCTTGTTTGCATTATTATTCCTCACAGATCAATATTCTTGACATATTTCGCATTCTCTTCTATAAATTTCCGTCTCGGCTCAACTTTTTCCCCCATAAGAATGGAAAACAGGCGTTCCGCGGACGCCGCGTCCTCAATGGAGACTTGCACGATCTTTCTGGTTTCAGGCTTCATGGTTGTCTCCCAGAGTTGTGAAGGGTTCATTTCTCCCAGACCCTTGAATCTCTGTACTATGGCACCATTACCCAGTTTCTTCGAGAGTGAATCCTGCTCTTTTTCAGAATAAACATAGTGAATCTTATCGCCTTTCTGGATACGGAAAAGCGGTGGCTGTGCAAAATATATCTTGCCATTGGTTATGAGCTCCCTTGAGTACCTGTAGAAAAATGTAAGAAGCAATGTCCTTATATGTGCCCCGTCAACATCGGCATCAGTCATTATGATGATTTTATGATACCTGAGCTTAGTTATGTCCAGTGAATCCTTTATGTTCGTTCCCATGGCCGTTATCAGGTTCCTGATTTCCTGGTTTTCCAGTGCCTTTATATCACTTGTCTTTTCCACATTCAGTATTTTACCCCGAAGTGGAAGAACCGCCTGGAACTCCCGGTTCCTGGCCTGCTTTGCTGAACCTCCTGCAGAATCACCTTCCACTATGTAAATTTCAGACTTTTCCGGGTCTGTTGAGGAACAGTCTGCAAGCTTTCCCGGTAATCCGCCTCCCTCCAGTGCCGACTTTCGCCTGACAAGTTCCCTGGCTTTCCTCGATGCTTCCCTGGCAGCAGCAGCTGCAACTGCCCTCTTGATAATCTGGTCTGCAACGTTAGGATACGACTCAAAATACCCTCTGAGAAACTTGTCCGTCAGTGATTGTACAATACCCTTTACCTCGCTATTCCCCAGTTTTGATTTTGTCTGTCCTTCAAATTGTGGCTCAAAAACCTTTACGTGCAGGACAGCAACCAAACCCTCTCTCACGTCGTCCCCGCTGATGCTCTCTATCCCCTTTATCAGGTTGTGGTTTTTTGCGTAGTCCTGGACTGCCCTTGATAGTCCAGCCCTGAATCCCGTCAGATGGGTTCCACCTTCAATGGTGCTGATGTTATTGACGTAGGACTGCATAATCTCGGTCACACTTGAATTGTACTGCAGGGCGAATTCCACAACAGTTTCTTCAGCATTATCCTTGAAATATATGGGTTCCTTATGTATTGCAATATGTCCTTCACCAAGATAGGCTACGAATTCTGAAAGGCCTCCGGCAAAATGAAAAACCTCCTTCTTCGAGTTCCTCAGATCTTCGATTGTGATCGAAACCTGTGGATTGAGATATGCAAGATCCCTCATCCTCTGGATCAGCGTATCATAAGAAAAATCAAGGGTTTCAAAAATTTCCTCGTCGGGGTAAAATTTCATCACCGTTCCATGGTCTTTTGCAAGATGGAATACAAGGCCGGAGACTTCAGGATTCTTTGATTTCTTATAATCCTCAAAGTCGACCTTATCCATCTTCCCGCTGGGAATACCTTTACTAAAGATTTCATAGTAGAGTACGCCCTGTTTCTTGACTGCAGCAATCAGCTTTGACGAAAGAGCATTTACAACATGCACGCCTACACCGTGCAGCCCTCCCGTTATCTTGTATACCTTCTTATCAAATTTTGCCCCACTGTGCAGTTCAGTCAGCACGATTTCAAGCCCGGGCCTGTTATACTTTGGATGGTTATCGACCGGTATGCCCCTTCCATCATCCTCTACCGAGAGTGAACCGTCTTCGTTTATGCTTATCCAGATGTTACTGCAGTATCCGGCGACAGATTCATCTATACTGTTATCGACTACTTCATATACGAGGTGGTGCAGGCCCCTCTCATCTGTCGACCCTATATACATTCCAGGTACCTTACGTACCGCTTTTAGCCCTTCCAAAACCGTTATCTGTGATGCATCATAATTTTCCATTTCAGTACCCACTCTTTTCTATTTACTAGAATCTCAGCCTTGAGAGATTTTTCATGAGATATTAATTTATCTCATTAATGATTGCATTGTAGTTTACTATCTCCACATAAAATGCAAATCTATTGAGTTCATAGTTAGTTGGTATTTCCCTATTGGTTATAACCGTTACCAAAATACAAGGTAAGAGAAAAAATCAACAAAATCTGTTTTTTACAGGATTTCCAGATAACTAGGACTCTACCCCTGTTAGGGTTATAATGATATATTGAAACTTAAAATCCGGGAACCGAATGACAGTTAGACCGAAAGACATGGAATGCTTTTGAGCTTGACGGCAAGAACTAAGGAAAAAACGGAATCATTTGGATCGATGCCTACTGGAGTTACTTTGTCAATGATGTTGCAGATGGGCATAAAATAGTTTAAATCAATTGGATATTTACCGTCCTATAGCGGATAGGTGGCAGAGCGGTCATGCGTGGGACTGCAGATCCCATCTAATAGGGTTCAACTCCCTACCTATCCTCTTTTATCCGACTTAGGATTCAACGGAGATTTCCCTGTCAAAAACCTTTATGATATTCAAGCACATATAAAAACTAAGAATAATGGATACACAGGTACACTTGAGAAAGCCAAGAGTGGAAGATGTTGAAAAAATGTTTGAAATCCTAGAAAACTCACTGAGCCAATATCTGAGAGTCAATGAAATTGCTTCCAAGACTAATCGATTAATCGTCAACAGGAACATTGTTGAGGAATACGTGGAAAACGTCGATTATCTGTGCATTGTTGCTTTTGTTGATTCGGAAATCGCAGGATGGATTGCTGGAAGCGAAGAAAGTAACATCCTCTCGGAGCATGGGTGCTCATTAGGTGAATTTTATATTGAAGAGATAGTGATCGATTCTCGGTACAGAAGAAGAGGTGTCGGAAGCTATTGCTTTGCCCCCTTAAATGCTGAGACAAAGTTGTCTTATAGTGTTAGATATATATTAAGAGATGAATTGAAGGAGGTCTGGGGGGAACAATGACAGAACGGCGAAGATGGAAAGCGGAAGAGAAACTTGCCATCATAAAGGAGATCAGGGAGAACAACAGGGTTGTTGAAACATGCCGGAAATACTCTGTGGATCCAAGCATGTATTACAAGTGGAAGGAATCCTACGACACCTTCGGACTTGACGGCCTTAAGCCACATTACAGGAGGATGGAACCTGGAGTCAGGAAACTGATGAAGGAGAATGAGAAACTGAAGAAGCTTCTGGCAGAGAAAGAGCTGGAGAATGCACTGCTCAGTGAATCCATAAAAAAAAAGATGGTGATGAAACGATGAACCTGGCCAGTGAATACATAAACAGTGGTTTAAGAATAAGCAGCGTTGCAGAAATGCTTCACATACCAAGATGCAGCTTCTACCGGAATAATGAGGCCAATGAAGAACCGTCAAAGAAAGGGAGGGACAACTCCACGTTCACAAGCAGGAAGGATGGCAGTGAGACCATAATTGTGGATAACAGCACTGTCCTGGAGGAAATGGAGGAACTCCTCTCAAGGGAGTTCGTATGCTACGGATACAAGAAAACTGCAAAGTATCTGAACAGGCAGGGATACATAATAAACAGGAAGAAGGTCAGGAGACTCATGGCGGAGAATAACCTTCTGAACCATTCATACAACAGGAGAAAACCGGTAACGAGGGTTGTGCAGTCCATTGTTGAAGTCTTTCATCCGGATCAGGTCTGGGAATTCGACATAAAGTATGTCTGGATTCATGGAGAATCAAGGAATGCATATCTTCTTGCAATGATTGACTGTTACAGCAGGGAAATGGTGGGACATTACCTGGGATACCACTGCACGGGAAACGATGTAAAGGAAACCATGATGAACGCCTTTGATCAGAGAGGCCTGGACAATATTTCAGGAGTACGCTTGAGAAGCGACAATGGAACACAGTTCATATGCAATACTGTGGAAAATTTCCTCTCAACCATGAATATACCGCATGAAAGGATCCATCCTGCAACACCAAAGGAGGATGCTCACATAGAATCGTTCAACTCAATCCTGGAAAGGGAAGTCATAAGAAGATTTGAGTTTGAGGCCTTTGAAGAGGCAGATTCAACAATCGAAAGATTTGTGGATTTCTACAACAACGAGAGGCTGCATACCGGCATAGGATACATTACACCAAGGGAGATGAATTTGAAATGTGTGGAAGAGAGACAAAAAACCTGAAATCTTATAAGACAATATTGTTTCCAATTAGGGGACCTAAGCACTATTTGTTAAGCAAAATTCCCATGGATAATCTGAAAAGTATTGTTGTCGATACGCCATTGATTAACCAACATGCAATTGCTTTCTATGAGCATAGCGGGTTTGTGAAGGTCAATGGTTTGCCGGAAAGGTTTTCTAAGAACTGGACCAGGATGTCGAAGATAGTCTGAATGTGCATGTTTTGTCACTACAAATCGTAATAAACATTCTTTCTGTTTCCAATATCAACTACGAGGATCACAAGGTGTTCTCGTTCTATACTCATGATTATCCTGTACTTTCCGGTTCTTAGGCCCTAAAGCGAGACTCCTTTGAGCCGCTTGACATAATGAAACGGATTTTTACTGACAGTCCCGATTTTCTCCAGAATCCTTTCAGAGTCGACTTTGTTTAATTCTTCCAGGGTTCTAACTGACGATACAGTCCACCTGACCTCGTAATCAGGCAATCTTTAGCCTCTTTTTAACTTCATCAGTGGTATAAACTCTCCCTTCGTTGATATCATTAAGAGACTTTTCTATCCTTTGAATGGTCTCATTGGAAAGAGGTTCCTCGTCTTCTGCAAGTTCGGATAGTCTTCTTATCACTGAGTCGTAGAGCATCGAGCTTATCCTTTAGGTCCTTTTTGATGTGAATTGTTGTTTCCATAATTGTATAATTATTCAAAGATGGTTAAAGCTTACCACAGTTTCCTACATGCATCCATAATGACATATGGTTACTATCCACTTAATTAAATAAGTGGTTCCCCATCTATCCTTTATACAATTGACTTTGGCTTCTACAGAGTATTTGACCAAGTAGAAATGGATACTATATGTGGACTGACGTTCCTATAGCTTGATAATAATTTCTTTACATCAGCCTAAAATCTTCAAGTTTATAATATCCACTCTTCTTAAATTTATAAACCCTTACGAACTTTGCCTTAAATGTCGGTATCCTCGGCAGTGCCTGTTCGGCTAAATCTTTCATCTCTCTTAATTCGATTTCGCTCATCCCAAATTCTGTTGTTCCAAGGGTTAAGTGTGGCGTGAAGCGATCAAGCTCAAAATACCTATTACTACTTTCTGGATCTGGAGACACTGATTTAACTAATTGACTGTGTAATTTGTAGATTTCGGGCGACTCAACACTAATATAAACTACCGCTTCCCCAAAAGAATTTGGCTTTGTAAGAGTTAAACTAAACCCCTTAAATGAGTTACATACTGTTCTTATGGAATCCAACCAAGTCATGTCGTCATTCAGACCTGCTTGGGATTTGACAGTTATATGTGGCTCAATGATATTTGGAAGTCGATTGCTAAGCCATTTTCTTTGAAAGGCTATAATTTGTTTTCCATATTCTGGAGGAGGCACAATTCCAATGAAATATTCCATTCTTGTATCACTTCGCTGTTTCAGTATTTAACTTGCCCTTTGTTGCTTTTGGCAAGTTAATTAATTTGTTACCCTTATAAATTGGGTCTTGAACAAATTTGTGATCAACTTGAACCAGAGATTAATCATAAACTTCTTTTCTGTGTTCAAAGCGTAGGAGAATCAGTTTGTTACGTTGCACAGCATATATGATTCTATAAGGAGACACTCTAACCGTACGTTCACCTTTCAATGCGTATCTGAGGGGTTTACCAATTTCTGGGTTTTCCAATATCTTAATTATTTGTTTTTGTATCTTTTCCTTGAACGACTTGTCCTTAACCTTCTTTACATCATGTTCAAACTTCGAAGTGTAGACTATCTCGTTTATTGAGATTACCATTCCTTAAGCTCTTTGAAGAAATCATCTTTTGAACGTAGTTTGTATCTTCCCTTTTCAATATCATTCCATGCTTCTTCAACAAGATTAAGAGTTTTTAGATCTTCAGTTGTAATTTCGGTTTTGACTTTTTTAAAGACTATAATGTCATTCTGTGTCGTCACAACAAAGACACTACCTTCATGTATACTCAATTTCTTCCTAATACTAGAAGGAATGACAACTTGACCCTTAGAACTTGTCTTAACAAATTCTATATCTTTTCTCAGCTCATTCATCTTAGTAAGAATTTCTTACTTATTATTAAACCTACCGCGAATTATTATAGCCAATTATTGCCCTATTTCCTAACAAATTTAAAGTGCAACATTCTTGCCCACCCTCACTATATAGATATGCCCAATTAATTATTTAACCGGCTCCCTACCTGTACTCTAAACCCATAATTTCCTAAGTCATAAATCAGATTGTGCTTAGGACAATAGTTTCGATGCATGAGCTCTTATAATGTACTTCAGAAAGAAAGGAACACCTCTTGTGTGAATGCTTATTGATGTCAACAAAATTTTGTGTTGTGGTAGCAGCGGTATTATCTAATAAGATTGAAGTTCTACGATTCCACAGTGCCCTAATTACCAGCTCACTAGAGTCTATCAATCCTGAACTTCTCATCGTGGGTCCGATAGATAATGCAGGTACTTTTGGTAAGCAATTCAGGCATATCATAGACATTAGAAAGTGCTACCTTGATGCACTGAAGAATGGTATCCTAGATTTCTATCGAAAAGATATTGACCGTTCTCTTGAAAACAATAAGCAGGAACTTTTGGAAGAGCTGACAAGAATCTTGGAAGAGATCTGTGCAGAAGTTTCTCTGTATAACACTCAACGACTTGAAGAAAGATGGATAGATTGTACTCCTTCTGTGAGATATGTGGGAGAGAGCAATAGAAAAATCAGTCCTTTACAGGCAATAGGACTTCTTATAGAACACGAGATATTTCATGAGGGCGAGCTGGCACTGTATTTTAAGTCTGAAAACCTTAAGTTTCCGAAGAATTGGATAACTTGGGGCCTTATCTGAAATGCGGTTAGCAAATGATGAATAACTTCAGTGACCTCCGGTGAATAAATAATTGAGCCTGCTTAATCATCGCGACAATTTTATCTCGTAATACTTAAATTCTAGAAATTTCCCAAAATCGTCCAGTAAATACTACCGTAAATGTTTCATTACGGAATTCTTCATGCCTGTGGAGATCAAATCCGAAAATTCCACAACCGTATTAGTCAGTTCAGCTACAGAGACCATTGAAGTTATACTGATGACCCGTTGACATCTAATAGCGGCGTGAATCTGTTGCATTTAATGACACATTTCAAAGATAATGTAGTTATACGATAAGCAAAAACAGGTTTCTACGGATGGGTGAAAAATTCTATGGGAGAAATGGCTGAAAAGGGGGGAGGAAACAACTTTAAAGAGGCAAAAACAGATTAACTGTTTTATTGTCTTCGCAATATAATCACTTTATATTTTGAAGCAAGGATTGCATAAAGAAGAAGTATGATAATCTCACCTATCCCCCAGATAAAAATTATAGAATTCTGATATAAAGTGCCGTTGTAATAATACCGATTAGATGCAAAAACTCCCACAGACATGGATATAAAGATCATGATCAGGTTAAACGCCGATATGTATAACCAGAACCACTTCAAATGATATCTACCAAGTCCTGTCATTTCAAATAGAGATAAGATTTCTCTCCTTAATTAATTTGGTTCTTCATACTTTCGTGTTGGTTAAGAGTCTATAGGTAAAGGGAAAACGCCGGAAAACAGTCCCACATTGGAATATAAAAACCGTGATATTCTTGAGATAGGCAAGTACCAAAACTCAATACTCTCCGGATTTGATGGAATGTTTGAGGCAATACTACCCACATGAAAGTCCGATGAGCCATTAATTTATTACCCTCATAAATTGGACCTTGAAAAATATATCACAAGGGCCAGGATAAAGAGGATCAGATTAGCTGCAGAAAGATCACATATGCCGGGACCTGAGAGGAAAGCACTGAAAATAGAGATGCTTTCAGTGCTCAGGATTCTCGACATCCTCTTGGAAGTGAAGGACAGGATCACCACCGAGATTGGGAAGGAGTTTTCTTCATCCAACAACATAATAACAAGCATTCCCGGCATAGGATCTGTAACAGGCGCAGTCATAATGGCTTAGATCGGCAACATATACAGATTCAGTGATCCGGGAAAGCTTGTTGCATTCTCGGGCATTGATCCCGTAATATAGGAGAGCAAAAAGATCTGATCGGAGAGATCCATATCCAAGAGAGGCGATTCCATGCTCAGAACTGCCATATACCAGGGCACTCTTGTGGCATCATCACGGAAGATGTGCCATATCATATTCTCTGTTCTGCACAACAACAAGCCCTTTGAATTGCAAGATAAATTCAAAACAAAAACGGATTAGAAAGCATAAATCAATGGCGAAAATAGACATGATTAGCGACAGCTATGTACCCACGATGTGATAAACTCCATAAAGTAAACGTATTATAGCAAGCTCCTCCATGAAGATCTGACCTTCCGTGCGACGAGATTTTGATCCAATAATTTTTATCTCTGGTACCTTATGTCTTACCTGAAATGGAAAAGCTAGATATGAATTCAGCATTGGTTATAGTTGACGTTCAGAAGGGATGGGACGATGACTTTTGGGGAAAGCGAAACAATCCTGAGGCAGAGAAGAATATAGCCCGGCTCCTTGATGCCTGGAGATCGTCAAGAAGGCCCGTGGTTTTCTTTCAGCACATGTCAAGAAACCCTAAGTCCCCACTATTCCCAGGTCAGGCTGGCAATGAAATCAAGGAGATTGTCAAGCCGATTGATGATGAAAAAGTATTCACGAAAAGCGTAAATAGCTGTTTTATCGGCACTGGATTCGAGGACTGGCTGAGGGAGAATGGCATCGATACCCTTGTGATTGTTGGAATAACAACTCAGCATTGTGTCTCGACCACAGCGAGGATGTCGGGAAATCTGGGGTTCAGGACATTCGTCGTATCAGACGCAACAGTTGCATTTGAGGCAAAAGGAGTCAACGGTGTGAAGTACGATGCAGAAACTGTTCACGCCCTATCGCTTGCAACTATTATGGATGAATTCGCTACTGTTCTCAACACGGAAGCAATGCTTAAGAAATCTTGAAAGTTCAGAAATCTATACCTCTGCGCGCAGACACCCCTTTGGAATATGGGTGCTTTATCTCGCGCATCTCTGTGATTAAGTCCGCTCTCTTCAGTATCTCTTCCGGTACGTTTCTTCCCGTAAAAACCAGTTCAACATTGCCAGGCTTTGCATCAATCAAATCTACCAGTTGCACCTGTTCTATCAGTTTGTAATATAGCGCCACATTGATCTCATCCATTATTACGATATCCCACTTCCCGGAGATCATTTCCGACTTTGCGTTTTTCAGGCTTTCCTGAGCCAATGTTACATAGTCTGACGGGGGTTGCCCGCGCGGAAAGAGTCTGACATTCCTTATCCTCTCACGATCCTCCAATGGTATATCCTCTTCCCAGGCAATGAAATATGGTTTCCCAATATACTCTACCTTGAGATTATCTGCAAATTTCGCTGAAGACTGGTTTTCGCCATATGTTCCCATTTTCATAAACTGTATAACGTAAACTTTCATGCCCCATCCAACTGCTCTGAAAGCAAGTCCAAAGGCAGCAGTTGTCTTTCCTTTCCCGTTGCCTGTATAAACTTCGACAAGCCCTGTCTTAAGTCTAAGCATGGCACAATATCGATTTGTGATCATAATAATTTTATGTAAAATCCGTGAATTTGCTCCCACATTCTGCTTTGTAGCTTCCCTCTGATTAAATATCTTTTAATATCACATGATAATCAGTTTTACCAAGGAGATTATAAATGTCATTAGCTCCATTCTCTTCCAAGAAAGTGAACAATTTGTCACCGTTTGACATCAGCGAGATTTTCGAAAATGAGCCTGATTCAGCTGTGGTAATAGATGTAAGAGAACCATGGGAGTATTACGGAGACACCGGGCACGTGAAGAATTCCATTCACATCCCTATGGGCGAGATACCGGACAGGTTTGACTCCATCAAGAAACACGAAGGAAAGAAGATAATTCTTATATGTAATAGTGGTGAGCGGAGTTACTATGCGGCAAGATACCTGATGGATCAGGGCCTCAATAATGTTTACAACACAGATGGTGGCATAATGAAGTGGCTGATGTCCGGTCTAGATCTTGAATACGACTGAGCTGACGCCATACAGCGAGCCATTTGTGTCACAGGATGCTACCCTGAATTTTTGTAGGTAAGTATATACTGTTTTCTTTTATTATCCTGTATCTGTAAACAAAACAATTCTGCTGGAAGGGTATCAAATTGATAGAGATAATTAACGCAAAAGATATCAACATCGGGAAAAGGGGAAAAATCCTAATTTCATCAATCAGCGAAGTTTTTGGGGAACTTAGCCCAGAGAGTATCTTTTCAAATTTCGGGAAGGAGATTTCTGAACTGACTGACTCATTCAACAAAATTTTCATAATAGGATTTGGAAAGGCGTCCTACAACATGTATGCCGGAATCAGGAGATTTATCCGGAAGAATCCAGTACTCGCAGAGATAGTCGCACCGGAGAACATGGAAATAGTCAATGCTTTTGACGAATTGAAGATTCTAAGGGGAACGCATCCTGAAACTGGAGCCCTAAGTGAAGCTTCTACAGAAGCTATTATTGGTGACCTGAAAGGCCTCGATCATACGGACCTTGTGTTGGTATTGATTTCCGGGGGTGGATCTGCTTTGTTTGAAAAACCTGAAGCGGGTTTCAGCATAGATGACATTTCCAGGATAGGAAAGTGCATGATGTCGGCTGGTGCTGACATAAGGGAAATGAATGCAGTTAGAGGAGTACTTTCTGCAGTGAAAGCCGGAAAACTTGCAAGGATCCTTTATCCAGCCACAGTGAGGGCGTATATAATCTCAGATGTAATAGGAGATGACGTAAGCGTTATCGCGTCAGGTCCGCTAAGCCCATCCGGGCAGGACAGGGAATTTATATCCAGAACGATCCTAAAATACTCCGGTATGTGCGGCTACAAGTCGGAAGATCTTCTTTCCATGTTGGATGAAAGTCAAACGGACAAATATTTCGAGAAAGTGTCCAATACCATAATACTCGGAAATCGCGACTTCGTAAAAGGAATAACCCAAAAGATAGAAAAACTCGGGGAGATACCGGTTGTTCTTGGAAGCGACATAAGCGGAGATGTTGTCACTGTTTCCCGGCTCATTGCAAACACATGCAGAGCGATATATGATCTGAAGGGACATGGGTTCTGGCTGGTTACCGGAGGGGAGACAACAGTGCACGTAAAGGGAAAGGGCATGGGAGGAAGAAACCAGGAACTCGCGATACGATTTGCAGTGGAAATGAAGCGGGACGAACGTTTCACCATAATGTCCATAGGTACCGATGGGATAGATGGGAGCAGCCCTGCAATGGGTGGGATCTTAGATAACAGCTCCCTGTTGGAACTGTCCAAATTAGGCATTGAAGCATATCTTGACAATAACGATACATACACACTTCTTGCAAAAAACAGGTCTGCAATCATTACGGGATTCACGGGTACCAATGTTTCCGACTTGATTGTGATTCATTATGACCAGTTATAGTCAAGTAAAATAATAATAATATATACTTATTTTGTATAATACATTAACCATGAAGGCTGAAGAAGTTTTGAATTTATTGCAAATTTCCAGAAAGACTCTTCATGTCTACTCAAAGAACGGCAGGATCAGGTACACCGTGATGCCCAACAAACGATACAACTACAATGAGGAAGACGTTTATAAAATCCTGAACAAGGATGTCAAGAGAAAAACTGTGTTATATGCACGCGTATCCACTTACAAGCAGAAGAACGATCTTCAGAACCAGATTCAACAACTGAAACAGTGGTGCTTCATGAATGGGTATACGATAAGTGCAATATACTCGGATATTGCATCCGGCATATCATTCGAGAAACGGAAAGGATTCTTTGAGATGTTAGATGAGATTATAAACAACAAAGTTGAAAAAGTGATAGTAACCTATAAGGACAGGCTAAGCAGGGTTGGTTTTGAATTGTTCAGCTACCTGTTCAGGAAATACAGAACAGAAATAGTGATTATCTCGGAAGTAGGCAGTACAGAACTCGATTCCGGGGAGGTCTTTGAGGATATAGCTTCAATGCTGCACAGTTACTCCATGAAGATGTATTCCAGACGCCGGAATCATTCCATTGAGGTCGGGTATGAAGGTTAGGAGAACAGAGCAGGTATACTTAAGGGAAAACGACACCATCTCACATATGTGCCATCTCTCCAAGAACCTCTACAACCAGGTCAACTACATACTGAGACAGCAATTCATCGATAAACAGAAGCTCACAACATACGGAGATCTGGTGAAGATATTCCAGGAACCATCTGAAGAAGAGGATCACAACAATTACCAGAAATTACCGGCACAGACAGCACAGTGGACCATAAGGAAGACCAAACAGGCATGGGACTCGTTCTTCAGAGCAATAAAGGCATGGAAGAAGCGTCCTGATAAATTCATGGGAAGACCCGGATTGCCGGGATACAAGGCCAGAGACGGTGAATTCCTCTTGATATTCACCAACCAGCAGTGCAGCATAGAGAATAGGATACTGAAATTCCCCAGGATAATGGGTGTGGAGGTAAAAACAAGGCTGAATGACGTAAAGCTGAAAGAGGTAAGGATAGTGCCACAGGGCACAGGGTACATGATGGAAATAGTGTACGAGAAGGAGATAGCAGATATACCTGTACCAAAGCCAAAAAGGGTCATGGGCATGGACATCGGCGTGAGGAATCTTGTAACTATGGGTAACAACATCCCTGACAAAGGGATTGCTGTAAAGGCAGGATTGCTCAAATCGATCAATCAGTATTTTAACAAGGAACTTGCTAGATACAGGAGCATAAACGACCTTCAGGGAAATGAGAGAAAGCAGACCAAGAGGTTGCAGAAACTCTTCATGAAGAGAAACAGGAAGGTCAAGGACATCATGCATAAGGTTTCGAAATCCATTGTGGAGTATGCAAAGAGCATGGGAATAGACACAATCGTCATAGGGCATAACAAGGAATGGAAGCAGTCCCCAGCCATGGGAAGGAAGAATAACCAGAACTTTGTCCAGCTGCCCTTCAACATGCTCATAACACAGATAAAATATAAAGCCGAAGAGGCTGGAATCAATGTCATGATACAGAACGAGGATCACACAAGCAAATGTTCATTCCTTGATAATGAGAGCGTAGAACACCATGACACATACTTGGGAAGGAGGATCAGGAGAGGCACATTCCGATCCGCAAACGGAAAGCTGATCCATGCCGATCTCCAGGCATCATATAACATAATGAAGAAAGCAGTCCCCGAAGCGTTCGCCAACGGGATAGAGGGTATAGGGTTATACCCACGAAGTTTAAGCATCAGTCAGATGATAACTTCCAAAGGTCGAAGTTAACATGGTTAACGGAAACCGTAACCTGACATTCTCTGATCTTTTTATATGTGATGAAAATACTTGGCAATGAAAGTAATCCAGTGTGAGGAAAAGTATGGCACACTTGATAATGAAAATTTCACTGTCTCTATTCGCGGAAAGACATTTCATCTCAGCAGGAACTCATCCATAGATAGCGGGGATTCAATCAGAATAAACAATGAGATATGGCATGTAATGGACTTCAATCCATCACTATTTCCCCTTATTTCAGAGAGAAAGGCACAGATAATTCAGGCATACGACGCATCCTACATAATAGCAAGATCAGGTATACATCCCGGAAGTAACGTTGTTGAATCAGGGGTTGGAAGCGGCGCCCTGACTGCACACCTTCTCTGGGCCATTGGTAACGGTGGTACCCTTACGACCATTGATTATGATTCCGGGAGAATTAACACCGCCAGGGCTGGCCTGGAAAGGTTTTTTGATCTTAGAAACTGGCATACAATAAATGACAGGATGGAAAATGATCACGGGTTAAGAGGTGTCGATGCTTGCATCCTGGATGTTCCAAATCCCTGGGATTCATTGGCCGTTTCAAAGAAGTATCTACGTAGTGGAGGTATTCTTGTTTCATACTGCCCTAATTTCAACCAGTCGGAAAGATTCGTTACCGATGCTACAGACATGGGCTTCACCGTCGTTGAAACCGTGGAACTTGAATTAAGGAAAATAATAGTCAGGCCTGGATCTACAAGACCTGATGGTACCGGGCTTAAACACACTGGTTTCATTACATTTGTCATGAATTCAGGAAACTATGTAACAGATGTCGCATAGAATCATGGCTCAGTTCAGGAGATCAGACATTAATTCCGCCTTATTACTGCGTTTTTCACTTCCCTATAATTAATTCAACGAAAACTTCGATTTCACAATTTCATACTCGATCTTGAGTCTAGTGCATCCCTCTAAAATGGCAAATTCTTTTCAAAGTCTAATACATAAAGTTCTGGAATCAGGAGGTTAAATTCTGATCGAGTCTTCCAAAACCCCTACAGAAACATTTTTTCATAACTCTAAGACCAAAATATATGAATCTGCTCCAGATAGGATAATCTGAGCTCCATAGAATGCTGAGAGTTTTGGCGCTCCCCCTTCTGGTTTAAGATGTCGCGTAGATTATAAGAGGATCAGGGATATTCTTGCAGGTCGCTATGACAACGAGACAGAGAATGGGGAAGAACGAACCATGGCCCGTGCTCTGCATCAGAAGAGATACAACGTCTCTATCCCCTAGGTAGAGAAGGTGATCAATTACTATATCTCCTTTATGAAATTTCTTGGATTCCTTTGGAAATTACCGGACGGAAGCACATATGGTACTCCTGCGGAAGGCTTTCAGAAACCGGAAAGGATCACCTTCTTTTCAATGGCATCAGGGATCAGATCACAGCAAACCGCATCAGAGTGAAGGTGGGGACGATTGAGGATGCCCTGTTCATTGAATCCAATCGTGGTGAATACGGCAAACTAAGGGAAAGGATTCAAGGACTCGTAGATCCGGGTTGTAGACTCACTACAAAGAATCGTGCTTAATTTCCCGCGTGCTTACTTATTATCCAAAAAGATTGCATAACAGTTCTTTAGATAGCATACAAACAACACTGACCAGTCTTTGTGATTATAAATTCAGAGTTAAGGCGCTTTTCTATGGCCCCCTAAGTATTCAGGGGTGGAATAGATATATGATTTTCTATAGGTGGCTTGGTCTCGCAAATGAAATGGTTGCCAAAGGAACATGGTTTGTCAATAAGCTGGGCGACTTCATTTGCGCTTTCAGTCATTCTTGCAAAGAGTTTCTCCTTATGGGGAGTGATTCTTTTTTTGCTTGCAATCCCAACAATTTCTGTGTACGACCCATTCTTGGTTGCAATGAGGCAGTGGAAACTTGGACGAGCCAGCATCCTTCGAGCTATAAATACAAATCTGATCTGGCCCCAGAAGATCCTGCTCTTAACACTCTTTTCGGTTACCTTTGCGGGGCTCGTTGCTGCGAAACTCCCGCTGTATGCGTTAGTTTTTCCCTCTTTTCCCCTTCTGCTTCTTTTCTTATTAATGTATAAGCTTCCAGAAAGAAATCTGGCTACCCGTTCTGCATCGATCTTGTTTGTTATTGGGCAGTTTGTGCTGTTTAACAGTGCTTTTACAGGGATCATTACCAAACCTGAGATTACGGCATACATCTTCCTGGCACTTATCAACGTTATAATTATTATTAGCGTGAGAATTAAGATCGATACCATCATCTTGAAAAGTAAGAAGAGTTTGCTTTCAAGAACGTCTGGACTTTCACTCATTTTCTTTTCAATCTTGATTCTTTATTTCGGCACTATGGGGAACTTATCAGAATTTACCATATTTCTTACAGTAGCGATTCTTTCTGCAGCATCTTATCCATTATTTACTACAAACTCGATCAGGAAAGTAGGTATACTTTCATCAGTCTGGACGATCGCCGCTCTCATTGCACTTGTAACAACTAGCCTTCTTTGAATACATTGCTTTTTCCGCCGCGATGAGTTCACAGTTCATTATTATTTATGTTCATTGAAACTCAATTATTTTGCGCCTGACCAAGATCCATTGGTTCCACATTTTGTGCTCAATAGATCGATGTTCAATATCGAGTCGCGACCCAAGCTATCGTTCTGTAACCAGTAGACATTCAACTTAATAACCAGGGAGAAATAAAGTCATCAGATACTCTTGATGGAAGTTGAGATAAAATTCAAGGAACCGGTAGCCTGGATTAAAGACTTAGTGGAAACACATTCCGCAAGCATCAAGATCAGGGACATCAGGATGAGCGGTGAAACGGTGAAGGACCTTTTTGAAATTTTCATGCCTTACGGAAAGATCGAGGGATTTTCTTCAGAGTTTCTAAACGGAAAGAAAGCTGAAAAGAATAACGTGACAATCGTGGATGACACTCATGCGACTGCTATTGTCAATGCGCATGAGTGTGCAATATGCAGATCAATCCTGAATTGGGATCTGTTCCTCACAGAAGCTTACTCCGACAACTCTGGTGACATAATCATGAAATGGCTAGTGCCAGATGAAGCAACCGTCAGTGGATTTCTTAAGAGGCTTGAGGAAGATGGTGTGAAGTTCGAACTGCTCAAGAAACGTGCCCTCTCCAAAAGGAGTGATATTACATCTAGGCAGGAGTTAGTGGTGAAGACAGCTCTTGAACTTGGTTTCTTTGATTATCCCAAGAAAGTCAATCTTGAGGGCCTGTCAAAGAGGCTTAATGTTTCCTATGTAACACTAGCTGAGATACTTAGGCGTGCCGAGAAACACATAATATCATCATATTTCAAGAAAAGAGATGAATAAATTTTTTTGAAAACGGGAAAGAAAAAATTGTAATGATTGTTCTAAAATCATTGCTTGATTTTCTCACCGGGGAGCTCCAGTTCGTATTCCACTAGATCTCCAGATGCAAAAGCTGCAGGGTAGAGTAACTCCTCTTCCAGCTCTACATGGTGGAGCAGATGTCCGGCCAGGTCTGACGCTAGTCTATCAGGGGTGTTCTTCAGTAGTTCCTGGGCAGACCTGATAAGTTTGGCCATGTCTTCATGTTCCTGTATCATTTCGGGGTAGCTATCCTCGAATTTCATTCGTGCAATGTTAAGCGCCTCTTTGCCATCTGCATCGTACCCGCCAAGCCTGTCCTTGAGGTATCCAAGCAAAGGGATTATGGTCTCATTTTCCCTGTTGAGGTGTGTCCTGAAAATTCCCAGGACTTCAGAAAATAATCTTCCAACCTCGGTTTTTTCGCGTGCTACTTCTCCCAGTGCCTCTATCAACTCTTCGTGTTCCTCATCCAGCATATTTTTTTCATCTGTCATATTGGCATAATCGGATGGTAGTTATTCTTTATAGCCCCAAAACTTTTCGGGATTCACTTGAGTACAAAGGTGGTGGAGGTGAGACCCGCTAAAATTTGGTTAAAAAGTTTACATTACGGCCTTTAAAAATGGTACAGTTGAAAGTTCGCTCAGTGAATGTTTTGTTCTACAGATGCAGCATACTCCGGCAGTGATCTATGCATTATACTGAAATACGGATTATGTGGAAAGACACCCGACTTTACATGAATATTGAGTTCCACTGATCATTAATTTAGTTTCTTGATGGTCTCCTTCCAGCTTAATCCCGGCGTGCTAAACAGAACTGTTCAGATTCAACTCTTCAAGGATGATTCTTCCCCTCTTGTCCTAATATGTGATAACCTTCTTTGATCTCCTCATCCAGAATGCGGCCAGATTGGCCGTAAAGATATTTAGTATTCACTGTCGCCCGGTCATATTTTAGTGTTCTCTTATACGAGCTAGTTACGCAGTTGGCCCTCTTCCCGATCCTGTGAGTCTTTTCCAAATGACGGGACATATCCCCACTACTTCTAAAATCAGTATCGCAGAATCTAGCCAAACCAAGACTTCTGCAGGATTATAATCGTGGCAAGGAGGGGCCCATTATAAATAGTTTCTATTTATTGACTCAATTTTCATGAATATATATCATTCTTAAAAGTATGTCTGACTCCATCCTATGTTCCCGTGTCATGCGACAATAGAGCCTTCATCCATTCCTGCAGGTCCATGTCATGCAACAAAAGGGCCTTAGCACCCATTCCCGCAGGATAGACGAACGCATTATCTATTTCAAGATGTTCTCTGAGTTCCCTGAGAGTCAGAGATTCGTCCGACCCTTGATTTGCTCCCTTCTCTAGCTTTTGAACCAGTTTCATCATTGATTCCATCACTTGCTGCATTGAATCTCTCGCTTTAGAGAAGAAATATGCATTATTTGAAATTAACCCCAACTGCTCGGCACAGTGTTTGTCTCCACGACATTTCAGATATTTCATCAGTGGATAAAGTAGAACCTCTTCCTTTGCAACATTGGTAGTTAAGGAATCAAGCAATTCTCTGTACAATGCCTCCTTATCTCCACCATTCTCAGACAGGGTTTTCACTTTCTTAACTAGTTCAGCATGGCTCTTGTCTAGATAATTTTTCTCGGTATACATGGTTCTCCATCTTTTCCTTTGGCTTTATCTTGACCCCGAAGAATTTAGTGGTTCCAAATGCAACCAACCAGAAATCTGGATGCACCCCAACCTAATAATGGTGCTATGATTTTGTGTTTTTGAAGAGCAATATTTATTCGTTCTCAGCCACTCAGCTCCGTTCAGTGAACAGTTCTCATAGCCAGGAGATGTCAGATGTATCTTCACTTCAGCAACTTTCCAAGCACGTATTGCAGTATCCCACCACTGTGAATGTACTTTTCCTCAATCCGCGTCTCTATCCTAACTATTAGGTCTGCTGACAACTCTTTGTTGCTTTCTTTCTCCTTGTAACGAAGAACCGCCTTAGCTCCAGGTCTTATGCCATTCGGGAATGAAATGTCGATCGGCATGCTCGGATCAAGTTTCAGACTCTCAAAATTTTTCCCATCTAAGAACTGCAGGGGAATTATACCCATACCTACGAGGTTACCTCTATGTATTCGCTCGTAACTCTGGGCTATCACTGCTTTTACTCCAAGAAGATAAGGCCCTTTCGCTGACCAGTCTCTTGAACTTCCGACACCGTAATGCTGTCCTGCGATCACTATTAGAGGAGTGTTTTCCATCCTGTAGGCCGAGGAAGCCGCAAAAACACTGGTCTCTACCTTGTCGGGAAAGTGTACTGTATATCCCCCTTCCCTGGAAACCAGCAGGTTCCTTAATCTGTTATTTGCAAATGTCCCCCTGGCCATTACTTCATGATTTCCCCTCCTCGAGCCATAGGAATTAAAATCAGCGCTCTTGACTCCATGCTCAACAAGGAATTTTCCAGCGGGAGTCTCCTTCCCGAAGGAACCGGCAGGTGAAATATGATCAGTAGAAACAGAATCTCCCAAAACCAGGAGCACTCGCGCAGACCGTATTTCAGGGCTGCTGATCTCTGGTTCGACTTTAAAATCCTCGAAAAACGGTGGTTTTCTTATGTAGGTGCTATCTTCATCCCAGGCATACAATGGAGTCGATGGTACATCAAGCTTGACCCACATCGGATTATATTGGTCGAGGTCTGCATATCTCTTCGTAAAAATATCCCTCTTAAGAGAGTTTTCGATAACATACCTTATCTCCTCAGAGCTAGGCCATATATCTCTCAGGAAAACACTGTTGCCATTAAGGTCCAGTCCCAGTGGCTTGCGAGTTAGATCTATCAAGACTGTTCCTGCTATTGCGAATGCTACCACCAAAGGCGGGGACATCAAATAGTTTGCCTTTACGTTTCTATGGATCCTAGCCTCGAAATTTCTGTTGCCAGAAAGAACCGCAGCAGTAAAGATGTGGTCATTGACTATTGCTTCTTCAATCTCCTTTTGAAGAGGGCCACTGTTACCGATACATGTTGTACAGCCATAACCTACCAGGCTAAACCCTAGAGTATCTAAATATGGTTGCAACCCAGATTCTTGAAGATAGTCGGACACTACTCGGGAACCTGGCGCTAAACTTGTTTTTACCTTCTTGCCAACCCTCAATCCCTTTTTTACGGCGTTTCTTGCCAAAATCCCTGCAGCAACCATGACTTCTGGATTGCTGGTGTTGGTGCAACTGGTAATAGCTGCAATGGCAATGTCGCCATCATTAAGCGTTTCCCCTTTACCCTCGAGAATAATGTTTGAGGATCTCAGATTCGCTCGATCGAACTTGAATTCCGGGGCATGTAATGCCGGTCCCCCTTCGTTTTCGAAGCGAATAAGTGAATGGATGTCATCTCTCCCCCCTTCTTTCATATATTCAAGAAGGCTGTCTCCGATTTTATCCAGATCGCGGTGTTGCTCCGGCAGTCGCGGACCGGAAACAGAAAAGTTGACACTCTCGAGATCCACCTCTATTACCTCGGAATACTTGATTTGATCCTGGGGGCCAAATAGACCCTGCTCCTTTAGGTAAGCCTCTACCAGGCCAATGTGCTCTTCACTTCTTCCCGTTAGCCTGAGATATTCCTGTGTTTTCTCATCAACCGGAAAGAGTACCGCAGTACAACCGTATTCCGGGGACATGTTGGAAAGCGTTGCTCTTGTGGGAGGATCGAGTGTCGATAACCCTTCCCCGAAAACCTCGACAAACTTGTCAACCAGGTTGCTGTGCCTGAGCTTTTCCGCAATGGTAAGAAGGAGATCAGTTGCCAGTACACCCCCCTTGAGTCTTCCTTTCAACTTTAACCCGACTACCTCTGGAGATCTGAAGGTTACTGGCTGACCCAGCATCGCTGCTTCTGCTTCAATTCCACCAACTCCCCAACCAAGGACGCCTATACCGTTCACCATAGTGGTATGCGAGTCGGTCCCCACCAGAGTGTCTGGAAAAGCATACTGTTTTCCATCCATCTCCGAGACCTTGACGACTTGAGCCAGATATTCCAGATTCACCTGATGACAAATGCCAACCGACGGTGCAACAATTCTTAGGTTTTTAAAGGAAGACTGTGCCCATTTCAAGAATCTGTATCTTTCTGCATTTCTCTCAAACTCCTTCTCAATATTCAGTGTAAGTGCGTCAGGTTTGCCCCAAAAGTCTACCTGCACAGAATGATCTATTACAAGGTCTACTGGTATCTGCGGATTAATAATCTGGGGGTCGCTACCATTGATTCTGCCAGCTTCACGCATTGCAGCAAGATCAACAATAGCTGGTACGCCAGTGAAGTCCTGCATCAGTACCCGCGCAACCTTAAATGGGATCTCGAAATCACCTGGATTCTCAGGTGTCCATTTCAGGAGATTCTCTACGTCAGTCTCAGTTACCTCGTTCATATCCAGATTCCTTATAAGAGATTCTAGGAAGATACGGATAGTTATCGGAAGACGTGATATGTCGTGTCCGAGGCGTTCGAGGGCCTTCAACGAAAAATAGTAATACGATCTATCACCAATCTTTATAGAACTTACTTGCCTAAGTTTAGATTCTGCCAGATTACTGTCTACTTTGTTCAAACTGCTCACCATTTCGTAACTCAACTCCTTCTCGAATCGAAATTCAGCATGTCGCAAACAAACTAAATTGCAACAGTACGAATCATGTGCTGTCACATATCCAGATGCTTCAGAACGTATTCCTTCAAGGCTACAGCGTTGTTATACTCTTTATTTTTAGCTGAGAATAGAAACAGCACGTCTTCATTTTTGCAATACCGTAATAGATCCAGGGTGACCGGGTTCTTGTCGAGTTCCAGAAAGTATAGCCTTCTAAATTCATCCCACTTCGCGGGTTCGTGTGAAAACCACTTTCTCAATTCACTCGAAGGTGCAATTTCTTTGAACCAAATGCTTGGGTTTAGTCTCTCTTTGGAAATCCCCCTCGGCCACAATCTATCAACGAGCACCCTCTTTCCTGGGCTAGCTGGTTCAGGATCGTACACCGAGGACAAAGAGATCATATAAAACTTATGCTAATTTAAAATAAATCTTTTTTGTGTGAGATTCAATTAAAAGACTTATGGCACAAATATTCACAAAACGCGCCCTGCATATGGTCAGATGGTCATTGCCGCGTGTATCTAAAGGTCATGTCGTTATCAGATGATACATTTGTTCTACGTCTTTGGCACGTCACTCTGGCCTGCGAATTTATTGTCTGATATATGAAGCGGGATTTGTATAAGTCAATGACCCTAAATTCTTTGGGGCAATTTAGATTCCATTGTACCTGATATCGGAGCGGATGAAAAATATGTCAAAACTAAAATTTGCCTGCAAGGATCTGGGCTTCGCATGCGATTTCGAAGTAAAGGGTGTTGGCTCAAGGGAGGAGATACAGGAGATCATTATCAATCATGGGAAGAGATGTCATGACCTCAACTCTATCACACCTGAGATAGAAAGGGCAATGTCAAAGGCGATCAAAGAATAGACTGGAGAATCATGTCCAAACACATTCTTTCCTTCGGGAAAAGACTCCACTGTCGTCTGTAGGATAGTGACGGTGGAGTAATTTGGCTACAAAACGATTATGCTGGATGTTCAAGGTTCGAGATCTGAAGTTTCTGCTCTTATTTTTTTTCATGAGTTGATAACAAGCATACAAAGCTTCCCGAACCTATACTTTCAGCTGTTATGATATGTAAAGATTCTTTGGATTACATTGTTTTTCACAAATCTACTTAACGATGATTCTCTGCCACTCTCCTTTCAGTTTCTTGAGGTGGATCAATTTATGAATTAGAAAACTTGCACTTTTTTGTGTCAGTAACCACTATTCTTTTACTCTTCCAGAAAACCGAATTAGTGTCATTATTAGACGATTAAAAGAAATTTTCATGGGCTTTAGAGTTCTCGGAGCAGGACTGATAAGTACTCGAACGCAATGTGTATAGGCTCTTAAATCGTATTTTTTTATCGAAATCCATCATGCGTTTCGTATCTACCGAAACTTTTACGATAAGTGCATGTCGTGAGCTTTGACTAAATTGGTTGTTAATAACCATAAAAGCGTTCGGTCCTGATATACCTCGGGTCGATTTTCAAAGCGGTTTTCAGCATATCGGATAAGTCTTCCACAAACGAGGGGGGACCTGATATATAGAATTGCTTTCCAACGGTATTTCCAATTGACTCAACTAGCGCGGCAGCATTAATATGCCCTGATATGAAATCTGTCCCTGCAGATGCTTCTCGAGTGTGAAACCTCTGAAGTCTTAGCCAATCCCCCGCTTTGACGATATTGTCTAGTTCTTCACGAAAAGGAGTCTCCTCCCTGGATGTCGTAGAATGGATAAGTACTATTCTCCGCGGTTTTTCGAGAACATAGTTGCTTCTTATTATGCTAATGAAAGGCGTTATTCCGATGCCTCCACAAACAAGAACTGCTTCAGAATCTGACTTGTCAAGCGTGAAGTTCCCACTTGGTCCAATGACCTCGACTTCAGCTCCGGGTTCCAGGCTATCCAATCTCTCTTTGAAGATGGAATTCTGCCCGGATACCTTTGTACTGATCGATATAAAGTCGTCCGCTGGACGAGAAGTAATTGAAAATATCCTGGAATTACCTTTCGGGTCTTCATTCAGGTCAGGTATTTTCAGAACAATATGTTGACCGGGAACGAAATCAAAACTACCCGGCTTATCAAAAAAGAATGTCTTAATTGCGGGTGTCTCCATAGTTTTTCCCCTAAATTCAGTTCTTCCTTGATACAGTGACATGTCATTTTCCTCATTATGAATACGGATTAAATATTTTGGAACTGGGATGTATTTAGCACTTTGAATGTTGCTGAGAGTCACCAAAAGGGGCTCCAGTGGGATGATTTTTGCCAGATATTCTTTTATTTCGTTTTCACGTCCCAATCATTTTATGCCTAACCCATCCATTGCTTCTTGTGTTTCCACATTAGTGCTAGCCAGGAACTGGAAAACAATGCATCTCCACAAAGACAGGAGAAGGGTTGTTTGAATCATTGGTCAAAGAAAGGGGAAGAGTAGATAGCCCAGAGTATTAAGGGTCAAAAAAGAAATGTATCCGCAGTATCATTGCCTGTGAGCGAATGTGAGAGCGATTAAAACCTGTGAATTGAAGGAGTTGATCGAGAGCGGAGAGGTCATCTTGCTGATTGATGCATTGCCCCAGAAGAGTTATGCAAAAAGGCATATTCCTACGGCTATTAATATTCCACTTAAGGAATTCAATTTGAAGCAGCGGCTCCTCCCTGCCAAAAAGGATAAAAAGATAGTGACTTATTGCGGAAACGCTTCGTGCAGCACTTCCGAGAAAGTCGCACGAAAACTTGAGAACTTAGGCTACACAAATGTCTTTAGATATAGGGAGGGGATGAAAGGATGGAGGGATGCTGATAATAGGACCGAACCACAAAGCAAGTAACAGTTGACCCTGCATTACGTTAGAAACCCCATCTGAAAGCTTTGCATAGCATTTCTTTTACGTAAACGTGAGCAGAAAACTTGATTTCCTTGGGCGGGGAATAAATGGAGCCCATGAGTTTAAAAATAATAGAGTTGCCCATTAAATGCAAATGAAAGTTCTGAAGGTTGGATTATATATGACGGAATCGCAAAAGGTTTCGTTTGAGAAACACCCGGGGTCTGACCCGTTTGTATGGAACTATTTTCTGGACAGTGTTGAAATACTACGCTAAAAGCAAAAAAATGGAAGGCTCAGAGTCTAAATTTTTTTAGATCTCAAGGATACTGACGGAACTGAAAAAGTCGGCAAGGTTCCGGAGGACGTGCTAAGAGATGCACCTATCTAATGGGTATAAATACAAGATACTATTGTATACATGAGCATTATGTCAAGACTAGATTATCGTTCGCTTAATTACTAGTCTATCTTTATATCTTCATTTACGTTATACTTGCGATATAAATGGTTTTTAAGAGAAAATATCCAAAGCCAGACCTTTCAGAAGAGGATCTGAACAAGCTCAGGAGAATCAGGTCATCGATGAAGGAGGAAAAGAGGAGAGTAACAAGGGCATCCATAATCCTCGATTATCTTGAGGATTACAGCGACGACAGGATTGCAGCAAGGAACGGCATGAACAAGAATACGGTGAAGAAATGCCTGTCAAAGCTGAGGGAATTTGGCATGGAGGCTGCACTGAACGATCTTCCAAGACCTGGAAAGCCCAGAACGATTACAGATGATGATAAGTCATGGATCCTTAACCTTGCATGCACAAAACCAGCGGAACATGGATACCCGGACGAGCTCTGGCCCTATACCCTCTTGACCGGACACATAAGGAAGAACAGGTCATCCCTTAAGAATATAAGCAGATCCACAGTCTTCGAAATACTCAATGAGGCGGAGATAAAACCTCACAAAATCAGGTACTATGTGGAAAAGAGGGATCCTGACTTTGAGGGAAAAATGGCCACGGTACTGCACGTATACAAGGAGGTGGACATGATCAACAATGGTTTCATAATACCCGAGCTGAAGGACACAATAACCGTATCATTCGATGAGAAGCCGGGAATGCAGGCAATATCAATGACATCAGAGGAGCTCCCTCCCGTTCCCGGAAAGTATCCATCTGCCACGAGGGATTATGAGTATAAGAGGCTGGGCACTCTGTCCCTTTTGGCAGGCATAGACCTGCATTCCGGTATTGTTACGGAAACTGTGAGCAGAACACATAACAGCAATGATTTCATAGCATTCCTGAAGAAACTGGATTCGTCGTATCCCAAAGATAAGAGGATAAGGGTTATTCTGGATAATCTAAGTGTGCACACATCGGCGAAATCGAGGGAATTCCTGCTGACAGTGCCAAAAGGGTTTGACTTTGTCTTTACTCCAAAGCATGGCTAATGGCTCAACATAGTGTAGACACTTTTCAGCAAACTAGCCAGGACCATGCTCCGTGAGATCAGGGTAAAAAGCATGGATGAACTGAAGGACAGGATTGATCAGTACTTCCAGGAAATTAACAAGTCTCCTGTCATCTTTAGATGGAAGTATAAAATGGATGATATCACAATAGCATAGGAATTAAGCGAACGCTAATCTAGTATTACATGAAAGGAACCAGCCGTATGAAATTGAGATAAATGGGGAAAAAATTTATCTCTGCGCATGCGGGTTATCCGGCAATAAACCGTACTGCGATGACACTCACGAAATAACACAGGATGAGGGTAACAGAGTATTCTTATATGATGAAAAGAAGAACAGGGTTCAGATGACGAGTTTCTATAAAAATGAATAATTCATCTATGATTTCAGCCCGTGACAAAAATAAATCATGCCACCGGAGTCAAAATTACGTTGATCACCACTTTCGCCTATTAACTGCTTATGGATACGCAAAGTACTATGTAAGAAAATAGTGAAAAATACGCTATATAGTTTGACAGTTATCCACGGAAGGGCTTATTATAACTTCCCGGGTGATATCATTATGAAGTTGATGGTTCAAGATTGAAGAGTTGTGAGTGGGCTCTCGGTTTCCTCAGCATGAACAGTGTAATGCTTGAACTTAAGGACAAGAGAGTGCTTTCACAGTTGGGTGATATAACAGCCAGGCAGGACCACGTAGTTATGACTACACTCAAGATTGGATTTTTTTAATTTTCAGAAAAAAGTAAATCTCAATGGCCCTTCCTAGTGGATTAATGCGCCTTAAGTCACACTCTCAGAAATCTTACGATGTACAGAGAAGAACATTTCCCGCCATAGTCCAAAAAAAAAAGAGGATTGTTAAGCTAGTCGATCATGCAGCATCCTATAAAGACCGTTCGCAAAGAACTTGTTTACCAGAAAGGCGTCGGTTCAAAAAAAGATGCCGGACTTAGGTCTCCAGAATGATCTCCCACGTTACTGGGAGATATATACTTCACTGAAACTCGTTTACGGCCAGCTTGCGGACTACTTCCATGTGATCTTTTTCATCTGGGATTGGCGACACAATGTGTAAGCCTTCCATATCAGTAGTTGCCCTGATTCCCCTCTTTTCACCACCAGGAACTATTATAACGCTTCCCGGCTTTAATGACACTTCCTTGTCACCGAATACTCCAACGCCTGTTCCCTTGTACACAGAAAATATAAGATCTGTACCTGGAGAATGAACGGGAATAAACTGCCCTGCCTTTATGTACGCAAGAATTACTTTGTAGTTGTTTCCTGAGTATATACCTACAGGATTGAACTGTTTCTCAGAAAAAACGCTTTCATCTTCAAAGCTTGTGATCTTGATTCTTTCCTCGGCGTTTTTCAGTTTCTTGAAAAAACCTGAATGAGTACCGTCTGGATTTGCTTGGGAATAATATGCACCCATGTCCACTGGAAGCCCTTCATGAGCCATGTGCCGAAGCAGGTGTTCAGGATCATGAGGAGCAATAATCTCCAGCACCTCTCCAGGCTTTATTGAAAGAAATTCCTCCAGGATTTTACTTTGTCTAACTTCTGGTGGAAACTTCATTGCATCAACTACCTTCACATTTTCTTTCTTATCTAACATATTTCCAGGATTGGAAGCTAAACATTAAGCTAATCCCGTCATTTTTAGGGGCTTTTCATCCTACCTCCACTGAATTCTTGGGCGCACCTATGTACATGATTCTCCTCAGATTGTAGACAAAGGCAATGATTGCAACCAGTAAAACATACGCCGATGCATAAGAAATAGCAGCAGATATCCAGAGATAATGTAAGGAAATATCTCCGAAAATTCTCATGAAGTTCGCAACTGTTATTATAATAATTGGTAGAAGAGTAACGTTCTCCTGCACAGCTTTCTTCTTCAGGGTAAGAGGAAATATTATTGGGCTGTGTGCTACAATAAAAGTACCTATGAATCCAAGTGCAATAGAATGTGCTGCTGGATCCAGGAAGCCATGACCGAGGATTGCCTGCATTATAAATAATATAATGCCTAAAAACAACCACAGATAAGAAATAACTATCCCTTTTTGTATGTAGGACTGCAGACGATTTTTCTTTATCAAGTGCCTGAATGAAGGATCGAAGTATACGGAACCAACAACAAGGAAAATAAGGATGGCAATGGATGTCAACATAAGGAGGCGCGGAAATGGACCAACATTTATCTCCACTGACAAGAATGCCGTGATCACGAGAATCCAGGAAAGTATGGATTGTGTCCTTATAAAAGAGACTTTCATTCCTCTTATATAGCCAAGTTCCATTCTCTCAGCGAGAACATATACAACCGGAAATAACAAGACAAGGTATGTAAGCTCATTACTCTCTGTTATGAACTGGTTAAGGTTAGCGATAGCCGATAGAAACATGCCTAGAATTGCAGCGCCTGAAACATGCTTGACATATGCCATACCTGGATTTCTCCGGCTAGTCATGTAATACAAAAAGAGAATGGATGCTGCCGCCACAAGCAGAAGCCCGAGATCCTGCATGGCCGAAATCTGCAGCCATATTCCTGCCGATGAAATGAACACACCAGAAAACAGTAATGAGACTATCATTCGCGATATCCTGAAATACCCGAATAAACTGAATTTCTCCATTAGTTCCAGTTTCTCGGTGATCAAGAGGCCTCCTATGACTCCGAACACCATCAGATCAGGATGAAAAGTGATATCAGCCGCGATCCCGTTATTCAGGGAAAAGCCATTGTTTTCTGCCAGTGCAGAAATACCTATTATTATGCCAAGAGCAAGTGAAATAACAGAAAACCCAATACCGACGTAAACTATAGGCACTGGGCCTGACTGTTTTCTCTCGTTGCTGTGAGTATAGGAATTCATAGCTTAATTGAACCTCTCATTTGCCAACCAACATAAGGTTCTTCCCTAAAAACTTAGGTTGTTCATGCACCATTACAAGTCTTACTGTAAGGTGCGGGAAATGAGCACCGGTTGATTTCAGTTGATGGTCCGATATGCTTTTGTCGATGTTTTCCGCAACCTGGCAAAGGGAAGATACACTTAGATAGCCCCTCTATTATATTTTTTAGAATATTCTGTCCATACTTGAATACCCATCAATCCGCAAATGGTTGGGAAAAGACAAGGGCGATAAACGGCCCGAGAGATATGGCCAGCCGGATTGAGAAATAAAGCAGGAGATAGACAGAGGCTCCGGTACAGCGCAGAACGATCTGTCCTGGCAAAGACCGGCAAGTGAAATGTTGGTGAGAAGATTTATGAGATCATGGATCGGTCATGTGTGATGCTATAGGGTCCTTCCAACCCGGCCAAGTCTCTATCTGTACTGCCTCCGTACAAGCAAGGAACATCGGCACTTCGATAGATAGTAATTCTAATCTAACCTTGAACTCTCACTACAGAATTTTTTCCTCCTCGTCTGAATGTATTTCCAGCAGAAGCAGCATGGCTCTATTTATGGCAATGAATTCCTCGGCGGACTGAACACGCAACTGAGTCTTGGCTTTTTCGAGTAATAGTCCGAGAAGCTGATGATCCCGTGAGAGACGAACAAGAGTCTCTTTTGTTTCCGGCCTACTGTTCAATATATCACGATACAGCCCTTTCTCTTCTTCCATGGCATGTGCCATAACCTTTTCCTCCCATAAATCGAGCAACGCCTGACGTATTTCCGAAACAGTTTTTGTGTCTTTGTCGCCCATGCCTGTAAGCATTGACATAGCCTCCTGTATCTCTCCTGCATTTGCTTCGTGAATGGCGTGATGGCTATCCTGATTCCTTAGAGCCGGGCCGGACATTAGCGCCTCCGAAAGCTTAGAACACTATTGCTCAATAAAATCCCTCTTTTTTAACCCATTTTTATCCGGTTTTAATATCCCGGATATCATCGCATACAGAAACTCAACGAATTCGTATATCCAGCCCGCTATTGCAAAGTAGATAAAGAAATTCGGGATTATCAAAAGCTGCCCAAGATTTGTTGCCCTGACAAACATGTATGTTGAAACAGTGTACATCCCCATTGGAAAAACCGCACCCCAGAACTGTGCATCGTATCTCCACGGGCTTACTTTTCCGATCGTGTGTTTCCAGATGCCGATTATCAGAAGCCAGGGTATCCACCAGCTACCATATGCCCATATCAAGAATGTCGCTCCAACAATAAATGGCATTATTGATTCATTTATCGGAAATTGCGAAATTATTGCCGGTGTCTTAGCAGCAAGCAGTATGAGAGCTCCGGCCAGAGTCGTGATTGCAGTAGCCCCCATATTAATCCAGTAAGGACCGGTTATACTTTCTGCTTTCAGCTCAAAGAACAGGAGCCTGTAATTTACTAGTGACATTATCATTATGTACGTAAACCAACCAATGAAATACATGATGATTGAAATGAGGAACATCCAAGAGTGATAAACTGTCAACTGCGCAGCCACGACTGAAAGCGACTGGGTGGAAACAACAGCCACCAGCCATGTACCGTTGATTGCCTTATCCAGCGTTGGTTTGTGATCAGATAACATCAGTGCAGTAAACACCCCGTATTGGAATATCGCCCACAGGGCGAAGCCAAGAATCCAAAGAATAAAGGCTATTGGTTCATTATGCCCTACTATCAGGAAATCCGAAGCCAGGGTATTTGTGCCCGCTATCACGGTAAAGAACCCGGGTCCTCTTGCGTGATCCCTGATGTCAGATAGATACCTGTCAGAGTGAAATACGATTCGATATCCGCTTATTACCCAGAGACCTGCAAATGCGAGAACATTGAAATAGAATAAAAAATCCGAGAAAACAAGAAAATTGTATATATGAAGCGCGATAGATACGATGCCTGTTGCCATTACCAAGGCAAAGTACCCCGGTAGCAGATCACGTGCAACTGCGTCGAATTTCGATCTGAACGGAGTCACACTTGTCTTATCTCCATTTAACATCGCCTACTTTCGAGTCAAAATTTGCTTCTGGCTTCTCCAGGCGGCGATAAACTATAGGTTTCCTTACGATATATCGAATCGGTGTTGTGAATATATGCATAAGTCTTGTGAACGGTATTGCGGGATAAAGCAGGAATGACAACAGGATATGTATCTGAAACAGGAGAGGAACGCCGTTCATAAGAGAAGCATTAGGCTGGAAGGTAAAAAATCCACTAATCCATGGAGTTATATTTGCCATCACAGCGGTATATCCTGCAGAGCCGTTAATTGGATCGTACCCCAATGGAAGGGTGAGCCCTAACGCCATTATGATCAGAAGAAGAATAAGGACAAACGTATCACCAAAACTTGAATTTAATCTTACCCTCCTGATTATCAGGCGTCTTGTAATAAGAATTCCCAGTCCGGATACTGCGACAAGACCGAATACACCACCCAAGATCACAGATGCAAGGAAGTTCTCATAATCTGAGACTCCAAAGCGGTTAAGAAACGATACCGGAACAAACAGCCCTGCAAAGTGCCCGAGAATAACAAAAATCAGACCCCAATGAAAAAGCCTTGCCCCCCATCCCAGACTTTTGTTTTCTAGAAGTTCGCTCGATTTGGATG
Organism: Thermoplasmatales archaeon; assembly: GCA_016806715.1. Classification (NCBI taxonomy): domain Archaea; kingdom Methanobacteriati; phylum Thermoplasmatota; class Thermoplasmata; order Thermoplasmatales; species Thermoplasmatales archaeon. The sequence goes on along the minus strand of CP060531.1, from coordinate 1,859,418 downwards.
TTACACTTAATTGATTGGTTCGAAACCTGTAAATTACTCCTATTATCATTATCGCAAACGAAAGATAAGGGTAAATCACCCAGGCCAACTGTTCCTCAATAAAATTCATCAGTAATCACTTCCATCGTACCTAACAGGGAATGGCATCTCTCCGGTATCGGCCCTTACTGGTTCATGTACAGGCAAATCTTCCCTCTTTCGGAATTTGCTTCCAAGGGCCTCGATAACGCTACTGTACAATCTTGATCCAACTTTCCCCACGATGCCGCTAAAATATGCCTGCAGGCGTGTTTCGAGTGCCGGAGGCCATTCATCGTAGGGAATCTCGGATAGGAATTCAAGGATCAACGGGATATAATCCGGGAGCTCCTGTTTAACGATCGAAAACTTGTAAGAAGCTATGAGTTTTTTGATATCGATCAGGGCGTTCCCCCTGTTCCTGCTGTCACCAAGTTCCCAGGCAGTCAGATAAAGCGGTGCTGATGAATTCATGTCAAAGCTTTCAACGTACTCTTTCTGCACATCAACGATGTTCATGCAGGCCAACGCGTCAAGGAATGCTTCAGCTGCCTCTTCTCCCTGCGGCATGACAGATCTTACCTGCTCTATGAAGTCACTTACTCCTTCATAAACCGGATAATCGAGTATCAAGGAGTATGTTCTTAGCATTCTCGAGACTCTTTCACTGTTCACCAATTATCACCTTCTTTGTTTTGGCCTGGGCATACCTTCCTCGGGTGCGATTCCCTCCAGGCTGCATGCACCCTGAAGATAGGACGCATCTTGTTCCATCTCCCTCATGGCAGTCGGTATTACGAAGCGTTCATTGTACTTCGATACCCCAAAAAGCCTTGACATCTCGATAACATCGTCGCTTGTCATTCCTGTCTCTTTCAGGAGGAGATTATTTCCTTCACTTTCGAGATGAATTGATCTCATGTACGCCCTCATTGCACTCAACTTCAGAAGTGCGCTCCTGGTTATTTCCACGTTGCCAGCGGTTAGAATTGATGATAGATACTCTATAGGTATGCGCATCGAATCTACAAGCGGTATGTATGAATTCGCGGAAATCTCAGATTCACCTTCCACCGTGTTGAGAATAGGGCTCAGAGGTGGGACATACCACACCATGGGAAGTGTTCTGAACTCCGGGTGCAGTGGAAGGGCAACTTTCCATTTAACCGCCATCTTGTACACCGGAGAATCCTGGGCTGCCTTGATCCATGCATCGTTGATTCCTTCCTTGCTTGCATTAGCTATCACTTCCGGGTCGAATGGGTCAAGAAACACCGAGAGCTGGGATTCATATAGGTTCTTTGGATTCTCTACTGACGCGGCTTCTTTAATTCTGTCGGAATCATAAAGGATTGGCCCCAGATACCTGATTCTTCCAACACAGGTCTCGGAACAGACAGTCGGGAGCCCTGCTTCAATCCTCGGGTAGCAGAACGTACATTTTTCCGATTTATGGGTTTTCCAGTTGAAATAAACCTTCTTATAGGGACAGGCAGTAACACAGAATCGCCATCCTCTGCATGATTCCTGATCCACAAGAACTATCCCATCCTCGTCTCTCTTGTATATAGCGCCTGCTGGACAGGCGGCAACGCATGCCGGATTCAGGCAATGTTCACAGATTCTCGGGAGATATATCATAAATGACTTCTCGTACTCATATGCTATATGTTCCTGAATCGCCCTGACATTTGGGTCCATCGAGGAGGTAGCGCTCCCACCAGCCAGATCATCGTTCCAGTTAGGTCCCCACGAAGGTTTTTCAATGTTTTTCCCAGTCACTAAGGAATAGGGCCTAGCAACGGGCTGATGCTCCTTCCTGTCACTTTCTATTAGGTTCTCGTACGAGTAATTCCACGGTTCGTAATAATCATCTAATAGCGGTAGATCAGGGTTATAGAAAATGTTAAGCAGCCTCTGCATGGGACCTCCGGATCTAAGGCGCAACTTCCCATTGTGCACAACCCATCCTCCTTTATATCTATCCTGATCTTCCCACTTGGTGGGATATCCGGGACCAGGCCTTGTTTCCACATTGTTGAACCACATGTATTCAGTTCCGGGCCTGTTTGTCCAGACGTTCTTGCAAGTTACACTGCATGTATGACATCCAATGCATTTGTCGAGGTTCATAACCATTGCAATCTGTGCTTTAACTCTCAAGCCAGTTCACCTCCTTATCCACTTTTCTTATGAAGGCAACAGAATCTCTCTGATGCCCGGTCGGGCCATAATAGTTGAAGAAGAAAGACAGTTGCCCATAACCACCTATCATATGGGTAGGCTTCAGGATCACCCTAGTAACGCTATTATTCGTGCCCCCTCTATCCTTTGTAATCTCGCTTCCAGGTACGCCCACTGTCCTGTCCTGCCCATGATACATCATGGCCACGCCCCTGGGAATCCTGTAACTCAGTACTGATCTCGCGACTACAGTTCCATTCATGTTATAGACTTCTATCCAGTCATTGTCTTTCACATCGATCTCCTTGGCGTCATCCTCATTGATCCAGACATATTGCCCTCCCCTGAAAAGAGTGAGCATCGTAGGAGTATCTGCATAAGTTGAATGTATCCCCCATTTCTGGTGAGGAGTGAGATAGTTAACTGTGATATGTTTGCCCGTTGCGAGTTTTTCGCCCTCATTATTGTTTGTAAACGCAGGAAGACCGAGTGGAGGTTTGTGCACTGGGAGTCCTTCACCCATTTCAAGCATTATCTCGTGGTCCAGATAGAAGGATTGTCTTCCAGTCAATGTTCTCCAAGGGATATTGAGTTCAATATTGGTCGTAAAAGGAGAATATAGTCGACCATCAATTTCGGATCCGCTCCACACCGGGGTCGCAATCGCTCGTCTTGGTTGCACAGTCAGATCGTGAAAAGTGTAATCCGTATCCCAAGTGGAGGAAAACGTCTTCGAGATGTCAAGTCCTGTTTTCTTTGCCAGGAAGTCCCACTCCTCGGAGGCCCTTTTACCGTTTGTCGCTCCGGAAAGAGCTAGAATCACGTTTGCAACGTCAATCTCCTCTGAGAGCGATGGTTTCCCTTTTCCTACACCCGGCAACTTGGAAACGGGAACTTTTTTCGATATCTCCTCATAAGCGTTTGTGCCATCTATCACAACTCCCTTGGCAGCAATCCTCTTTTTTTCCAGAGGACCCAGTGTAACCATTTTCTCGTATGTCAATGAATATTCTCTCTTAACTACGCTAATCTTAGGGAAGTTCCTTCCAGGGACCGGTTCTGTTTTCTTTTCCAGCCAGTCATCGATCTTACCGTAGGGTTGGGCTAACTCATCGGGTGAATCATGCTGTAAGGCAGTCATCATCAAATCTTCTGCGTCGGGAAGTTCGTCGGATGCGATTTCCGAAAACCTCTTAGCAATAATCTTAAAGATCCCCCAGTCACTCTTTGTTTCCCATGGAGGAGAGATTGCAGGATTAAAAGGATGCACAAATGGATGCATATCAGTGCTGCTAATGTCATGTTTTTCATACCATGTTGCGGCCGGGAGCACTATATCAGAATAAAGTGCAGAGCTTGTCATTCGAAAATCGAGATCGACCAGAAGGTCAAGCTTCCCTTCCGGGATGCTCTCCGGCAAATCAATCCCTTCCGGTTTCCAACTCTCATCCAGATTGCCGAGAGGATGCCCGTTCGCCCCGAGAAGGTATTTGAGAAAGTACTCATGTCCCTTGCCATTTGAACCAAGGATGTTTGATCTCCACTGGAAAAAAACCCTCGGGAAATTTGCCGGGTTATCCGGGTCCTCCACAGAAAACCTGATCTTTCCTTCGTGAACCTGCCCGGAAACATAGCGCGCTACTTCCTCGTCAGTCTTGCAGCCGGCATTCCGGGCGTCTTTAGCGATTTCAATGGGATTCCGGTTTAACTGAGGATAACTAGGCTGCCAACCCATTCTGACCGCAAGGGCAAAAAGGTCGAGGGGGTGTTGCCCGGAATACTTACCAGGAAATGGAGTCAGGTTAGAAACGCTCGGTGCCTGTTCAAACCTGAACTGGTCTGAAACCATATAGAAGAAAGACGTGCCACTCTGCAGCCTTGACGCCGGGTACCAGTCCATCGCAAATGCAAGGTTGCTCCAGCCTTCAAAAGGCCGTACTTTCTCCTGCCCAACATAATGTGCCCATCCTCCACCATTTACGCCCTGGCATCCCGTAAGCATAACGAGACTGATTATGCTCCTGTAGATCACGTCACTGTTATACCAGTGGTTTGTTCCGGCACCCATTGCGATCATCGATTTGCCCTTAGTCTTAGCAGCATTTTCAGCGAACTCTCTGGCGACCTGGATGGAGAGTTTCCTATCCACGCCTGTAATCTTCTCCTGCCACCCCGGGGTGTAAGCTTCGTCGTCATCGTAACTCGAAGATGATTCGCCGGGTAGATTCCGGGATACCCCAAGACTTGATGCAAACAGATCGAAAACGGTTGTTACCAGTGTCTCCGTGGATTTTGCAGTCTTGATCTTCTTGGCCGGCACTTTCCTTTTAACGACTGCGCTGCCATCTGCACTGAAAAGGGGAAAAGTTACAGACACCGCTGTATCATAATCTTTCACGAATGTATAAATCGGATCAAACTTTTTCCCATCCGTGTCAATAGGATTGAGATTCCACTTCCCGGCATCATCCCATCTGAAACCTATGGTTCCTTGAGGGATGCAGGGTCTATTGGTAATAGAATCCCAGACCAAGGTTTTCCATTCAGAGAACTTTTCCTTACTTCCTAGATCATCAGCACGCAAGAATCTATCCGACCTGTATGAATCCCCGTCCTTCCTGAGAATCACAAGGAAAGGCAGATCTGTATATTTCTTGGCATAGTCTACAAAATATTTTTCTTCCCTGTCCACATAGAATTCTTTGACTATAACATGTGCCATTGAGAGAGCCAGAGCAGCGTCAGTACCAGCCTTCGCGGGGAGCCATATGTCACTGAATTTAATGTATTCTGCGTAATCCGGGCTGATGCCCACTACCTTTGTGCCGTTATATCTTGCCTCTACCATGAAGTGTGCATCTGGTGTTCTAGTCATCGGCAGGTTCGTGCCCCAGATGATAAAATACTTAGCATTGTACCAATCAGCACTTTCCGGCACGTCTGTTTGCTCCCCCCAAATTTGTGGGGATGCAGGTGGCAGATCTGCAAACCAGTCATAAAAACTCAGCATGCTGGCTCCAATAAGAGAAAAAAATCTAGACCCAGCAGAATAGCTAATCATTGACATTGCTGGAATAGGAGTAAAGCCTTCTATTCTATCAGGCCCATAGGTCTTGATTGTGTGAATCAAGGCAGAGGCAATCATATCGGATACCTCTTCCCATGTTGCCCTGACTAACCCCCCTTTACCTCTAGCCCTGACATAACTTTCCCTGTACTCTTTATTGGATGATATCTCTGCCCAAGCTTCTACGGGAGATTTATGCTTGCTTAAGAGATCTCTCCAGATCTTAAGTAAAGCTCCCCTCACGTATGGATATTTTACTCTCATGGGGCTGTACGTATACCAAGAGAAAGTTGCTCCTCTCGGGCACCCCCTTGGTTCATACTCCGGATAGTCGGGGCCCAGCGAGGGGTAGTCAGTCTGCTGCGTTTCCCAGGTAATTATCCCGTCCTTAACATAAACCTGCCAGCTGCAGGATCCGGTGCAGTTAACACCATGTGTCGAGCGTACGACATTGGTGTGATCCCAGCGAGAACGATACATATCCTCCCAGTTTCTGGACACCTGAGAATATTCTATCCATCTGTTTCTTCCGGGCATTTTTTTGCCCGACGCTACCTTTTCTTCAAGTTTGTCCAATTATACATCATCTCTTTTTAAACAAAGGATCGTAGTCTTCTCCAACAATTTTAAAATTCATCTCCGGGCTGTTGAGTTCTGCAAGGAATATGTCAAGCGAAGGAGCGTTTGCGGCCACAAGAATAAGTCTGTTGATAAGTGAAAAATCGGTCATTTTGATTAACTTCTGTCGGTAAACAGTGTCAATTTCGCCAAATCTGAGTTCAAGAACCGCCAGAAGATCTCGTATATCCTGATCCACTGATGAATCAATTTCTGGCATCTATTAATAGAACAGTATTTCTTACATTAAGTTTCTGTAATCCTCCGGGCTCCAAATTTTTTGAGATCTATCCTACCGTCGGAACATCCTGGTTTCTTGAAGACCATGCGTGTTTTTGTATGAGAAAGAAAACGTTTTTTCTTACGAGAACACGAAGCTATCTTTGCGTTCACAGTCCATCAATTATCTTGCATGCGTACGTGGCCATTGGATAGAAATAATATTCCTCAATAACTGAATGTCTCTTCATAAATTTTCTGAGATTGCTCAATAAGCAGGCATCTTTTTCGCCCCCGGTACTCATTTCATCAAAAAGTTTCAGAATCTGGGCATGCTCATTGATCATTGTACCGACTTCTAACCTAAATTCGTTAGCTTTTGCTTTCAAAAAAGAGACATCGACTTGTTTACTTCCGGAAAACCACTCTTTCATGAATCCCAGAACTGGAACCAGTGTTTCTTCTTCCCTGTCCGCGTGTCCTGAAAAAACACTTGCAACTTCTTTGATTACCCCGGAATTGTCATGACTTTCCTGTTCAGCGGTGTATAGTAGGGTCATTAACTCACTATGCTCTGCGCTTATAGGCTCTTCCATTGAAGCTTATTTGTCTCAGTCTAATATATTTTATAGCAAACCTGTTGAGAGAATAGATCATTAGAGATCCAGCGCGGATTTATATTGGATAACCGCTAAGAATACTTGGTTATACGAGTGTCTGGCATACATCGCAGAAGTACCAGGCGCCATGACAACAACGAGATGACATGGGACCAGGAGCTGTAAAAAGTACAATGAACTGATTGACCAGAGAATAGTAATGAAGGATGTGAAGGTAAACTATTTCGGAGATTTGGGGAAAACGAGATCGACTTGTGGGTTAACGATCGGCGATTTCTCGCTACATAAGGCAAGAGCCCTGGTCTTGGAGAATATGCCTCCCTATTAATGGGGATACTGAACACAATAGTAGTATAGATAAAACATCACCCTGCATTGAAGATTGCACTCGCGAGAGACAGAAAGATCAAGAAATCTTTCTTCATGTCGAAATGAATCTTCATGCGAAAACAACAATAAAGTAATGCCCGGAGTGTTCCGCGTTAATAAAACCGTACATGGCTGTTAGGAGGAGGGCTGAAAGTGGCGAAATAATAGACTACACGCGTTTTAACAACTCAAGAAATGTGATCCACTCGAGTTATTATAAATAACGTGCCAAAGTACCTTCGGGTAATCATAGATTGTTGCCCTTAAAATTATTTCATGAGCTGGTGAAATAGCGAGAGTTTTTGCATCAGTGCTTAAAAGAAAGAAAAGATATCTGGGGTTTAACGATAAATGAGTCTCTACCGAAAACTTGTATACGCTTCTCCAGTGCTTCTTTATATGAATGCAGACATTGCAACAATCGCGCCGTTCGATCCCACTTGCATCGAATGCCTTGCTTCTACAAGAATATAGGGAGGTCTTACCCGCCAATTCAGCCCAGATAGCCTCCTCCCCCTCAGCGTTACTAGGGGAACCAGCCCCATTCCATATTGTCAGAATGGAAATTTACTTGATATTTTGTGTGAAGGTCGAACCGGGCGAATTTCACCGGCACAGCATCAGAAAACCTGGCGAGAACTTGCCTGATTCCAGGTTTTCGGTTGAAGTCTTCCTGCCGTTCGGGGATATAGCAAACATTGCCCTTCATAGCATGTAAAATTATGCCTGGAACTTAGGAGAATTTATCCCGAACTTGGAATTTCCGCCAACAGGTACGTACTGCCAAGTCTACTTGCTCTTTAGTCTGAGTGGAACGGCACTGGGGAACACCTTTCTTCATTGCAGGAGGTTAAGCAAGTATGACCTGACTTCAAGAGCAGCCTTGCATCCGCTTCCAGCAGCGGTGATTGCCTGCCTGTATCTGCGATCGATGATGTCTCCTGCAACAAAGACTCCTTCATAGTCGGTCTTGACTTCTCCAGAACTGATGACATAACCGTCATGATCTAGGGGAAGAACTCCTTCGAGGAATCCCGTATTTGGCCTGTGACCTATAGCAACGAAGATTCCCTGGGTATTTATCTCGGAAACATCGCCAGTTTTGTTGTTCCTGACTCTTGCTCCTGTGACCTTTGAATTTCCAAGCACCACCGTTATTTCGGAATTCCAGAGTATCTTGATCTTTTGATTTGAAAAGACTCTTTCCTGCATTATCCTGCTGGCTTTGAATTTGTCTCGCCTATGTACCAGCGTGACGCTTTTCACGAACTTCGTAAGGAAGAGCGAATCTTCCATGGCAGTATCCCCACCGCCCACGACGATCACATCCTTTCCTTTGAAGAGTGGGGCATCACATGTGGCACAGCTGCTGACCCCCTTTCCAATGAACATCTTTTCGGAAGGGATTCCAAGCCAACTGGCAGAGGCCCCGGTGGCTATTATGATTGACTTGGTCTCGAACTCATTGCTGCCCACCTTTATTCTGTAAGGTCTTGAGGATAGGTTCAACTTTTCGACATAATCTTGATGGAACTTTGCGCCGAAATTCTTCGCATGGTCCATCATTCTCTGCATCAAGTCCGGGCCGGAAATCCCACCTGGAAATGCTGGAAAATTTTCCACCTCTCCCGTAAGCTCAAGTTGCCCGCCCTCCTCCATGCCCGTAATAACAAGGGGATTGAAATCTTCTCTGGCACAGTAGATGGCAGCGGTAAGACCCGCGGGCCCGGATCCTATTATGACTACGTTTTCAACCAAGAATTTCTCACTACTGAACTTAATTGCTACATGATAAATCTTTTTTTCGGCTTAACACCACAAAAAAGGTGAAATTGCCTCTGTCTTTCCGATTACCGATGCGCTTATCTGAGCAGGCAATTACAGCTTTCCGGTAGTGTCTTCCGATCGGAAAGAGTTCATGCGCTGCAAGGGCAGAATGATACAAGACCTCCAACTCGGTCTCGATGGGTCACCGAAAATGCTATGCAAGCTTCGCGGCCTCATCGTTTGCTGATCCAGGCAGTGTGTTAATGTCTTTCCCCATCTCCTGTATTTCACGATGCTCCTTGGCCATGACCCGGATTCCAGCTCCAACTCTTTTCGGGTTGAAGCTACCTTTGAAATCAGGAAATACTTTTGCCTACTGATCCCGCTGACGTGGCATTTCAACAGGAAGTACCCCAGTCACTTCCTCATCGTCTACGCTCGAACCGAATGCTCTGGGCACATTGTTGTATAACTCGCAAGATTTACCGCCAAACGTGGGCGATCAATGGTTCTATTCGATCAAGTATGTATGCTATTACTTCAGAAAGAACAAATTACCCACCACGCGCATAACATCTAGGAATCAAGCATGCTATTATTCCTAATATACTTAAGAAGAACAGGCTCTATCTATCATTGTGTTTTATGCCTAAATGCATTTTCACAGCAGAATCCTCATAATAAGCCTGCGTGAAGTCTAGCTCCATGCCAAACATAAATTATTTGATTTGTAACCATATGAATGGTATGAAGTGGTGGAGGAAGGATGAGAGTAGAATATGGAAAAATTGAACCAGAAGCGGTAAAGATAGTGAGTCGACTGAGTGCTTTTGCCAGAGAAAGAGGAATCGAGGAATCCCTCGTCTCGTTGATAGAGATAAGGGCATCTCAAATCAACGGTTGCGCGTACTGCCTTGATATGCACACCCAAGATGCCATGGCTGCTGGCGAAAAGGAACAGAGGATATTCTGTCTCTCTGCCTGGAGAGATTCCCCGTTCTTCACAGAGCGCGAGCAGGCTGCCCTGGAACTCACAGAGGCAGTCACTAGGATATCCGATCTTGGCGTACCGGACGAACTGTACCAGAGGGTGATGAAGAAGTTCAATGAACACGAATATGTTGCCCTCCTTATGGCGATAAATGCAATCAACTGCTGGAACAGGCTTTCAATTGCATGTGGTAGGACTGCAGGAATGTACAGGAGGACTGACCACACCGCATAGGTGGTAGGCTGAATCCGGCATATGCCTGACTCCGTTGTAATGCGTCCCTGAACGATGCCGCGCTGGGCGGACGGTAGCGTAAGCGAAAACCAGCAATGGCTATTGCATTGCTTTACCCCATGTATAGATACCCAGATTGAAAAAAAGTTGGATGAGACCCTTGTGTGACAGAGATGTTTTATCCTCGCTCGGCTATGGATGCATCTTCCGACAGTGACATACCCCTTCTCGGATGTGCAATCACCAATATCAAACAAATTGTCCGTGGACTCTATGATCAGAGAGATATGCCATAAGGGTAAATCTCAAAATTCTTAATATGTCATAAATGTTAAACTTCTATCTGATGTTTCCTGAAATGCGCAACATACCAATTGGTCCTGTTCAGATGAAAAATAACTAACAGAACGGAAGTCTATAGTTATTAGCTTTTCCCTTAGAAATCTGCATGAGCCCCTAAAAATATAGGCACAAAGGGGATATTCGTATTGTAATATCAAAACTGTGAGAAAATGTCAAAAACAGTAGCAGATACGATTGTTGATTACCTGGTTAACGGTGGAGTACAGAGAGCTTATGGAATCCCAGGTGACTCTATAGATCCGCTGGTTGACGCGATAAGAAGGAACCCGAAACTAAAATATATACAAACACGACATGAAGAGGGAGCTGCTTTTGCGGCATCATTTGATTCCAAGTTTAATGGAATGCCTGTGGCGTGCTTTGGTACCTCCGGGCCTGGATCCATACACCTTTTAAATGGTTTATATGATGCTAAGATGGATAAAGCCTCGGTCATTGCAATAACTGGCCAGGTTGAAAGAAGCAGACTTGGGCAGGATTCCCATCAAGAAGTGAATCTAACCAAACTTTTTGACGACGTCAGTGTTTATAATCAGTTTATTTCAAGCTCCGAGAACGCTCCATACGTCATCTCGAGAGCTGTTCGGGATTCTGTTAGGTTGAAGGGAGTATCCCACCTGAATGTTCCCTTTGATGTTTTTATGGAAAAAGTTAAGGATTCACCTTCTTATGCCACCAAAACAATCACCCCCACCTATTTCCCTGACTTGAGTGAGGCAGCGGCGGCTATAGATGCAAGCGAGAGGCCGGTTCTGCTCATTGGCGCTGGAGCTTTGAAAGAAAGCTCTGAATTGGCTGATCTGTCTTATAGAATCGGTGCGCCCATCATCTATGCCCTTATGGGCAAGGGTATTTTTTCGGACAGCGATAAGAGAGTTCTGGGCGGACTCGGTTTATTGGGAACAAAACCATCCCTGGAAGCAATAACAAAATCAGACCTACTAATCGAAATCGGTTCATCTTATCCGTATAAGCAATTCATTCCGGAAGGCATTCGAGCCATACAGGTTGATATTGATGCTGGAAATTTCAGCAAAGTTTTCCCTGTATCAATACCTGTTCTGTCGGACTCGCACACATTCATTAAATCAATTCTTCCCATGGTCAAAGAAAAGACAACCAAGTACTATGAAGAATTTGTTGCTGCGGGATACGCGTGGAAAAGGGAATTGAGTGATCTGGAAAGCAAGAATACAGGGATAGTGAATCCGGCTCTCCTTGCTCATACACTTTCTCAAGAAACCAAAGAGAATGCTATTATCGTGACAGATACAGGAAACACAACGGTCTGGATTGCCAGACACTACATGGCAAAAAAAGGACAAAGATTCCTGTTCTCAGGGGCGCTCGCATCGATGGGCAACAGTTTGCCAGGGGCGATAGGCGTTGCCATGAGCACGGACAGGCAGGTAATCTCTGCTGTTGGTGATGGCGGATTCGCCATGACCATGACGGAACTCGCCACAATACGTAAATATAATATCCCGGTTAAAATTTTATTGTTTAACAACAGCAAACTTGGTATGATAAAATTTGAACAGGAAGTTGAGGGATATCCTCAATGGGGAGTGGATCTCGTAAACCCTGATTTTTCCACTATAGCATCTGCTTATGGAATAGAATCACTGAGAATCTCTAAGAATTCAGAGATTGCAAGTGGCGTGAAAAAAATGTTTGAAAGCAGTGGTCCATTTCTGCTGGAGGCCATTACAGATCCCAATACAAGACCAAATCCCCCAAGGATCACATTCGACCAGGCAAGTGGGTACCTAATGGCCAGCCTAAGGGAAAAGGTGGGTTATACCCCGGAGATCTTATCCCGTTAGATTGGGGATATTATTCTCAACCAATACTTCATTTTTATGATCTTAGCTCGTTTTAAAATGTAATTAAGTCAGGAAGATTGTTGACTGGTGCATGTACTTAACAACTATGCCTTCATGTACGACCTGCTGCTCTTTGGGTAAACAGGTTTCTTTAGTAAATGGTATATAGTATTTCGACAACCAAAAGAATTAGCTATGGGTGAGAAAACCCCCCTCGAAGGTGCACACGAAGAAGAATGCGAATGGTCTGTTCAGTAAGGATGTACTTACGTCGGAAACAGACATGATCTTCAGAGTGTCAGGGAGGAGCACGAACATATCGTCAAATATAGTTCGAACGAAAAGACGCGATTACTTGGGAGATTCCAGGTCGGAAGAAAGTTCTGTGAAAACTTACACTCAAATGAAAAATGAAACAGAAGGTAATCATGGAGTAGCGTGAGGCCCGCCACGAAGTGTGGAATTAAATTTCAGAAAAGGATGAGATCGAGAAGCTACAGTCCAGCTAAACGTTTATTCAACACCGCACATAATTGGTGCCGCGTCCACCTGCAATCCGTATAATCGGCGATAAACGCTGCGGGCGCGAGCTTAATCACAATCAGTTTCGAGAACAGAACTCTAGGAGAAAATGGAAACAACCGCACGAACATCGTGCGGTCGAAAAAAAACATATTGGTCTCATTTATTCATATTCACCTCGTGCCGAACCACAAGTATCGGCACACTGGGAGGTTCACTTGCCAGATTCCCCTGCCCCACCGTCCGAACCGTCGCTGATTTCTTCCTTTAATTCCTCATCAAGCAGTGAATAGATTTTGAGGAATAGCTGCTGCTCACTGGAAATCCGACTCGACAAAACGCTCTTCACTTCTTCAATATCGTCAATCGTGATCCCTCTGCCCTGCTCGATCTTCCTCGTAAGATCATTGACCGTGTTCATCAGCTGGGCGTGACCACTCATCAATTGAAAACGATCGACCGATCCATCCCTTCCCAATTTTTCCCTTAGGTATTTCAGCAGTGGTTTCTGTTCGTTTAATGAGTGCTGTGAAATCAACTTCAAGGTTTTCTTTGCATCCTCCTCTCCAACTTTGTAATCAAAGTATTGAAGCTCTGCTTCTGCCTTGTTCAATGCACAGCATGCCTCTCTATGTTCGCCAGCCAACTCTACAATGCGTTCCTCTAATGGTGTTATTTCAGGTTTCATAACATGCCATTATCTCGCTACTCTACTACCTAATCCCTACGCTTTAAGGGATATCGTATCGAAATATCAACCTACATTTTCTGGAAGACCGGAAATAGTAATTGAACTGTAAAAACACAGGGATGTGTTTTCCTGAAGAATCAGGTTCTTTCTATAAAGGCTAACAAAAGCAGACAGGTGACTGATTAGAATCGTTATTTAAACCCAAACAGCCCGGTTGAGACGCTTTGACCAGAGATCGCGTAAAAATGGTCGATTACATTAAAGAAAAGTTGAAATTAAAATAGAGTGAACTCGCCAGTCGGAGAAAGACATAGTTGTTCTTTGGGCTCTTGTTCTATGCGCGCTTTTTTTCCGCAGTCTTTAAAATTGTCGCGCATCGGCGCCCAGATGTTATGATCGTTGGCCAATGCCATGATCAAGCAAATTTGTAAGGATGATGTCATGACCATGCAGGCGCCTTTACATATGCGACCAAGAATTGTATTTCTGGAATACAGCTCACTCATTCAGCTGAAAAAGAGCATCGATGCTCTGATTTGTGGAACCTAATATACGATCTTTCGATTAAGTATTGTGGGGAAGGTCCCTTGGACAGGTTTTAAGTCAGGCGGCTGTAAACAGTTGATTTCGAGGCGAAATGTGGGTTTACACCAAGAACACAAGGGGTGTATAAACCACCATGATCCCACTGATTATTGATATTTTCCTATTACTCTTTACTCGTTATCCTCCTTTTTAATCCTCTATACCTCCTTGTCCTTGGTTTATACCATCGTAAGCCCAGGGCCGTTGGTATCCCTCAATATCAAGACTATCAACAGACCTGATGGAAAAATTCTAACGCGTTTTCCTCTTCACTGCGGAGAGGATGCTTTCTGTTCCAGACACGGTATGCTGTAATGATTCTCTTCTGCTATTTCTTGGGTCTCTTGCTCGGGTCTTCCGTCGTTGTTCTGCTACGAAATTTATTTCACCTGCAATGATGCGAGAGTGTCTGATTCACATTTATATAATTTTTTAACACAGTATCCACTCTCAAAACTGTCTGAATCAAAGTAGACCCGGGAAAGTGGTTGTTTCAGATATGTATAAGAGGGAAACAAGCTTATCACATTAATAACCTTCAAGATGCGTTTATCAAGGATCACAGGTGTAAGAATCTTTCTGGCATGTATCCGAAGTAAGATTCATTCAAATATTTCTAGAGAAAACTGGATCTTGATTGCTGTTGCACGGTGGCAATTTTGGTTTACCGCCCCTTCAATGAGACCTAATGACATCTCTTCTGTGCAAGGCCAAAGAAAACCAATCAGAGAATACTTCCACCTTATTCTGGAATGTGCTTATTTTGATGATGTGAATGAGTCGCCAGGCTAACCAGGCACTGAATCCTGATAAAATAAAGCCATTTTGGAGTTTGTAAAGCCCATTGAATCTTCCGAGAGAAAGCATTGTACCTTTATCTCTGTAAATGAATGGAACGTTATTTTTCCTCTCTCTCACTACAGATGCAAGCCTTTCTCCCAGGTAATTTCCCTCTTGAACTGCAGCAGCTGCAGTTTGCGGAACATATTGGTTCTGTACTTGCGTCAAAACTAGCCCATTGTCACCTATTACAGCGATGTTCTCGAACCCTGGTACCCTCAAGAATTGGTCCACAATTATCCTGCCTGATTTTTTATTCACATGACTGCCACCCATCATGGCTGCCACGGAACTGTTTTTTACGCCGGCTGTCCAGAAAACATTGCTGGTTTTGATGAAGTTCCCGTTATCAAGCAATATTTCGTCTTCAGTGACTTTTGTGACTTTCGTATTAAGCAACAATTCGATTCCAGACTCTTTTAAAAGACTCTCGAGTCTGGTTGAAAAAGCGTTCCCCGATCCCTCCATCAGGTGGCACTGTGCTTCAATTAAAATAACCCTTGATACAAGGCCAGTAATCTTGTAATCATACTGAAGATTATCCACGTATTCTTTCGTGGAAGCAGCAAGTTCTACCCCGGAAGCACCTCCGCCTATTATAGCGAAAGTAAGTTTGCCATTTGTCGAGCCGTCTGAGTGCTCTGTGGAGACTGCATTTCTGACCGATTCCAATATCTTGTTTCTAATTAGTTCCCCATTTTTTATTGTTTTCAGAGGTATTGCATGTTCTGCGACACCATCGATGCCAAAGTCGTTGTTTTCACTACCGAGGGCCATCACAAGATAATCGTATTTTAAATTACTGTGCTCGGTCACCACTTCATTGCGCTCAGGTATCACTTTTTCGATTTCTTCTTCTAGGAACTTGAATCCGTGGTTAATGATTTCAGAACGCACAGGAATTGTTATGTGGTTTTC
Organism: Thermoplasmatales archaeon; assembly: GCA_016806715.1. NCBI lineage: Archaea > Methanobacteriati > Thermoplasmatota > Thermoplasmata > Thermoplasmatales > Thermoplasmatales archaeon. The sequence goes on along the minus strand of CP060531.1, from coordinate 1,843,586 downwards.
GAAAACCTCGCCAGTCGCGACTTCATGCAGGAGAGGAGAAAAGGTCAAGTAATTGGTGTTGTTCACAGCAATTAGATCAGCATTATCCCTGTATCTTCTAGGCAAATTTCTACTGAAAGATTCCATAAATGCCGAACCTGCGAATCCCGTTCCTAGAACAACTATTCTTGTTTTTCCACTATTCTCATCATTCTTTTTATAATTTGCGGCCCTCATATAAATCACCCCTGGTCTTATTCCTTGGTTAGAATAGACTTAGCTGCAGATTCTGCCAGCTTTAATGCACTTTCTTCAAGCAGAAAGTGATTTTCCATGCTCGTCCAGATGTTGTATGCCCTCTTGTTCTTCGTCGCCTTAGAGAGCTCAGAAAGTCTGTGGGCTGCTTTTTTCCCTTCCTCGTGCTCTTTCATCATTTGCTCCAACTGTGAGGAAAATTCACTTGCTATATCCCTGATGGCCCCCCGTTTCGGCTCCAGACCATCCACTTCCATCTTGAGGTAGTCCAGCAGTGGGACAACCAAATTCTCTTCATTCCCTACATGACCCGTGATTATGCCAATTAGATCAATGAAAGTAGGAGAGTCTTCTCCGTTGGTATTATCGTACACATCCACAAAGTGTTTATATTCCTCTACATTTTTGTCTTCCATCTTAATTACCTAACTTATGATTTCTCCGTTAAGGATATGCGTAATCCCAAAAAACATAGGGGCTTAGTATGCGATATACTTAAGTTAAGTGTTTGAACCATCATTATTCTTGCACGGGCTGAGGGGAAACGTCAGGTTCCCGAAAAATTCAGGGGTTGTATTGATACTAGCCTGTCAATTTTTTATTTATGGATCCGCAAAAAGAAACGACAGATTTGATCGATGCCACAGGGTGCCTTCAGCTAAGAAGGCATCACCGAATAATTGAATGATTCATTACATTGAAACCAGAAGAAGCGCCCCAAGCGATTACAGAGCACGGGCCGATCCACTTGCTGCAGCAACCGGACCATAAGTGACTCCAATTGATACCCGGGCGTACATGTTTTCCTCAGCACTCTCAAGAAATAACGCGTTAATGAACCGGACGGCGAAGAAAGGGGGTAATCCTAAATGTTGGTACAATCACATCCTTCCTTGGGTTTTCTTGAATTATTTCCAGACTGTATGGAAAGACTCTTACGCTGATCGGGCTTCTGTCAATGATCATATCGGTATCTCTGCACCTGATGAACCTGGTGCTGGTGTCCATCGCCAATAAGCCCATAGGAGTTGACAAATAGAGTTTTAAGATGGTTACGACCTGTGCTGTCTGCTCGCGTCTTTTACAAAGCGAGTCATTTATGCAATATCTGGGGAAGATAAGAAAAATATCCAAGTATAGCTTTTATCTGTCACTATATCTGGAACATCTCCTGCCAAGAGTTTACCCTATAAAAAATTCTGCTAATAGAGGGCCTGCTTGGTACCATTGCCCCGGCATTATTCTAATTTTAACCATAGTAGGAAGAGGAAATAAATAGTTTAATGCGCCCCAGGCGGAAAGACAATATTGTCGTAATCCAAGTACCGCTTATCTTCAAACCTCAGGTAATCAGGATTCACTCCGTACTGCAATGCCAAGTAATATGCCAGGTAATATAACGGCACCATATTGAAAATAGGTTGAATGTATGGATCAGTTGTTTCTGGAACAGAGTACGAGAAATCGCCTTCTCCGTTTATTACAGCAGTCTTCGTCCCTGTGAATTTGCAAGCTTTCACGATGTCGTCAGTTCTTTTCCGGTCTTCATCTGTGCTCAGGATTATGACCAGAGACCTGTCATCGATTACTGATGTACAACCATGATTAAATTCCTCAAGTTCTATGCCCTCTGCGTGAATATGGGTGGATTCTTTAATTTTCTGTGCACCTTCTCTTGCTGCTACCATGTTCGGTCCAGCTCCCAGAACAAATATTTTTTGAACTTTCCCTAAATTTTCTGCCATTAGTTTCATGGGATAATCGGCCTTTTCAAGCACAGATCTGAATTTTAAGGTCAGGCTCTCGAGGTCCAGTTGGAGATGCCCGTAGTATTTCGACACTGTGAGGATCGCAAATGCATTGTCAAAAAACGCTTTCGTGTTGCAGAGTGACATATCTGGGCCATTTCCAATTACAACGCCCAGGTAAGAATTCTTAAGAAGCGGTATATTGGCGAAGTGTGAAATCCCGAACGTAGTTGCATACCTGGAGACCTTTGCAATTGCATCCACAGTTGATTTAGTCTTTCCTGTATGGGAAATACCTATTACAGTTCCAGCCCCTTTTCCGTAGTGTTCAAGTTCATATGCCTGGATACAATTCCATTGCAAATCGGTCTTCGCGAGTATCTGTGAACCCGCTATGCCTGAATGAAGAGCTGTTCCATTTCCGGTAATAGTTAGCGGGCTCTTGAAAACGGACATGTCAACTTGTTCCATGATTTCGATAGTGCTCCTGATTCCATTATAAGAATCTTTCAGCATATCGTACATTATATATGGATGTCCAGACCTTTGCGAGGGTAAATCGTCAGTCATTAATCTTAAAGTAGAACATAAGATATAACATTTAATTAATTATCTTGAGACATTTTCTATTGATTTGTCACTTTTCAAATCACAGATCACTTCAGAAACCTTAACTCACGCTCGTTTCATTTACGAAACGATGTCCACATTCAGAAATTTCAACTTCCAAGAAATGCATGAATCCACCAGGTAGCGTGACCTTCAACCGCAGATTGACAGACCGATTGACCGAAATTCAGTAAGGCCAAAGATGAGGATCTCTTCCGAAACAATACCAATAAGGATGGGAGTAAGAACTTGTGCGAAGTTCTCTTGTTGAAGGCACTCCTCCTTCAGGAACCGTACTATGTTATACATGAGAGACTTGAGAGGGGACTGTATGACCGGATATTATTCCACAATTTCTCGTACGACTCTGAGAAAATGCCTAATGCTCAAATTATGTGGGCTCTGCACGGATACTTATCTAACCCAGAAACTGACAAGAGCATATGGAAGGAGTTCTGGAGCCAGCTGGGGTCGGAAGGTATTGTAATCCAGAGGGGTATAATGCAGGACGTTCCATTAATTACTTTTGATAGTGGAGGGAATGAAATGAAAAAGCCCTGTGGATCCAGATATTCCTGTACCAAAGGCATTTAACTGGGTGGAGAGAAGCTGCCACAGGCGAACAAGAAAGAGACACATAGAGTATTAAATTGGCATAGCGTCGGAACTATACCAAGTTATCTATCCCGGCTTCCGGATTTGAACCAGAGACCTGCGGATAACGGCGGTTTTTGCCAGTCTTCCCTCTACAGTCCGCCGCTCTACCAACTGAGCTAAGCCGGGTAATGTCAGGAAATTATCCAGAGCGTATAAATATTTCTTTATACAACAGATTTCCAAACACACCGAGTATTGTCGAAATCCTTATCTTCATTTTTAATATATGCCTAAACCGAAAAGGCAAAGTCGCAATCTTGCATATTTATCAAATCCATGCGGTTTAAAGCCAATCGATTTGGGTGAAAAAATGACTATAGCAGACATGTCAGGAACGCTGGGGGAATATTACCGGCAGAAAATAGTTACGGCAATAGTGGGAATTGAGGCAGACATCAATTCCGTGGATAGCATAATGAAAGAAATCTCAGGCTTCAGCAATGTGGAGGATGAATACGTTGTTACAGGAGAGTACGATCTGATTCTTAAGGTAAGATTCCCGGATTATTCCAGCCTTCAGAAATTCCTTGTTGAAGACCTTGGAAAAATAACCGGAGTCAAGAAAACAAAAACCATGATGGCCCTTTCCATCGTAAAGGAATCTGGTAAAAAAATAATGGAGTGATTTTAATGGATAAAAATCTGTTCGATGAGGTGATATTCCTGCTGGATGATCTATCGCAGGATACATCAGTGCCGAAAAATGTCAGAAAGAGTGCATCTGATGCGAAGGAAAAGATGAATATACAGAAGAATAGCCTGGACTTGAGGTGTGCAACCGCGGTCTCTATGCTGGATGAAATATCCAACGACCCCAATGTCCCTTCACATGGCAGAGCAGCTCTATATACATTAATCAGCAAGCTTGAGGCCCTGGCGAAATCGTGATGCCCTTAGTTCCGTCATGTTTAACAAATTATTTTGCATGGTTAAATATATATACAATTATAATATTATGAGACGATAGTCGTGCCGCTCTCAGAAGAAAGTGAAAAACTGGCCAGATTTCTAATAATTTCAGACATTCCGCGCAGTGTAGCTTATACCCTTGTTTATATCAGAAACAAAGGAGAGATAACTAGCGTAGAAATAGAAAGAGAAACGAGTCTTAGGCAGCCGGAAGTTTCCATTGCCATGCAATGGTTGCGCAGGAAGGGCTGGATAAACAAGCGCAATATGAAAAAAGAGGGAAAGGGAAGACCAATACATGGGTATAAACTTTCCAAGAGTTTTAATGAGATACTCGATGAGATAATTCAGGAATTATCAAACAAGATTGCCGAGATTAACAATAACATAGAGAGTTTAAAGTCGTTCCAGAAGTGATTCAATCACCCACTTCTTTTACGATACAGTTCGTGCCCTTTCCCTGAATTATTCTTGTGGACATGCCATTGAATAGTCCTACTTCCACGACACCCGGAACACTCTTTATATCCTTTTCAAGATTTGCCGGATTACTGATTTCCCCGAAATCACAATCAATGATGGGGTTGCCATTATCGCTCTTGAAGCCATTCCTCACTCTGCATTTCGCTCCGAGTTTCTCGATGTTTGACACTGTAAACTGCAACCCAAAGCTTAGAATCTCCACTGGCACGCCAAATTCTCCAAGTTGCTTCTTAATTTTAGAACTATCGACCATCACGTTAAATTCCCTGCTATTGTATGCAAGAATCTTTTCACGCGTGAGTGCACCTCCTCCACCTTTTATCAGGCTTCCCCCAGGTTCAACTTCGTCTGCTCCGTCAAAATAGGCATCAAGCATTCCCGGGTAAGAGTCTATTACATTTATTCCGCGAGATTTAGCTTTTCTTTCAGTATCAATTGAGCTAGCCATGCACTGCACGTTCAGGCCATTCTTCACAAGTTCAGAAAGGCCAACAATGAAATAATGTGTGGTTGTGCCTGTCCCCAACCCTATAGTTGAGTTATTTTTCACAAGCTTTAACGCGCTGGTCGCAGCAGACAGTTTTTCAGTGTCAGTCACGCGGTCCATGAAAGTGAATAACTGATCTGGATAACTAATTATCGCAGAAGTACACGAAAATCATATAGAACCCGATTCCATGGAGTATTCATGGAAACTAGAAAATGGGAAGACTCCTATACAAAGATTGAACGCCTTGTACTGCCTGCGGATACCAACATATTCAATGCTCTTTATGGTGGGCGTCTCGTCGAATGGATCGATAATGTAGCTTCCATTGTTGCAATCAAGCATGCTCGCCGGAGAGCGGTAACAGGCAGCATAGACAGCCTTTATTTCCTTTCACCTATTCATATAGCGGACATAGTGAGAATGGAAGGCAGGGTGAATTTTGTAACCAGGACAACAATGGAAATTGAGGTTGACGTCAATTCCCAGGAAGGCCTGACAGGAACTGAACGATTTACTACGAAAGCATACCTCACTTACGTTGCGGTTGATCAGGATGGACGTCCTACCCCTGTTCCCGGGCTCTCGGTGGAAACAGAAGATGAGAAGAGAAGATTTGCCGAGGGTGAGATAAGAAGTAAGGCCAGGCTTGAGGGTCTTTCCAAGATAAAGAAAGAAATGAGCCTCGCAAGAATAGAAAGCTGATTGTCTTCCTTGGCAAAGACAGACACCCCGTGTTTCCAGCTGATTATGCATTAAGTTAATCAGATGCAATGCACAGTGTAACAAATTACATAAATATCAATTTATACAACTCATTAATATAGTGCACTAATGGCATCTTTAACCCATATTGGTATAACTCAGGTTTTAAATTATGTGACGGCAACAGCGCAGTTATCAGGGGCCATGAGCAGGCTCCTGGAAGTAGTTATTTCCGTCTCCGCAGTAATTGTTGCTCTGTTGTGGATACCTATCGCACTGAGTTTTTTCAGCACTGATGAGAACAAGAGATTCGAGGCGCGAGGGAGGCTCAAGAATGCCCTAATTGGGACTCTGATCTATGTTCTCGCTATAAGCGGTGTAATATACGCTATCTTCAACTACGTGGCATTAGGGCAGTAAGATGCTATCCCTTTTATCAGATATACCGAAAATCCTCTCGGTAATTATCTATCTGGCTGACGAAGCTTACATTGGTGTCATAGGAGGTTTCTGGTATTTTCTCGTCAAATTCGGGCTACAGCCTTCCTATGCATTTCCTCTTTTAACCAAAGACAGCTCGTTCATGAGTTTTTATTATTACATGTTTAACAATATTTACTTCGAAATCGCGGCTTTTGTCATTGTAGCAGCTTCGATCTATTTACTCTTTTCATCATCTTTCGGCAAAAACTCAGGCTTCGGTGAACTAGGTATCCGTTTTTCAATGTCAGTCATAGTCTTCATGGGCAGCCTGGAAATCAGTCAGTTTATAGTGCAGGCATCGTATTACGTTTATGGAATTCTATGGGGTTATGGAAACATAAACTGGTACAGCCTGCTTTCTGTAACAAACATATCTTCAAACATCTCTGTCCCCCTATCCCAGATTGGAGCATCTAATGCGCTGATTGAGTTCTTTCTTCTTAGCTGGCTATTCATCGCGACTTTCACGATGCTTGGAATGCTTATCATCAGGCAGGCAATCATAATTTTCCTGATGATATTACTCCCTGTTTTCAGCCTTCTGCTTATGACTAAAGATTCCTCAAAAGTAGCTATAAAATTATGGTTATTGTTCATAGAGTCTGCTGTTCTTCCCACCTTTGTTATCATACTGCTTATCCTTGTACACATTTTTTACGGAGATTTTATTCTGCAAATTGGTTTTTTGACCCTTGCCTCCCTTGTACCCACTCTTATAATGTCAAATTCAATGATTTACAGGTTTGCATCATTTCAGTCCGCATATGGTGAGATGTCTGCCGCATCAGTTCTATCCGGAGCTATCAATCAGGTTGGGTATGCCGGATCCACACTTTCGGGAAATGTGACTGTTCCAACTCTTGGGAATATGCTTTCATATCCAATCTGGAGCAAGGAAAAAGGCAATTCCGGTCCATTAAGAATGCAGGGTCGCCCGAATGGCGGCATAGACTGGAAATCCATCGAGAGTGAGAAACTTAAATACAGAAGAGAGAGGTGATAAAGTGTTCCGGCAAAAGGGATTAGAGATACCATCAAATGTAAGGAACTTTACTCCAAGGATTGGAGGATTTGATGCCAGAAAAGTTTCTTCACTGGCTATCTTGTTTATACTTTCTGCAATAGCATTTCATTTCAGTATACTTGCATCGATATCCATCGCTGTTGTCGGAGTCATATTAATACTGATTCCACTGGGAGAAGATTTCTTTCCTGTATACTTTTTTAACAGGCTGGTTGATCTGACATCCCGGAAAAAAGGAAGCGTGAAAGTTGAAGTATCCATAGACTGCAGCAGTGGAATTTGTGTTTTTAGGTCTGGTAAAAGACTCTTTTCTGTTGTGGAGATCGGAGCGACGCCATTCCAGCTGATGGCTCCCGATGAAATATCGGCGGAGGCGATCGCGGTGTCTGGAACTATAGATCAGCTGACTTCTGAAGTCGAAATTGTTACATTTCCTGTGAGTGCAAACCCCATGGGTTACTCAACCGGAAGTAATGATATTGAATCAGCGGATTATGATGGTCTGATAGATTTCTTGATTTCAGGCACCGTCTTTCACAGACCGTATTTTTTTCTCAGCATCCTAACACATAATGCGATTGCTCCGCCAATAGATATCCTCACCAATGATGCGAAGAATCTGAGTGAGGGACTCCTCCGCGCTGGAATCCATGCGGCAGTGGTCAGCACAACAGAGGCAGGAAAGAAGGTTATGGGCTTGATGGGATGAAGACGGAAACCCGGTAGGCGGTACTTATGTCTGGAAGTGAGGGAAATGGAAGAAAGTAAAGCGAAAGTCTCCGTTGAACGCAAGTTCAGGATCACGGGCCCTCAGGCAAAGATCGGCAACAGTTTTGCATTCCTGTCATTGACCGATGCTGAATATGATTCCGCAGGAATGTACTGTTCACTGGTCGAGTCCACAAACCTGCGCCTGAAACACAGGGTATCTTTTTCTCCTCTGCCGGTAAAGGCATCTGAAAGGATCATAGCCCGAATGCGGGCTTCGCGAGTGTCAGAGATGAGATATGAAGAAAAGAGGAACAGGACAAGGTACCTTCAGCTCAAGAGGCACGTCCACAGCCTGGAACAGCTTCTCGGATCTATTTCGGGGAACAACCATCGCATTTACAAGACTAGTCTGCAGATAATCCTGGATAACAGCCATCCGGTTGAACTATCAAGAGGGGCAAGAAGGCTAATCTCTTCTCTGGGATTTATGGGCCTCACCTTTAAAATTGATAAACATCTGACAAAGCAGCACATAGTATCTCTGCTCACCCCGTTCTTTTACGGAAAAAAAGAATATCTGATGGATTCACTGTCCGTCGCAAGTATCCTGCCTCTCCATTTTGAACAGGCTCCACCAACCGGAGGAATAGCGGTAGGCGTGGACGACCTGACCGAAAAGCCTGTTTTTCTAGAGCTTTTCAACGGAAACTCTTTCAATGTACTTTCGTTCGGCGAGACAGGTTCCGGGAAATCATTCTTTTCAAAATTGATCTTACGTAGGTTAATCATAACAGGAGCTGTGGACCACATCTATATAATCGACCCGCTTGGAGAATACGGATCGTCTATTTTTCCAGAGGACTCCACAGTTATCAATATCGGGAAGGGGGATTATCTGGACCCGCTGAGGGATGCCCGAAATAATACTGAGACGCTGGATGCCATCTTCTCAATGCTGATGCATTATGATCCTGATATCATGGATGATGCCCGGAATATGAGATATATACTGAGTGAATACCTTGAAATTGACGGGACCAGGACCATGAAAGGCCTGCTTCAATTCATCAGGTCAAAAGACTCGGGGCATGCCTCGGCCAGGATAATATCTGAACTTCTCTCAACGGCTTTCCTCAATGAGGTGGTTCCAGACGACAGGAGGATAATTATTTTCAGGACTGGACAGTACATTGACCCAGGCAATGAACATTCCATGGTTTCCATACTTCTGTCGCTGATATCAATGATCTCATCAACCGCGGGAAGGAAGGTTATACTTGTTGACGAAGCACACAACCTTATCGATAACAGTGCATGCGCTGCTCTCCTGGATATGATTACTCGTCACGCACGGCACTATGACACATCTGTCATAAGCATGACCCAGAACCCGGAGGATTTCTTCACCAACCCAAGGTCCCGTTCCCTGCTGCTCAACAGCTCAAGAATTTTTGGTTTCCGCACAAAGTCATCCAATGCATTAGATTACTCAATATCAGGAAATGAGGCGTTCAAGGGAGTAGATTTTGCCTCGCTCATGGGAGGAAAAACATCCCCCTATTCTGAATGTGTTGTATTCTCAGAAAATCATTTACGCAAAGTAAGAATACTATGTACAGAGAGGGAAAAATATCTGATAGACGGTATCAACAACTAGTTCTGCGGTTTCTGGCCAAATTTTTCCTGAACGTACATCAGGGTAAGTATTCCAAAAACAAAAACCGGCGCAACAAAGGAGTAAAGTCCAATGTCTGTCCATGTACCATAGATTATTGACCATCCAATGTAGAAACCTGCAGCTATAATTATCAGGGCCAAGCCTATGAACCTGAGTATGTTCGGTACGGTAACATATCCTGCTGTCCGCATCAATGTTTCCGAAATTTTATTGTTATCCGACAAAACAGTTACCAGTCGCTGAATACGATTCGCTAAATATATGTTTCTATCGGCAAACGCGGAAGAACATCTGAATTTCGCCATACCAATATATTTAACTATTCTCTGGAAATAACGTTCTCTATGCACGACCCTGCCGCAAATTATTTCAAGTGTACAGAGAGGGAACGGGCTATTTTTGAGGCAGGAATAAAGCTGGGAACAGTATATCACCAGTACGTGGGCGTCCCAATAAACCTGAGTAACCTCAATTCACTGGAAAACGCAATAAGGGAAAGCGTTATGGTACAGCCGTTTGTTGAAAATGCTGAGGTCAGCATCGATCCTGAAATGGTTAAGAAACGACAGGGAGTGTACAAGTACATCACTCTGGCCGGTGAAATGCTTAACGTTAAGCTTAGTATAAAATACGGAAAAGAAGCAGTTACAGCAAGACTTGAGTACGTGCCGGAAATGGATTATCCGCTGATGCACCTGGATGGTTGAAACATAAAATGGCAGTTAAGGTAGGAATTACAGGCCCGGTCGGGTCAATAAAAGCAGAAGCCCTTAAGAAGATAATCGACATGTTACAGAAGGATGGCCTTGAAGTTCAGGGGCTCCTGGTAACGGAAAATGCCAATAATTCAAAACTGACAGGTTATTCAATCTTTGACATTTACACAAAGAAGAAAGCTCTTTTTGCTGATACTGGAATCACTTCACGAGTGAAGATTGACAAGCTCGGCGTGGACACCAGAATCCTTGAGGAAATACTCATCCCAAGCCTGCAGAAGGCAAGAGAAAATGCAGATATTATTGTAATAGACGAGATTGGAAAACTTGAAAATGCGACGAAAAACGTGCAAAAAGAGATTGAGGAGACGCTGAAATCTACCAAGCCACTGATCGTTACACTGCATAAGAAATCCAGGAATCCCGTACTGCAGGAAATCAGGAGTCTTGAAGGAATCCGCGTGTTTGATATAACTCCAATCAACAGGAATATACTTCCATTCAAGGTTATGCGTGTACTGAAGGGAGAAGAAGGGCCATAATTGTTAATCCAGGAAGAATCTGCAAAATTAGAAGTTCCGGATGATTTTGTTCAGCGAGGACCCGGGAAAAAGATGCCGGGTTTCTACAACCTTTCACAGAAATTGAACAGAGACATATCAGTCCTTTTCGTCAAAGCGACACAACCACGCAAGTCCCTTGACGCATTCGGAGGGACCGGTGTCCGCGGGATAAGACTTGCCAAGGAGACTAACACAGAGGTCGTCATTTCAGAACAGAATCCAAAGGCATATGATTACATAACCCACAACATAGGGCAGAATAACCTGGAAATTGGGTCTTATAATATCGGTTTTCATGAAGCATGCGACCTGGATATTTTTGACTACATAGATGTTGACCCCTACGGTTCAATAGTGCCTTACGTGGACAGGGCGGTGGTTTCTGTCAGGCCTGGAGGATACGTTGCATTCACTGCTACTGACCTCAGCTCACTTACCGGGTCTGTGCCTTCAAAGACCAGGAGAAGGTATGGTGCATTCATAACTAACGATACTTTCCGGCACGAGATGGGTGTGAGACTTCTGATTTCTTATGTTGTGCATCGTGCGGCGGTCTTTGATCGAGCGGCAATGCCGCTTCTGTCTTTGTGGAATTCGCATTTTTACCGCCTATTTTTCAGGTTGGAGAAGGGCGTGAAAAAAGCTGATGAACTTATCGATCGTATTGGGTATGTCAATAAGAACCACATGCTCTGGGACGTTTATACTGATGTTGATGAAGGGCCTGTGTGGACTGGCAGGTTAAATGATCCATTCGTTCTGGACAGAATTTCGGGTTTGTGGACATCCATTGGCGGTAAGGCTCTGTCGAAATATGTCGATCTTATGCCGTTTGAGGATCTTTCTATTTTGTTTTATGATCTGACAAGAATTTCCCAGCAAATCCATACTTCGGTGCCCAGGGTAACCCAGGTGATAACAAAACTGCGTGATGCGGGGTTCAAGGCTGGGAGAACAGAATTTTCAGATACTGGCGTAAAGTGCAACTGCAATATTAGGGACTTGACCTCAGTTCTGGGATAAACGCAAAAAAGTAAGAAGCTGGTTTACGATCAAAATAATATATAAATCGTCTACTTACCCAAGCAAGACATGAACCCGTGGATTCGCATAATCAGGCCAGTGAATGGCTTAATGGGACTGATAGCCACCTGGATATCAGCGTTGATAGGTGTGGGATACGCCCTGCCATCGCACACTGCAGCAATACTGCTGGCTTCCATTTCGGTATTTATGGTTACTTCGGCAGGGAATATACTAAATGACATTCTGGATCACGAAACAGACAAGATTAACCATCCGGATCGTCCAATACCATCCGGCCAAATATCAATAAGATCGGCCAGGATATATGCATATTCAATGTTCATAGCACCGATAATTCTTGTCCTTCCCTACACCATCATAGGAGTTTATTCCCCTTTCATCCCCGTTATAGTGATTGTGGCTGAGCTCCTCCTGATATCTTACGAAACCAGGACAAAGAATTTCGGTCTTTCGGGAAATGCAACAGTCAGCATACTTGTCGGCCTGATATTTATCTATGGAGGAATGGCTGTTGGAGCTGTAGCATCCATGGTGATCCTGTTTGTCCTTGCGTCCCTTTCAAATTTTTCCCGGGAATTAATAAAGGACATTGAGGACGTGAAAGGTGATGTTGACAGGATGACATTTCCCAGAAAGCACGGTGAAAAGACAGCTGCCTCAATTGCTTCTGTGAGCATCATTGCCGCAATCGTAATCTCTCCATTTCCATACCTTGTTGGCATTTTTTCATATCCATATCTTGCTGCAGTTGCAGTTGCAGATATAATATTCCTTATGTCTATACATAAAACGGTACTTAGCCCCGGTAGGAACCAGAAGTACAGCAAAATCGCAATGATAATTGCACTAGCAGCATTCGTGATTGGCGGCATATCCGCGAATATCGTGATACCAACCAGCATAATCTAAAAAAAAGGCGAAAAGATGAACGTACTGTCAGAGATAATGAAAAAATCGTCTAGAGAAAAAATTCACATGACATTGATTGATCCTGCCTCCCAGAGTCCAGAGCGGTCTTCCATAATAGCGGCAGAAGCAGAGAAGGCAGGAACGGACTTCTTCATGATCGGCGGGTCCACCGGCATAACTCAGGAAATAATGGATGAGTGCATATCGGAAATAAAGAAGCACACACACACAAAAGTGATTATATTTCCAGGCTCATCGAACATGATTTCGAGGTATGCTGATGCCATATATTTTCTATCCCTGCTGAACTCCACAGACCCTGAATTCATAGTAAGACACCAGATGAAGGCATCCCAGTTCCTCAAGAGCATAGCAATTGAAACCATCGCAATGGGTTACCTTGTGTTTGAGCCGGGCATGACTGTGGGGAAGGTGGGAAAGGTTGATCTTATTGGTAAGAATGATCGGGACCAGGCACTGTCTTACGCTCTTGCTGCCCAGTTCTTCGGCATGAAACTAATATATTTTGAAGCGGGAAGCGGCGCGTCTTTTCATGTATCCCCATCAGTCATTTCTTCGGTCAGGCCGAATATAGAAATACCGCTGGTGGTTGGAGGAGGCATAAGGAGTGCTGAATGCGCCAGGAAAGTATCCATGGCCGGGGCAGATATCATTGTGACAGGAACTATAGCTGAAAGATCTGATAACGTCTACTCGGCACTGGAACCCATCATAGCTGCAATAAAAAAATAATATAAACAAACATGTTTAATTCAACCTTTGCATTTTCCAGATATGCCTAGAATATTAGTCAGGATAGAATATCTTGACGGTGTAGAGGACCCTGAATCAGAGACCATCCTGAAGAATCTCAAAATAATAGGATTCGAAGGGGTAGAAAAAGTTAAGATCTCAAAATCCTTTGAATTTTTAATTTCAGGAAATGAACAGAATGCAATGCAATCCGTGAGAGAAATTGCGGACAAATTGCTCTATAACCCGGTCATACAAAAATTTACCATCCAGAGAGCAAGGGATTAACATGCCAGGAAAAACTAAAATGGCGGCGAAGCCCGAGACCGTGAAACTCATTGAAACGCTCAACGCGGACCTGGGGAAGCTGAGTGGCGATCTTTCGCTATCGCTCAGCACGGATGAAATGATAATGCTTAAACATTATTTCAAGGACCTTGGCAGGAACCCGACAATGCTTGAAATCGAGGCAATGGCACAGGCATGGAGTGAACACTGCTGCTATAAGTCATCAAAGCTTTACCTGAAAAAATTTCTATCGGGGTTAAAGACGGATTATACTATCCTTGCCATGGAAGATGATGCAGGAGTTATTGAATTCGACAATACTCATGCGTACGTTGTCAAGATGGAAAGCCACAACCATCCAAGTGCAATTGAGCCTTATGGCGGTGCAGCGACGGGAGTTGGAGGGATAATTCGAGATGTACTTTGCATGGGTGCCCAACCCGTTGCACTTATGGACTCGATTTACCTGGGAGATATCAGGGAGAATTCAAAGAATGATCATGGCCTTACCGAGAGATTCACATTCAACGGAATTGTAAATGGTATCAGAGACTATGGAAATCGCGTAGGGATACCCAACGTTGCGGGTTCTGTTGATTTTGACAAGTCATACGGCAACAACCCACTGGTAAACGCCGGTTGCATCGGGATAGCGAGAAAAGACCACATAATCAGAAGCAAGATTGAAAAGGTTGACGATCTCCTCATTATTGCTGGCGGAAGAACAGGCAGAGACGGGATTCATGGTGTCAATTTTGCGTCGGTGAGGATCAGCGAACTGGAATCAAACAAAAGGGCAGTCCAGCTGGGAAATCCAATAATCAAGGAACCGCTGATACACGCAATACTGGAAGCCGTCGAGCATGGCCTGATTGACGGCATGAAGGATCTTGGGGGTGGCGGTATGTCGAGTTCCGTGGGTGAGATGTGCTATGCTGGCGGGACATCGGCCGAAATTCACCTTGAAAACGTCCTTCTGAAGGAAGCAGACATGGAACCATGGGAGATCTGGATCAGCGAGAGCCAGGAGAGAATGCTTGTCGCTGTCTCCCGGGAGAATATAGAAGAAATTTCAGATATTTTCAGAAAGTGGGATATTGAGTTTTCCATTATCGGAACAGTGAAACCGGGAAACAACCTGGTTATCTATTACAAGGATCGAAAGGAGATGGATCTTAGTCTACCATTCCTGACATCCGGCCCAATGTACTGCAGGCCTTACCGGTCAAAAATTATAGACAGGAAGGAGACACGATTACCGAAGGAGCCGCAGAATTTCAGTGAATTTGTATTGAAGTTTGCGGCAGACCCGAATGTCTGTTCCCGATTTCGCGTGATAAGGCAGTATGATTTCACGGTGAGGGGAAATACAATATCTAAACCGCTCACCGGTTTCCCTAACCACGAAACCCATTCTGACTGTGCAATAATAAAGCCACTGGAGGAGAGCATGAAGGGCCTTGCCCTGTCAATCGGCACGGCACCAAGAATCGTTTCACTTAACCCTTACCAGGGAACGCTTGCCGCCCTGTCCGAAGGGTTCAGGAACATACTTGTTTCAGGTTCAAGACCACACTCAATAGTTGATTCCCTCAATTTTGGCGATCCTGAGGCACCGGACTCAATGGGAGAATTTGTAGAATCCGTCCGGGCATTGGGAGATTTCTGCAGAAAATTCAATCTTCCCGTTGTAGCTGGAAACGTGAGCCTGTATAATGGTTCAAGCACTTCAAGCATTATACCGACCCCGACTATGATGTTTGCCGGAATCTGTGAGGATGTTTCGAGAACCTTGAGTTCAGATTTTAAGGGTGCTGGAAATCTGGTAATACTGGTTGGCAGCAGCCCTCCGGATCTATCCGGAAGCCTGTATAGCCTTTACAGTGGGGTTGAATCATACAACGCTCCATCGATAGATCTGGATGAACTGGTCAGAATATCCTCAGGCTTTATGAGGGCTTTCGAGCTTGGACTTATAATCTCGGCACACGATGTTTCAGGCGGCGGCATTGTAATGGCTGCTGCTGAAATGTCATTTGGAAGAGGCGTCGGACTTTCAATGGATCTCACAGATGTCTCAAATGGTAGAACTGCACAGAAAATGTTCAGCGAAGCTGGAAACAGGATACTGGTTGAGATTTCAGAGGAAAATTTCCAGGAGTTCTCGAAATGTTTTGATGATGTGAAAATTGTTAAAATTGGAAAAACTGGTGGAGATCGGTTGCGCATAGATGACGTTAACCTCAATTACGTTGATCTGGGCGTCGAAGAACTAAGGGACGCCTGGGATCACGGACTTGATGATTATATATAATGAGAGGTTGAGGGGATTAGATGAATGATCTGGTAAAGCGACAGGAAAAGCTGGAAGAAAAGAACGTTACGGTAGAACTTTATTACAAGCTTAATTTTGACGGTGACAGGACCTGCGGATATACCAAGATATTTCAGGTCGACCAAACCGTGAAAGACGATGAGGAACCCTATGAAATATACATGGAACTCTACGAATGCGGCCTTTCAGAATCGGAAGCCGTCGAGAGGTTCAACAAAGTAGTAGGTGAAGTCAGGTCTGGAAAAATAGATGTGGGATTATGACTTCAGGTCTTTCCAGCGAGTTCAATCCTGACACGCACTCTTGAATCATCGGTAACATTCAGCTTATCTCTCAAATAGTAGCTTGAGATTAACTCAAGCACGTCGCTGTACACTGTTCTTTCAGGGAGTATAGCGGCACACTTGACCCCCATGATGCTCGCATTGAAAGCTTTCACCGGCCCATAAGTCCGATCCTCGGTCTGGAAGCCGTCTATATGTATTCCAGTACTGTTCCTCAGTCTCCTGAGTTCGTTTTGAAACTCGCTGCTGACTTTTACGTTTAGTGTGCCAAGGTATGGTATGAAACCGAGTTTTTCCTGGAACTGTATTATGTAGAATTTTCGTGAAATATAGTATTTTCCTTCACCTAAACCACTGCTGACATTCCCTTCAATGTCCAAAGTATCACTTGTGTTTAGTATTCTATTGAGAGAATCAAGTTCAGTGAATAGGAGGTCCAGGCCCTTTTCAGTTACGGATACGCTCTGTTTACGGTTTTCCAATGTACGGTCAATATATTTCTCTGAATAGAGTTTTATCATTAGCCTGGATGCTGACTGCTGACTTATGCCCATTATTTTTGCCACCTCACCCGATGAGATGCTTCTTTTTGCATCTCTACCTATGAGCTCCTTTATTGATTTCAGGGCAAAGTACAGTTGATGATCGTGGGGCTTGCTGTCAGTCATAGTTCCATCCCATTGTGCGGACACATAAGCTCTTTACACCTTCATCTTTCATCACAAAGCATCAATTATGCCTTTTCTTTTGAAACTGTAAACCTTGAGGTTTTTACTCTTTGCGTTGTTAACTATTTCCAAATCGTTAGTCAGGATTGCACAATCCATTTTCTGAGCCAGATCAACTATTGCAGAGTCACACTTCCCCGCGACCGGTATGCTCTCAAACCTGTCGGCTATGGAAACGGCAGCCCGTGCCTCTGGAACTCTGCCTGATAATCCAGTCAGCTCGACTGCAACACAATCAGGAACAATTATCCTGCTGAACCCGATGCCGGATAACTGCTTGTCCAAATCTGTTTTGTATTTCACTGAGTAAATCAGTGCGTTAGAATCCAGAATGATCGCATGAGGCATCATCTTCATGATTTAGATACTATCTCTGCTATTGCGGTTCCATTGCGTATCTTCTTTATGACAACCCTGAGGTTTTCCCCTTTTTTACCTCCGGCGACAATAATCGAATATCCCTTATAGCTTGATCTTCCTTCCCCTGATTTTCCGACTTCGTTTATAGTGATATTGTACTGTTTCCCCTCTTCCAGATCCGCCTCACTGGATTTTGAGTCTCTTGTGAGCTTGATTGGGTGTTGCGCACCGCATGCCTTACAGGTCAGGAGATCAATTCTTCCAACCTTCTCTATGACTGTATCCGGCGAACCGCATTCATAGCATTTAACATAAGAATCCATATACTGGCTGAACTTTTTTGAAATCTGGGACGCAGAGAGCTTCCTGTTTATGGTCAGTCTTCTCCCGTTTATGGTTACTCCAATTCCAAATTCCTTCATCAAGTATTTTGCTATAACCTGCGGCTCCCTGTTTATCAGGTCAGTAATATCGAGAAAATTTCGTATTATGGTTGATTTGCCCTCGAATATGACATCAGGGTCCGGTATCTTGAGCCGGCTATCACTTGTATTTGACTTGGCAAGCATTCCTGATGCTTTATCCAGTAAGTCCTCATAATCATTTGACATAAATACTTCTATATTGTTTTCATTTATATAACATATGCCAAGCCCCTATTTTCCAAACGATGATACCTGGAGCTAGATTTGCAGTACGATTTCAGGGCAATCTGTTCCTTCGGCATAAAAATGGTTTTTAATCCAAAGATTCTGCACAGCTCTTGCAATATAAGTCGTTCAAAACTAATAAGTATTGTGTATGTCTTATATAATAGTACATCCATTCATAACTAAATTAATATCATAATTACCTTATATTTTATTAATCACAAAAATTGGCTATCTTACGGTATTCTTGTGTGCATATTATGTCTTGCTCTTTTCAGTCAAATAGCTCCACATGTACATACAAAACAAATCTTTATATAGTATATCACATATAAACTATAAGGGAGAATCCAGTTGGAAAGTAAAGACACTAAACTGACAATCAGAATAACCGAAAGCGAGGTCGATGAAATTGACAGCTTTCTCCGAAACAATCCAAGATTCTCAAGCCGGTCTGAATTTCTCAGATTTGCCGCACTAGAATACGTTGCACAAAACCGGGTCAGGATTCTAGGCCCAAATGAAGTATCATTGAAACTGGACAGAATCATGGAACAGACACTCTCATTTGCAATAAGGGAAGGTTTCTTCAATGACAGGAACGACGCCATTATGGAGATACTTAACGAAGCAAGATCGAGCGGTTTGATATCTAAGATCATTGATACAAAAAACAGCGAACTAAAAGCAGTTATGAAAAGGTCGCAGGACCTTAAGCAGGAAAACCAGGCATATACCCATGTATCGAAAGATTCCCGGAACCAGGATAGAGACTTATAGAAGGTGCTATGGAATGTTTAGGAAAAACGTGGAAACGGAAAACAACTATATGAGAGAGAAAATCTGCGAAATAGCCAGACAGTACGGTTCAGACAGATTTGATGGCGCTCTGATAGCCATCGGCAACGCAGGAGAAAGGGTCCTAAAAAAATTAATGCCCCTTGAAGAGGCCAGGGTCTTTTATCATGCGGTAAATCACGGCAGAAACACCGTGGACTCCGAAAGAAATTCAGGCAGCGATGCAGTTTACATGGAAATATATTCAAACAGGCCAATGGAAGTCAAACTGGTAAACGTTGGTGACGATGGATTCGGCGACCTGAATTTTTCAGCAGGAAAATACACAGGGGCTCAATTTGAGACGACAGTATCCGATATCAGTGATTCACAGGCAGAGAGAGCTAAAACTGCATTAAAGATATATGCAGGATTAGAGAGAGCGGATTCGTATATACTGCTCAGCGCCTTCGGCGGAAAATATTCCCAGAAAATGCACACAGCTCTTGCAAGGGTCTTCATTAAAAGAGGGGTCGCTAACTTGAGCGTTGTAATCAAGCCGTCCAGGTTGTATCCTCACGAAAGAGCACTGGCTGAGGCCGGCATACGGGACATCAGGAATCTCGGCGCAAAGGTCAAGGTAATTGATAATGATTTATTCGAAGCAAATGTTGCAGGCAACTTTACAAGATACAGCTCAGAGAACCAATGGCCAACAATTAATACGAAGATAGCAAGGGAAGTTGAGGTATACTTAATGAGGCTCTCAGCTGCTTCTGCTGATGCGAGAAAATTGGTTGCCAGCTAATCTGGCAAACTCCAATAAAAATAAATTATCTATTTTTAAAAATACGGCGATTTGATTACAATTGGGCAATTACCTCTTTTTCACTCATGTTTCTCTCGCAGTAAAAGCAGCGTAGGACGAGTGGCTTTTCAGATATGACCGAGAATTCACTGTTTACAGGCTCCTTTACATTGGTTATGCAACCCTGATTCGGGCATCTTAGTATTCCAACAACTGTCTTTGTAAGCTTTACCGTGAATTTCTCCTTGATCTGATAGTTGTTAACTATGCTGATCGTCGCGTCCGGTGCTATGAGTGAAATTCTGTCAAGATCATCCCTGTTAAGGTACTTATTTTCAACCTTTATGACGTCCTTTCTCCCGAGTTTATCACTCTGTACTCGCATAGCTATGGTGGTTGAAACATCGGGATTATTCTCTATCTTTAGAATTGACACAACTCTCAGAGCCTTTCCGGCCGGGACGTGATCAATTACTGTACCATCCTTTATCTTCGATACCTTCAACGTTGTTTCCATATTTCAGGCCTCCAATATCATTGAAAGAAGAGCCATTCTAACAGGAATACCGTAGAAAGCCTGCTTGAAGTAGGCTGCATTCGGAAGATAATCAACTTCCGGCTTGATTTCATCTATCCTGGGGAGGGGGTGCATTATTATTGCGTTTTTCTTCATTTTCGCAACGGTTCCGGCGTCCACTGAATAAAGACCAATCACGCTGTTGTACTCGTTCTGGTCAGTGAATCGCTCCTTTTGTATTCTGGTTATATAAAATACATCAAAAGCATCCAGGTTTTCATCAAAGTTTTCCCTTGAAACTACTTTGATATTTTTTCCGATCCTCTCTTTTATGTGTTCTGGCATCTTCAGTATCTGGGGAGAAATCAGAGTCACTTCCACATTGAATTTAGAGAGAGCAAGAAGAAGTGAGTGAACAGTCCTGCCGTACCGCAGGTCCCCAACCATAGCGATTTTCAGGCCATCAATTTTTCCGAAGTATTTCCTCATTGTATAAAGGTCAAGCAGAGTTTGCGTTGGATGCTGTCCAGAACCGTCGCCGGCGTTGATCACCGGCTTAGAGGAAAATTTGGATGCAAGTCTTGCTGCCCCCTCAAGGGGGTGCCTGATCACTATTACGTCTGAATATGACTCTGCCATCCGGATAGTATCTGCAAGGGTTTCTCCCTTCGCAACAGAGGAAGACTTTACATCTGACACACTTATCACGGATCCGCCGAGCCTCTGCATGGAGGATTCAAATGAGAGCCTTGTCCTTGTGCTAGGTTCATAGAACAGTGTTGCCATGATTTTACCACTCAGTATTTCAAGCTTTTTCCCTAACTCAAGTGCATTCAGCATTCTATCAGCAACAGAAAAAACCTCAGTAATTTCAGGTTCAGAGACATCGTCTATGGAAACAATGCTTTTATTCTTCAACATCAGGATGCATAATCGACAGTGTTATTAAAAAAGTTTAGGTTGCCAATTGTCCAGTGTAGAAATAACAGTTACACTCATTTCACCAACTTGTGTTTCTGGATGCATTTACCGTCCGGCTGGTATTATTTCTCAGGTTGAGAGAGCGTATTTACTACCCCTCCCAGTAAAGATCCATAGCCGTTTTCACTGGCAGGACAGTGTAATGTGCACCCCTGCCCATGTAAAAATACCGCTAAAAACAATGTGTACTTGCTACGGCATAATAGTATTATTTCCAACAGAGTAGCTTATATTTCAGTCATGAGAAAAAAGTGTCTGGCAGTGAAAAAAAGTTCTCTTTTCCTGCCGTATAAATAGATATTCCTGAAAACTCAATTAGAAGAAAAAAGAAAAAGATTATGGAGGGCTGGCAAGGTGACCGTTAAAGGCCATGAAGCCAATTACCAAGGCAAATATAGTGCCTATGCCCAGTACAATCCACTCCACATAGTATAGAGTTTTTCCCGTTCCAGTAGTAGGCTTAATGTAAAGGATCGGAGCCAGTACTGCACCTATACCGTCGAAAATGTAAAGTCCCGTTGAAGTTATGAGATTCTGCCCACTCTCCATTTTCAGTTGAACTATGCTGTATGCACCGACCAGGACATAAATTCCCGTAAGTAGAATCAGGAGTGGCATCAGGCCCAGGTGCATCTCCTTGTAAATCATGAAAGCTGACATCATCAATATCAGTCCAAACAGTAGAAGGGGATCACCGAACAGCATATTATAAGCAGCGCCGAATCCTGTCATTGGCCACTCAAAAGACATATAAAAGCCACTTACAAGATCAAACGCACCAATTCCAAACGCGGGTATAATTAGACTCTTTATCTGTTCCTTGTCTCCCCTCGCGGAGAAAAAGAAGTAGAACGCCCCCAAGAGGGTACCCATTGCAAGCCCAATCAACATTACAGCTAAAGGATCTACGAATGTCATTTTAACACCTTAATTTTATATTACCAGTTTATAATTAAATCAGGCACTTAAGATGTAAGTGGTCACTTTTTTAAGGATTTTGTAATCCAATGTTTTTTTACCGCTCGGGCAAATAACTATTTCATGAACTAATATCGGAAAATAACAGATTTTAAGGTTCAGCAATTTAATAACTTTTGTCCAGACAATGGATAATAATTTAATTGACAATAATATAGGCAAACATGGCAAAAAGAAGCTCGGTTATCCCGGGATTCCATAAATTATCAATAAAGGAAAGGTCACGTCTTGTCTCCGAGTTCTCGAATCTGACAGAGTCTGAAACATCAATATTGCCTGAATTTGGTTCGATGCCGGTAAACGTAGCTGACGGGATGGTGGAGAATGTAATTTCTGTGATGGAAATCCCGCTTGGGATAGCTACAAATTTTCTGGTCAACGGAAAGGACTACCTCATTCCCATGGCGATAGAGGAGGCCTCCGTTATTGCTGCATGCTCCAATGCTGCAAAGATCTGCAGAGCATCAGGCGGATTCACCGCCTATGCCACGGCATCCATAATGGTTGGCCAGATACAAATAATGAAACTGGACTCTCTGGATGATGCCAGAATAAAGATATTGCAGTCAGAATCAAAAATTATAGACATGGCCAACACAAGAAGTAGAACACTGAAAGAGAAGGGTGCAGGAGCCAGGAGCCTCGAAATTTATCAGTATAGCTTCCCTGAAAAGATGCTGGTTATACATTTGCTTGTAGACGTTTCTGATGCAATGGGTGCAAACATAGTGAACAGCATGTGCGAATTCATTGCCCCATACCTGGAAGAAATCACGGGCGGTAAGGTCAACCTGAGGATCCTGACAAATCTTACAGACAGAAGGATGGCCTATTCCACTGCTGTTTTCAAGAAGGATTTGATAGGCGGGAAGGAAGTTGTGGATAATATAATGAGTTCATACAATCTTTCCATGATCGACCCATATCGTGCAGCCACTCACAATAAGGGAATCATGAACGGGATTGACGCTGTCCTGCTTGCAACAATGAATGACTGGAGAGCAATTGAAGCAGGTGCTCACGCATATGCCTCGCTGGATGGATACCGGTCACTGACCAGATACAGCGTGCTTCCGGATGGAGACCTTAGCGTGAGTATTTCGATACCGATGGCTGTTGGCACTATTGGCGGGTCGACAAATACAGCCCCAAAGGTGAGGGTAACCAGGAAAATTCTCAATGTGGAAAGTGCTAGAGAATTCGCCTGTGTTCTCGCATCCGTGGGCCTGGCCCAGAATTTTGCCGCTATACGAGCGCTTAGTTCCGAAGGGATACAGTCAGGTCACATGAAGCTGCACGCCAGGAACATTGCAATTTCAGCTGGTGCCTCAGATATTGAAGTGGAACAGGTAGTTGATGAGATGGTAAGGTCAGGGAATATATCTCCATCAAATGCAATGTCAATTCTGGGAAAACTGCGTAAAAATTCATAAATATAGCTTAACAATCGTATGATGAAATAAATGGACGAAATCTCTACATTGATTAAAAGCGCTGACGGGTTTCTTGGCAAGGAGAAATATATTGATGCAATCCGGGATTATCTCAAAGCAGCTGAACTGGTAAAGGACAACAACAGGGAATTGATTGGAGAGATATACTATAAAATTTCACAGGCATATTCTGCCCTCGAGCCTAAAAATACAGAAAATTCAATGAAATATGCACAGATGTCTCTTGACCTTCATTCCAAGGATGGGGACAAGGATCTCGAAATAGTTGATCGTCTGAACATTTTTTATATTCTCATGGATGCCGGGAAAGCAAAGGAATCAGAAGTGGAACTGGACAAAGCTCTTTCCATAGCTAGGGAGACAGGTGACAGCAGCCTGGTAAATATGGTGCTCCTGGCACGGGCTGAATTACTGAGTGGCCGCAAGGGCAGAGAAGAGGAACTTTTACAGATATACCGCGATGTTCTGGAAACCTCAGGCAAGGAGGCGGACTGGGAAAGCTATTTTGAAGCAAAAAGGGGACTCATAGAAAACGTAAGGGCAAATGGGAACCTCGAAGACTCATTGGCAAGTGCACTCAAGGCACTGGACGAGATAGATGAAATATCCAGCCACATAAAAAACAAGAAAGATCGGAAGGAGTTCCGGACATCCTTGTCATACATTTATGACATGGCATCAGACATAGCCATGGAAATGGAAAATGTTGACGAAGCAATAAAGATCGCTCAAAGATCGTCCGAAGTGGAATAATCAGGATCGACTTTTAAGATATGTTTCCTCGATTTCACTGATGAAAGGCTTCAAGTCGATGCCCTCATCAGACATTACTGCCATTAGAGCAAGGTCAAAATTTATCAACTTTAGGTTTGCGGTCACTTCCCTGCTCTTTGCGATTGCTTCTTTCTTCGTCATCTTTCCAGATGCTGAAATAGCATCAAGCAGCCTGTCTACGAGTTGCCTGTCTTTTGAGGAACTGAAAAGTTCATCAACATTTACTGTAAAATCAAGGGGAACAATAATTCCAGCTGTGCTGAATGTCGGATAAAAGAAGCCATCTTTTTCCGAGAGTAACCCCTCCTTGACAGATCCTGAGATGAATCTTTCCACGGATTCCGGGTCAAGCAGGGTTCGTTTGAATGAAAGAAATGTAATGAAATCCTGTTTCAAGCAGTGATCAGTTCCTTTCCGGTTTGAGAAAGCAATGGCTATAAGTTTTCTTGAAGTGTCTTTATCCATTGTCAAAAGGATTGCCTGATACCATAAATCTTTTTCAACGACTATGACCTTTTATATTCATACAATTTATCTGCACGATTATGCTGGAACTCATTATTGACAGGATCGCGGGTCACACAGTAAATGGCGATGTTGGAGAATTTAAGGGCAAAAGAATCCTGGTTGCACTGTGGAGCTATGCAAACGCAGACAGTATGGATGCATTGAAAATACTGCAGTTCTTGGCAGGATTGGGAGCAGAGAGCGGGATTTCGGTAATAGGAATTCATATTGCAGAGTACGATTTCCAGGAATCTTTCGCGAATCTGCTTAAAGAGATTGAAAGACAGAAATTGGGGTTTCCGGTTTTTCAGGACACAGGAGACGAGCTTTGGGGTTTACTCAACGCAACCAGTTTACCGGCATACTACCTTTTCGATCCCTCCGGAATGATGGTTATGGAGATGAACAGCAACAACGAGCTGCAGGAATTTGCACTGACCATTGCCGATAACCTTGGCGTTCCCTTCCATACAAAGATGCTGAATGCGGGAAAAGTGGATCAGATTTATCTTGGGAGCCTGAGAGGACGGAACCTGCATGACCTGCAGAAACCTGCTGATGACAAAATATCAGAAAATACCGGAACTATCTTTGGAATAACGCTTCGAGGTGAATGGATACAGAATCCGGAATCAATTGAGTCTGCGGGGAAGGGCGGAGATATCACGTTCAAGTTCTGCGGCTATGAGCTTCTAGCCGTTGTGAGCTCTATTGACGCAGACTCGGCAACTTTCGAGGTTGAAAACAGAGCTGAGCAGCCGAGAAACCTGAGCAGCAACCTCGTCCAAATCCTGAAACGGAAAGATAAAACCAGTGTGTCAGTTAAGATAAAAGCTAATAAAAATATTGGAATATACTCACTTATTGGTAGATAAAAAAAATTAGAATTATTTGATTAAGGAGAGCTCTTCCTGGATTTTCTTATAATCAGGCTCCTTTCCCGGATCTTCACTTACCCACTCATACCTGATTTTTCCTTCCTTATCAAGCACAAAGATACTCCGTTTTGACGCGGTAAGCCCCTTGACACCAACGAAATCCTCGTGTATTCCACCATAGCTCTTCGAAACCGCCCTGGTTGAATCGCTGAGCAGGTCGAAATTCAGGTTGTTCTTCTTATCGAACTCTGCAAGGGAAAAAGGAGTATCAACACTAACTCCGACAACCTTTGCATTAAGTTTCTTGAGGTTAGCCATTGAGTCTCTGAATGTACACATTTCCTTAGTGCAGACCCCGGTAAACGCGCCAGGGAAGAAGGCAAGAACAACCTTCTCACCCGCGAAATCAGAAAGCGACTTCAGCTTAAGCTTAGAATCCGGCAACGTAAAACCAGGTGCTTTATCTCCTACTTTCAATGTCATTTATACACCGTCTGACTATCCCACTTTGATATTTAATCTTGCTTTGTCAGAAGAGTATACAATTCAGAACCATTTATTACTCCGGAAATATCAGGCAGTGACTGAGGTGGTTTATAATTAAAGCAGTTGGCTTATTCTCAGGAGGGAAAGACTCCTTTCTTTCCATGGAGATTGCCCTGGAGTCGGGTTATGAAATAGAGGTAGCTATAACGGTTCTACCTGAAGAATTTTCTACCATGTACCATTACCCGAATGCCAGCAAGTCCCCTATGCCGGCAGGCCTTCTAGGAGTGAGGGTTGTATTCTGCAGCGAAAATGAACTTGCAGAATTGGTGAAGAAATATGCCGCTGAGGGCATACAGGCACTGGTTTCTGGAGCGATTGCATCCGACTACCAGAAAACAAGAATAGAGAGGCTGTGCACAGAATGCGGGCTGATTTCGGTCACCCCTCTTTGGCGAAAGGATCAGGAACTTGTCCTTAATGAGATACTTAACAGGGGAATCAAGGCAATGCTTGTTTCTGTATCAGCCGAGGGACTTTCCAGACTTGATCTGGGTAGAACAATTGACAGCAAATACATAGAACACCTTAAACAGGTATCAGTAAAAAGAAAGATCAATATTGCCGGGGAAGGTGGGGAATACGAGTCTTTTGTTTATGGCATTCCGGGAAAGGAGGATCTGAATCTAGAACGGACAAGGATTCAATGGGAAGGATCGCACGGTTACCTCATATTAGGGGACTAGATTTTGACTCTCTCTACTTCAAGGGCGTCCCATGTTGGGTATTCTTCCACTTCATACATTTCGTAGTCTATGGAATCTTTGAGGTCTTCAAGCATCCATGGCGGGACCTCAAGCCTCTTCTTGACCGGGTTTACATGTATACTTTCAGCGCTCATCCCAAGAGCAAGCAGCTTCTCGCGCATTTCTGTGACTTCAGCGCCTTCTATTATACCTCTGATGATGGTCCCGTCCTTCGTGATCACATCTATGTCACGTGCAACGTTCTTTGCCCTTCTCTTCAACCTGTTCTTCAGCTGCACTCCATCCTTGAATGCTGATGAGCAGTAATGCACCGTAAAATCAGGGAATTGCCTGACCATGTTTATGGCTAATGCCTGACTCCCCGTGGCACCGGACTCATAATCGTTCTTTATCTCGTATCCTCTGCCAAGGAGATTTGCATAGTTAGTTTCGGAGAATTCCAGTTCATTAAGGTTTATGAAGTCAAGGTCCATTTTCCTGGCGAACTCTATAAGGTCCTCGGTATCCTTTACCCTCCCTGGAAGGCTTGGTACCTCTATTCCGACGCTCATTCCATTATCCCTTGACCACTTAATTCGATCCTTGAATATTGATCGGTCCATCATGGACCAGATCTCCTCCGGGGGATGAAACCTGATCTCGTCAAGGCCGGCTTTTGCAACAGTCTCTATTGCTTTCTGCGTTCCGCTGATAGTATAGAGGTGAATTTGATGTTCTACACCAAATTCTTCCTTTAGTATCTTGATGTATTCTGAAGTCCGCTGATAATACTTCAGAGGATCACCACCAGTTATCCCAGTTCCCGTGGCACTGATCATTTTCGCTTCATATATGGCGTCCTTCATATTCTTGAGCGGCATCTCATCGGCGTACATTACGTCCTTCATCTTCTTAGGTTCTGATAGCGGGCAGTAGAAGCACTTTGCATCGCATATCCCGGAAACGAACAGGACCATCTTTCCGCCTTTCGCGCATAACTGGCATCCAAGTGGAAGTTTACCGCTATAGGCTGAACCTCCGCTCATTCTCTTCATGTAATTCGTCATTTTATACGGGTATATAACATTCGTGTGGCAGCTGCCGCCGACGTATTATTATTCGAAAAGGGACGTGTGAAGGTCTCTTGAATATGAAGTAATATTGGCTAATACAAACGCTGACAGGAACATTGTCGTGGACTCAACACTTATATATAAGGTATATTCATTATATTCTAATAAGTATTATTTATTTATGGAAATTACAGAGGGGAAATTGCATTTCCAGAATTCTGGGGCACAGAACGGTATTCAGGAGAACCTTGGAAGATACCTTGGTGCACTGGGGTCCATGCTGAAATCCAGAATGTTTACTCATACCCCGTTTTTCCTTGCTCATGCAATGACTTTTGGCTGCAATTCCAGGTGCAAGAGCTGCACTTACTGGAAGAACACACCACGGATGAAGGAGGACCTGTCAACGGAGGGCGTATTTCAGCTCCTCGATGACGCTTATGATGCCGGTATGCGCGGGTATTATATGTTTGGCGGAGAACCTCTTATAAGGAGAGATATTGGAAAGATAACAGATTATGCAAAAGAGAAAGGTTTCATTACAGTTATGAACACCAACGGTTCATTCTTGGAAAAAAAAGCAGAGGAACTGAAGAATCTTGATTTTGCTTTCGTGTCCCTGGATTATTATAATGTCTATGATGACATAATACGGGGAAGGCCCGGAACCTTCAATGAGGTAATGAAAGGCATAGCAAAGCTCAAGGAAATTGGCATGACAAAGGTATCACTGGTAACGACAATCAGTACGCTGAACTGGGGTTCCATGCGTAAAATGTCAGAGCTTTCAAAATCACTCGGAGTCGGAATTTCGTTCAATTCAGTAGAGCAGTCACTTGATTTCGGCCAGACTGACGAGAACTCCACGCCAAATTTCCAGATAGGCCTAAGCAACGAGAAACTACATGAGTTTTACCAGACCTTGCTTGACCTGAAGAGAGAAGGATATCCATTGATGGAAACTGAACGGGTACTTGAGGACTACGTTGTGGGAAAGCCATGGACATGCCATTTCCCGAAGATGTTTGTTTACGTCACGCCAGACAAGCAGGTTTACAACTGTGACTATACATACGCGTACGACCTGAAGAAGGGGTCATTCAAGGATTACTTTCATAGCAACGCCTTCGCTGACTATGCAAGAAAATCTGAGTCTTGTAACAGATGCGTGAGGACTTGTGTTAGGGGTTATTCATACACATACAGCTTTTTCCCGCGCCAGATAATGGGACTGGCGGGCGAAGCACGGAATCTTTTCAATAAGGAGCCCGAGAATCCTTCACATACGGTACTGGATGGCAAAGCAACTACCGGTAGTACCGGGCCAAATGCCTGAAGCCATTAATCTTCCGGCTCATCAAGCCTCTTCTGTATCCCTTCACTGTCTTCTGGAGAGTAGGCATCGAAGTCCACCTTGTTTTTCAGTAGCTGTATCAGGATTGCCAGTGTAGAGTTTCTGTCCCTCCCAGTAGGTTCAAGGAGGGCATTGTTCTCCGGGATCTTCATGCCAATTTTCCCCAGCCTTTCGATATATTCCAAACGCTTTACAGAATTGGCCTTCTTGTAATTTTCAGGAATATCAACATTACATTTCTCAACCTCTCTGAGGAAGATCGGTCTGTTGAAAAGCAGATACAGCGTTTCAAGTACTCTATCTGCCGGGTTCTCGGGATCAATCTGCCTGCAGATTGATCCTACCAGCTCATAAATATCAAAGTGTTTCTCCGGGTTCATTGAATAGACCTTGGAAGGTTTGATCTCCTTAACATTCAATATTCCTACTCTAACCATTGCCTCCAGATAGCCGGTAAGAAACAGGCGATTAAGTTTTGTACCCCTCTCTGAAAGGCGCTTTGCAATGGCAGATATGGACATGCTATCCGCGGACAGCAGGGAGATAATGTTATCCCAAACTGTACCCTGAGATTCCTCATCTGGCGTTTGCATCACCACCCATAGAGTCCCTCAATTTTCTTGCTTTTTCCACGGAAAGATCGCATATCTCTCCTGCAACCCCCAGAAATGACTCCGGTCTCATGGCGCGTTTCAGATCCTCCTGTGCAACGATCTTTGTCTTCTCAAGAATTACCTCTGACACCTTCCTGCCACTTTCAATAGCTTCCATGGAAGATAGGCGCACCAGTTCATGTGCACCCTGTCTTGGCATGCCCTTCGTGACGAGCAGCTTTACAATATTCTCGGACATTGCCAGTTCGTTCGACAGTGCAGTCTGAAGCATTCCCTCAGAGTTGACTTTCAGGCTTGAGAATATGGAGGCGGTCTTGTTCAAAATGTGATCGATGAGAATGCTTGAATATGGTATGGTGAAGCGCTCAAGTGCACTGTTCGTCAGGTCCCGTTCATGCCAGGTCACCGCTGCCTCGTATTCAGGGTACACTAATGACCGTATGAATCTGGCCAGGCTGGTAACATTTTCAGAATCCACCGGGTTCCTTTTGCTGGGCATGGAACTTGATCCGACCTGTCTCTTCTCGTCAAAATACTCCTCTACTTCATCTATCTCGGTTCTTTGCAGATTCCTGATCTCCGTGGTAAATTTCTCAAGAGACGTTGCAATATTGGAGATAACCTGCAAATATTCGATGTAACGATCTCTGTCCACAACTTGCGTGGCACCCTCCTCAGCGTGTATACCGAGGAACTTCATGACCGTGTCCTGTACCTCCAGTGCCTTTTCTCCCAGGGACGCACCGGTTCCCACGGGTCCAAGTATCTTTCCTACAAGAACACGCCTCTTTGACTCGTTCACCCTCTCTATATGCCTGTTGATCTCATTGAGGTAAACCGCCATCTTCAATCCAAAAGTTATGGGGCTTGCCTGTTGTCCGTGCGTCCTACCGACCATTACTGTATCCCTGTGCCTGACTACCAGGTCCACAAGAACAGCCTGCATCTTTGCAAGATCGGAGAGGAGGAAGGAGTAGAAGTCCTTTAGCTGCAGTGCGGTTGCAGTATCGAGGATGTCATTCGAAGTTACGCCGTAATGGACAAATGGGGCGCCTGGCCCACACTGTTCTGTCAATGCAAGTATAATAGCCATCACATCATGCCTTGTTTCCTCCTCAAATTTCCTGACACGATCCAGTTTGACCCTATTGCTTGATACAACGCTTGAAATGTCCGCGTATGCGGCTTCCGGGATCAACCCGTTCTTCCACTCGCCGTATGCTAGGGCACTTTCCACTTTGAGCATGTACTGCAGTCTGGCTTCATCTGTGAATATGGACTTGACTTCCTTCCTTCCATATCTATATTCAATTGGAGAAACAGGCATGTATGATTATTGTCGCGTTAGCTTAAATATTTTTCATTCTTTACTAACAAAAGATTTGTCAGGATGTGAGGAGAGGAAACAGAGTTTAAAGGTTCAACAGTGAGCCAGATTTCAGTCAAAACAATTACCAAACTGCGTTTCCTTATACCGATTGCGAGAGTAAATGTGGGGTGATGAAATCGTAAAACATTCACCTTAGCCATGAAAGTAATCAAAACATTATAATCTTACCAGCACATTATTTGCTGATATACATGGAAGTAGATGACGTTGATGAGGTATTCGATTCACAGCTCTTCATGAAAGGCGTTTTTGACGACAGTGCGAGTGAAATGAGCAGGAAATATGGCCTTAGCTTCGTAGTTGTACCGTTTGCGACGACTGAAAGTAAGATCACAATAAAGGTTTTCCTGCCGGAGCAGAGGATCCCTGAGAAAAATCATGATGAAGTCATTGCTGCACTCAAGGCCAACGGGGCAGAATTGAACAATGAGACCTGGGAAATCAATGATATAAAGCACCTTGACCTTCTATCACAGTATACATCCATGCTCAAGGAAGTGGAGAGTATTGTGTTTGACCCTGGACTGATAGAAAATGGCGTGTATATCCAACCGTTCAGATTTATAAGCTCACAGAGGAAGATGATATCAGACATTCTCCTCTCAAAGGCAGATTCCGGTCATGCCAACATAGACCTCTATGCTGAATACCTCGGAAAATCAAATGGGTTTCTTTCAATGCTGAAAATGCTTCACCTGAGGCAGAGCGTGTACGAAATCGTGGTAGAGGTGCAGCACGCAGAGTCCATGGGCGGAATTCTTGCCTACAGCGATCACTCCACGAACTGGAAACGTGAATCAAAACTCCCTCACGTAAACAATGTGGAAGATTACGTTTATGCCATATACAGCGGCAGCAAGACACCCGAAATAATCACGGACACCACATTCATCGGGGCAACAGAGAGCAAGTATATCTCCACCATTAAGAATTATAAGATCTACAGGGCATTCTTCGGAGACAAGCTCTCAAGCTACATCAGCCAGTTGATGATGGAAGAGCACCTGTTTTACCTCAGAAGATGGTCTGAATGGTCTGCGGGTGTACTGAACATACACTTCTTTTCCGGAGAGCTTTTCATCATGAGACTCACCAAGATAATGAGGGAAGTGAAAGAGAAGTTCCCGAATATAGATTTTGCCGTAAAAGAGGTAAAAATGGTCTACACCCCACAATAAATTTTTTTATCTTGTCATCCAGCCATTTTGTTTCCATATTGTTAGCAGACCGTAAAGAGTTGTTGACAGCATTACAATCATTGCTATGGATCCGTAGGCGAGCGTCTTCAGCCTTTCCTTGTCTATGCGGAATGCTATGGCTACGGTAAACACTGCCGTTGACAGATAGTTTACAAAGGTCAGCAGGATCCTCAGGAAAAACACTTCTCTCACACCGGTCATGTTTCTAAGTAGAAAGTTGAATGAAATTGCGCCTGTTGTTGAAGTAAAGTGATCTAAAAGAAAGCGGGAATCTATGTGAAAGAACAGGTATACCTGCGCTAAACCTATACCCACAAAGATTATTGGCAGCATATACGTATAAAGCAAGTCAAATGTGTAAAATCTTCCCGCTTTCCTGGCAGTGCCATTGAAAAGTTCCCTGAAGAAATTAACCCAGTTTGACCTTGCCCATCTTATATTCTGCCTGACCAGTTTCCCCAGAGAGTTCGGTGCAGTTACTTCCACAGATACGTCATAATCCTTTATGGCCTTGTAATTGGATCGTATTATGAATCCAGTCAACTGCCTGTCGTCCCCAAGCTGACTCTTCTTTCCAAACACGCGGTGATCCGTGTATTGTTCAGACAATATGAAAGGTTTTACGAGTCCGGTCCTG
The DNA here is from genome assembly GCA_016806715.1 of Thermoplasmatales archaeon. NCBI lineage: Archaea > Methanobacteriati > Thermoplasmatota > Thermoplasmata > Thermoplasmatales > Thermoplasmatales archaeon. Next base: position 1,810,052 of record CP060531.1, on the reverse strand, counting down.
TACATTACGCAGGCCCCATCGAGCAACATTACGCTGCCGTGGGAAGAAAGCGCCCTGAACAGGACTTCCCTGGACCGCTCAACGAATTCAGCACTATAAGAAATCCAGTTATTATTTCTGCTCACAGAGAGATTGGCTCCAATCCCGCCCACGTCCGTATCAAATTTGGATAGCATGCTCCTGACAGTATTTGCCGGTATGACTGTATCGCTGTCTACCAGCATTACATATTCAGTAGAGATCTCCCTGATCCCTTCGGAAACCGCCTTTCTTTTCCCGCCATGTTTCGGCAGGTAGATGAATTTACCACCATTTTCTTCGGTAATCTTTCTATACGGGTCAAAGGAGGAGTCACCGACAACGACAAATTTTATGCCCTGATTCTTGACTGCCCCGACTACCCTGGCAAATATCTGTGGATCTTCATTGTATACGGGAATTAGTGCGGTCACACCCGCCGGATCAACAGGGTTAGTCCCCGCGGGTTGTTTGTAATGTATTGAATGATAACTATTTATTAAGTAGTATAAAATTGAAATAACTGCAAACCCAATGAATGCCAAATTGACATAGAAAAGTATCACCCTTTAGCATCACATTTGGTTATAAATATTTTTATAGCAAAAAAATAGTGTTATTTACTTAATATTTTTTATGAAGATGATTTCAGCATCTCCCTTAAGACCTTCTTGTCGATCTTCCCTGTGCTGGTTTTCGCGAACTCACTTACAAATGTAAACTCATCAGGAATCCAGAATTTTGCTATCTTTCCAGAGTCCACCAGCAGCTCAAGATGCTTTTTTATCGTTGAAGCATCAAGTCCAGGCTCCGATGAAACATATGCGAGCGGGCGTTCGCCCCACTTGGGGTCAGGCCTTCCTATAACGGCTACCTCCTTGACTCCCTTGCATGTGCTGATTGCATCCTCAATAATCAGTGTAGGTATAAATTCCCCTCCGGACTTGACGGCATCTTTTTCCCTGTCAACCACGCTCAGGTAACCTCTTCCGTCAAGAGTACCAAGGTCTCCTGTGTGCATCCACCCGTCTTTCCAAAGCTTCTTTGAGTTTTCCTCATCCTTGACGTATCCGCTGGTGAGCCATGGTGCCTGAGCGACAATCTCGCCAATTGTTTTACCATCCTTGGGAACACTCTTTCCAGCTTTGTCAATCACCTTAAGGTTTACCATTCCTATTGGAACACCAGCCTTTAGCCTGAAATCAAATTTCTCAGCATCCGACAGTTTTTCGACCTCTGAGGTAAATGTGGAAATAGTGAGTATCGGGCAAGTCTCAGACATTCCGTATCCCGTGGTTGTCTGAATTCCAAGCTGCTTCGCCTTTTCTGCAAGTCCCCTAGGAAGAGCCGACCCGCCGATTACAACTCTCAGTTTCGTCCCTTCCAGATATTTCCTTGACTCTGGATGGGACACAATCATGTAAAGGATTGTTGGTACCATTAGGCTGACAGTAACGCCCTGAGATTTTATTGTCTTTAGTATTTCAAGTACATCATATTTCCCCGGAAGTATGTATTTCATACCCTTAAGGAGGGCTATATATGGTACTCCCCACGAATGAACGTGGAACATGGGAACAAGGGGCATCATAACATCAGTACTGCCCAGGTTCACTGGCTGGTTCGAGAGTGAGGCAGCCGCCCCGAGTGTGTGAAGGATCAGCTGTCTATGTGTAAAAGAGACGCCTTTTGGTAGCCCGGTTGTTCCGGATGTGTAAAATGTGGTTGCAATGTCATTTTCTTCGACGACTGGAAGACTGGCAGTGTGTTTTCCGTTCACCAGTTCGTCATAATTGTAGGCGTTGGGGAGTATGGTCTTGAAGCTTCCGGTTTCAGAGTAGATAACCCACTTCTCAACAAAATCAAAGGCTTCTGCAGCTCTTTCAAGTATTGGGAGGAATTCATCCCTGACAAATACGATCTTGTCTTCTGCATGCTGCATTGTATAAAAAATCAGTTCCGGGGTGTATCTTATGTTGACTGTGTGTAAGGTCGCTCCAGACATCGGAATCGCGTAGTACGCTTCCATGTACCTGTTCGTGTCCCAGTCTATGAAGCCAATTTTGTCACCCTTCTTCACTCCAAGCTCAACAAGTGCCTTTGCAAGTGAGTTTACTCTTTCGCTGAATTTCCTGTATGTAAAATTCTCCTTGCCTTTATACGATATAATTTGTTCCGGGCTGTTCGCTGCTGCAGTTTCCAGCAAGTTCCCAATTGTCAGTTCAAATTCATTCCCTTCCATTAAAACCAAAATTATAACGGTCGGAAATTGAAATACTTTTCCTATGAAAATGACATCATGTACCTATAATTCGTATTACGTAGGACTGAAACTGAATTGATTCTAATGACCCTTTGACTTCTGACAGGTATACTGAATTGTTTCCGATCTTCACGCTGAAGTTTCCATCATTCCACGAAGTTCCGGCTGGATGGGGGTTAAATAGCGATGTGCTATTATTTAGCGAAGTGTATAGGGAATAATTCCACTGGCTGTAATATGGAGTTTCAATGAAGTAATTGTAATCTGTAATGGAGATTGAGTTTATCAACGAAATGTTACCGCCTATCAGGTAGTCATGCCCAACACTATACGAAAAGGAGCTATAGTTTGAAACAGCCATGGAGACCACTGCGGAACCAACCTGAGAGATGGTGACAGGAGAACCGGCGACAGATATGGCCGACGTTCTCAAAGCAGGCTGGCCTGAATTATTGCTGATGAAAACAGGCATTGGTCCATTTGATGATGACTGAGAGGGCAATCCATAACTTTCAATCATGTTGCCATCCTGAATAATGAAAGATTCAGGAGAAATAAAATTTGTCTGCCCAAATTCCTGCAGGTAGCCTCTGCCGGTGAGGTTTACGGAAATGTTGGAGGTGTTTTGATGGTTACCATTCTCGGTGTAGTTCAGGGAAACATTAAATCTTAGGCTGAAATTAAATGCGGATCCAGAGGAGTCGGATGAAACCTGGGTAGGGTAGGAAGGTTGGAATGGGGGAACACCAGCTATACCAAGAGGGAACGACTGCACGATTACGCTTCCGTTCTGAACACCTTCGCTTGACAGTTTCGCAGCTAAGTCTGAAAATGCACCCAGTGCAGAATCCTGGTATGACTGTTCGTTGGCAGCGCCGGTCGTTGGAACATACCAGGCAACAAATGCCGTAAATACGCTCACAACTATGGCAAAAACAAGTATGGTGCCTATTATCTCGGCAACAGCCTTGTCTTGCCCCCTATTTCGCAATATGCCGGTGAAGCGCTTCATTTTACGTTAGTATGCAAATACACAGGGTCGATAAACTTTTTTCCCTCGAACATGAAATGAAAAATTAATAGAGTAAGAAAGCTTAACTTGATTCGTGGTTTACTTTCAAGATATGGATTCTGAAATCAACTCAGATGATTCTGACGTTTCCATGACATCGGACGATGAACTCAGGCAAATCATAGAAAAAAGGAGCCCAAAAATAAAGATATTCGGAACAGGCGGCGCAGGATCAAACACAATTACAAGGTTGGCCCGGGAAAAAATAGCCGGTGTTGAACTGATTGCGTGTAACACGGATGCCCAGCATTTACTTCGAACCAAGGCAAATGGAAAGGTATTACTTGGAGAGAACCTGACACGTGGTCTGGGAAGCGGCGCGAATCCCCTGGTGGGGGAGGAGGCTTCAAAGGAATCTGAAGGCGAAATCATCCGCAGACTGAAGGGTTCAGATCTAGTTTTCATTACTGCAGGAATGGGTGGTGGAACGGGAACAGGCTCCGCGCCCCACATCGCAAAAATCGCAAAAAGCCTGGGAGCAATCTCAATTTCCATAGTCACTCTTCCCTTCAGGTCTGAAGGTAGTGGAAGGATGCAGAATGCAAGATGGGGGCTCAGGAAGGTCATTAACTATTCAGACACTACAATCATAATACCAAATGATAAACTACTTGAGCTGGTGCCGAAACTCTCGCTCCAGAAGGCGTTCAGGTATGCTGACGAGATCATTGTCCGTGCCATTAAGGGAATTGCCGAACTGATAACAAAGCCAGGCCTCATAAATCTGGATTTCAACGATCTTAAGACAGTCCTTAAGAATTCAGGAATGGCAATGATTGGTATTGGTATAGGCAACGGTGACCCGGGAGCAAGAGTAAAAAGTGCAATACAGAACGCCCTTGATTTTCCTTTCATTAAAGCTGACCTTTCTACAGCATCCGGCGTTATTATAAACATCACAGGAGGAAGGGACCTTCAAATCCAGGAGGCAAGCATAGCTTCCGAGATGATAAAGGCTGTATCCAACAAGTCAACAAAGATCATTCTTGGGATAAACATAGATCCCTCACTTGAGTCAAAGGTACAGGTAATGCTTGTCGTAACAGGTGTATCATCTGATGTGATCAGTGTACTGCTAGGCGGAAATGGAAAAGAAGGGGACAGTGGGATAGATATCGTCAGGTAGTAAATGGAAACAACCTGATTTCTGTCCATTAACCTCTTTGTTACTGTGGAATCTAAAAAACTTTTTTAACCGAGCTCTTAATAAGCGTATGAATATGTGCATTTTTGTAATTTCACATTTACAGGGGAGAAGTATATTTTATGGATTATAGAAACGTAGATCTCAAAAAAATAGCAAACCGGATACGACATGATATAATTGACATGGTTTATAGTGCTAACAGCGGGCATCCTGGTGGGTCCCTGAGTATTACAGACATATTGACTGTCCTTTATTTCAAGGAGATGAATATAGACCCGGAAAATCCTGATGATCCGGAAAGGGATAGACTGATTATGAGCAAGGGACACGCGTCCCCCGGCCTATATGCCACTCTTGCAGAGAGAGGATTTTTCCCGGTTTCCCTGCTGGCTGGATTCAGGAGCCTCAGCTCAAAACTTGAGGGTCATGTTCATCGCGGTGTTCCAGGTGTCGAAACTTCGACCGGTTCCCTGGGACAGGGTCTTGGAATAGGGGTCGGCATGGCGCTGGCGGGAAAACTTGACAAGCTGGATTATTACACTTACGTAATCCTTGGAGATGGCGAAATCGAAGAGGGAAATGTTTGGGAATCCATGATGGCAGGATCGAAATACAAGCTCAGCCATCTGATCGCTATCCTTGACAGGAACAGGGTTCAACTCGATGGCTTCACCGACGACATAATGCCGATGGGAAACATAAAGGCAAAGGCGGAAAGCTTCGGCTGGAACGTCATTGAGATCAATGGCCACAATTATGAAGAGATTATTTCGTCGCTCAAGGAAGCAAAATCATTTTCTGATGGACCAACATTTATCATCGCCAACACTGTGAAAGGCAAGGGCGTAAGTTATATGGAGAACACTGCAAAGTATCACGGTTCCCCACCGGCATCAAAGGATGAATACGATAAGGCAATAAGGGAACTGGACGCGGAGATGATCCAGTGACAGCAGAGAGCCTGAGGGATGCATATGGAAATACTCTCATGGATATTGGGAAGAGCCATAAAGACCTAGTAGTGCTTGACGCAGACCTTTCGTCCTCAACCAGAACATCGATATTCGGAAAAGCATTTCCGGAAAGATTCTTCAACATGGGGATTTCTGAGCAGTCAATGGTCACTACTGCGGCTGGCCTGGCTTTATCAGGAAAAAAAGTGTTTGCATCCACATTCGCCGTCTTCCTGACGAGAACCTATGAACAGTTGAGGCAATCCATCTGTTATAATAACCTGGACGTTAAGTTTGTCGTTACCCACGCAGGGCTGACCGTTGGGGAAGATGGGGCGACGCATCAGATCGTTGAAGATGTTGGAATTATGTCCGGACTTCCTAATATGCATGTCGTTGTACCAGGTGATTCCATTGAGACTACAAGTGTCATTCATTATCTGTACGAAAAGACCAAGACACCATTTTATGTCAGATTATCCAGGGAAAAATTCGAGGTTGTAAATGACCATGGTTATGAGTTCAGGCTAGGGAAGGGAGTAACCCTGAAAGATGGCAGCGATATTACAATCCTGACTTACGGCGCAATGATCGGCTTTTCTCTAAAAGCAAAAGAAATACTCAAAGCGAAGGGCATTGATGCCCGCGTGATAAATATGTCATCAATCAAGCCCATAGACCGTGAGCTCGTGATAAAGGCTGCGAAGGACACTGGCAGAGTGGTTACTGCAGAAGAGCATTCTATTTACAATGGCCTTGGAAGCAGGGTGGCTGAGATCCTGTCAGAAAACTACCCTGTACCACTTCGGCGCGTTGGGATGAGGGATAATTTTGGCAAATCGGGCAAGGCATGGGAATTATTTGATTACTTTCATATGGCAGCTGATGATATAGCAAAAGCTTCTGAAGAATGCTTCAGGGTGGAGAGATATGAAAATATTCCTTGATACTGCAAACGTTGAAGAGATAAAGCAAGCCATAGCGTACGGCCTTCTTGATGGTGTCACTACCAATCCGTCGCTCGTTGCCAAAAGTGCAACTAAGGATAGAGGATTCGTAGACATAGTCAAGGAGATACTGAAGATCACACCGGGCCCGGTGAGCATCGAGGTGGTTGCTACTGATTATGAGAACATGGTCAAGCAGGGCTTAAAGATAGCTGCGCTTGGTGAGAATGCCGTCGTGAAGATACCGATGACCCTTGATGGGTTAAGAGCGATAAAAACGCTTAGCGAAAAGGGAATAAAGGTAAACTGCACGCTGATATTCAATCCCATCCAGGCTTTGCTTGCCGCAAAGAGTGGAGCCGAATATGTCTCCCCATTTGTGGGCAGGCTGGATGATATAGGTGAGGACGGAATGGCGATAATCCAGGAGATAAGGACGATTTTCGTGAATTATGACATCATGACCAAGATCCTGGTGGCATCGATAAGGAATCCCATACACGTGCTTAGATCGGCGATACTGGGTGCAGATGTTGTGACGCTCCCGATGGATGTCCTTCAAAAACTTCCCTCGCATCCCAAGACAGATGAGGGACTGAAGAGATTTCTCGATGACTGGAAAAAAGTTTCCCCTAACGGGGAATTTCCGCTATAAAAAAAGGATTTAAATTATTTATTTTCTTCTTTTCTTTACAATAGATAATGCACCAATAGCAGCTATCGCTGCGACAACTCCGCCTATTGCAGCATACACGTAATCATTTGAACCCAGTCCGCCAGTTTGCGGGATTTGCGCTGAACTGACCACTAGCGTATGGTTGGAGAAATGTGGTATGTGCACTATCAGCAGTACACCTGTGCTCTCATGCACAGCCGTGTAGTAAGCGTTAACGTCGCTTGTTGAGTTTATCACTCCATTGAATGAGGAAGAGCTGACTTGAGTTCCATCAAGGTAGACATACACATTGTTACTGTTGTTACTGATCACCTTATTGGAAATGAAGATTGCAAGGTTAGCGCCATTGTGTTCGAGTGATGCGATTCTAAACGAGACTTTTCCAGCATTCATTGATGAGATCGAGAAATTGACTGACGCATTGAGGTTCATTGTAAGGTTTGAAATATTTGAATTTACGTCGGATATGGAAATTTCGCTGGCTATCTTTCCGTTGCTAATTGCGTAGTGCAGGCGACTTTGAAGCGTGTTGTTAAGCTCCTGCAGTCCTGGAGGGGTAAGGAAGGAAACCTTTGCGATAGAGTTATGCAATGACGTGAAAGTCAGCGTATTACCTGATATAGTTGTGTTTGCATTGCTTACGAGAAGGAACGCGGAGAAGTTTGCGCCAGAAATGGCAATTGTGTTATGTCCAGCCTGAAATTCGTGATTTAGCCCAAAGCTGTTATTCTCATCGTAAGTCATATTTGACCCGAGCAGCGACGCATTGTATTGTTCATCGTTACCAGGCGTCGTGAAATTTGTAGCTGTAAGGCCGTTCCCAAGGGTAAAGCTCACTGTACCATTGTAAACCAGGAAGTTTGACTGAAGGGTTGGGTTGTTGTGTATTGCATACATTTTAGACCCGTTGCTATAGATAAAAATGCCACCAACTCTCGTAACAGATGTTCTGAATGCAGAAAGATCATTCCGGGGAACAAGCGTTCCATTTCCGCTGGCGTTTATGTTGCTGAATATTTCTCTGCTTGACAAAACGGATGTGAAATTGGTTATATTTCCGTTTGTCTTGTTGAGCACGAATGTCAAAAAGCTTCCAGTGACATTACCTGTAGTGATGTTGTATGCGAACTTGTCCTCATGATGATCCAGTGAATACTTCTCAAGGAGAGTTTCTGCATTTCCCCTGGAAATGAATCCTGCTACCAGCGGTGTTGCCCCCATTGGTGCACTTGCATTGTTGTAGAATGTGATATTATTGACTGAAGAGGTTGCCACCTTTCCATTTGATACCAGGTATCCGGTAAGATTGTGAGTTTCAAGCTGATATACGACCCAGTTGCTTGCACTGATGCCATATGGGTTGTCACCGATATCCAGGTTATCAATTCCCATTTCCGAAAGTGATGCATTTAATGCAAGATTGAAGGAAAGGGATACGTTTGCCCTTGTCGAAATACCTGAAGCATGACCAGTGGCCAGCAAAAGAGAACCTGATTCCATTCCATTGAAAATCGTCATGGTATTGGTCTTGGTTGTGCCAGTCATACTAAGAGGATAGCCTGTCGCGTTCACGCTGTGCGCCAGTAACGTACTGCCATACGTTACCCCGCTGAGATTCCCATTTGCCTGCGGGGTATATTTAAAAATATTCCCGGATCCATTGTCACTGCTATTTGAATCTGCGAGTGCAATGGATGCGGTTCCCAGCATAAGCATGGAAATCACCATACCTATTGCTAACTGTTTTAGCATAATGGTTTATCGGAGCTGGGGCATATCTCGTTATTGGTACAATATTGTACCAGAATAGAAGATCAGTATACCCTGACAGTTTCAAGGTTTTTCAGGGCTATCCCTTCAATTCCGAACTTGTTGCGTATGAGTTTTGCAAACTCATAGCACTTTTCACCGTCACCATGGTTCACCAGTATCCTGTGAGGTTTTGGCTGCATAGTTGCAATATATGCCAGCAGTTGCTTCTTGTCAGAGTGTCCAGAGAACCCCTCGGCAACCTCTATGGACATATTTATCTGGAACCTGGTCAGCTTACCCCCGTCAGAAAGCGATATCTCCTTAGCCCCTCTCTGAATCCTCCGCCCAAGTGTTCCATCAGCCTGGTATCCTACGAAAACAAGGCTATGCTTAGGGCTCTCGCACCAAGACTTGAAGTATTCCATTACCGGTCCTCCGTTCATCATTCCAGAGGTCGCAAGGACAATCTGATTATCCACTGAGTCACAGATATTCTGCCTCTGTTCCCTGGTTTCAACTTTCTTGAATATGGGACTCAGGAACGGGTTCTCACCCTTGATCATGATATTTTCCCTCAGGTTCTTGTTCAGGAATTCAGGGTATGCCGCGTGTATCGCAGTTGCCTCCATTATCATTCCATCAACGTAGACAGGCACATTCTTGATCATGCCCTCCCTCATAGCCTGCTCAAGTACAAGCATGACTTCCTGGCTTCTTCCCACTGCGAATACTGGCACAACCACAGATCCTCCGCGGTCGAAGGTTCGGTTGACAATATCTATGAGAGTGTTAGAAGCGTCGGTCCTGGTGTAAAAATAATCATCCCTCCCTGCATAAGTTGATTCGGTCATGAAGGTCTCAACGCGGGGAAATTTGTTGTTTGCCGGGTTGAATAACCAGGATTTTTCGAACTTCACGTCTCCACTGAGCACTATATTGTATAGTCCGTCACCTATGTGCAGATGGACAGATGAGGAGCCGAGGATATGACCTGCGTTATACAGGGTCAGCCTCATGTCTCTTGTGATATCTGTAGTTTCGTTATACCGCAGGATGACGGTCCTCTTGAGCATTTCCCTTATGTGCTTTGATTCGTAGGGTGCCTTGTGCCCTTCTGCGTGTGCGACCTTTATGTAGTCATTCTGAAGCAGTGCCGAAAGATCCCTGGTTGGCTGCGTCATGTAAACAGGTCCGTCATAACCGTATTTGAATAGTATGGGGAGTAATCCGGAATGGTCAAGGTGAGCGTGTGTCAGCACCACGGCATCAATGGAAGAAAATGGCTGCACCTCTGGAAGGTAAAGATATGGTGCTCCTTCCCACGGTTGTTCGTCTATGTCATTCGAGTTTAGCATACCAACATCAACCAGCACCTTTGAGTTATTGGTGCTGACCAGTGTTGAACTCCTCCCGACCTCCCTGTGTCCTCCTAAGGCTGTAATCCTGATCCAGGTTTCCCCCGGCATTGGTGGTATATTCAGTTTCTCACCAAGTTTATGCAGGAACTCCTTCCTCTCCTGTTTTACGTCCCGCAGGAATTCTCGCATCTCTTTAACAGTTCTTGAGTTGATAGGTGGAGCTCGAACGACCCTGGGGGACCATCTGGTGGCAGATTTTATCTGTACAATCAGGTCGGAATTTCTTGAAGTGATAATGGACGGTTCGTCAGCCTCAAGTACAACTTCTCCTGTGTCAGGTTCAAAATATACGTCCTGTAACCCTGCTTTTTCTGGAACAATACTCTTGATCTGATCCTCTGCCTCCTTTTCGGGCATCATTATTGACGGGTCAGGCCTTATGGCAATTCTTCTACGCATTTCCTGCGCAATCTGTTTTGCCAGATCCTCCCTTTTCGAGAACAGGTTTTCGTCCTTCGTGTAAACTACAATTGTTGGTCCCTCGTAGTCAACCTCTGTGATCTGGTTGTTCGGGTACAGTTTATCAAATATTTGTCTTGCTTCTGACAGGTAATCTCTAAAAGACATTACTTCGAACTCTCCATTAAACTAGTATAAATCGGATTGAAATTTTAAGGTAAAATAATAATTATTGTGGGATTTTAAGTTTTTTAATTCTGTCGGCTATTTCGTCCTCGGTGAGGTCAACATAACCATTCTTGCTATCGATAACCGCTATATCAATTTTGCCCCCAGAGGCAGAATCTCTCTGTTTCGCAGCAGAAATAGCCCTAATGACCAGGTCGACCCCGTCATCAACCTTCATGTCCTTGCTGTATCCAGTTTCAAGAACACCGTATACAAATGGCGAGCCGGAACCGGTGCTGGCATAAACATCCTCAACTGATCCGCCTGCAGCGTCAACAGAGAATATATGCGGGCTCTTGTCGATTCCACCAATGAGTATCTGCACCATGTAAGGATAGTATTTTGACTGGTTGAGAATGTTTGACAGTAAAGTCGCCACTGCTTCGATGGGCATGTTGAACTTCCTTTGAAGCCTGTAAATCTCGAGTTCTGCCTTCATGTATCTCACAAGCACCTGGGCGTCTCCTACCAAACCTGCTATTGTCATCCCTGCATAGGTATCTATCTGATGGAGCTTCTTGCCATCCTTGTGCATGATGAAATGATCCATTGTAACTCTTCTCTCAGTCCCCATTATAACCGTATCTTTCAGGGTTATGCCAACCGTAGTTGTTCCAGTTTGTAAAGTTTGATCCATTTTTTCACGTCCAGAAAAGAACGAGAGTTGATTTAACAATCCTATTAAATATTTTCTCATACCGGGCTTGTCAATTTTTCGTTGATTTTCCTTGGATCATTCAGGGAAGATTTATTTAGGATAAGAATATAAGAACATGTGTATGCGTACAAGGCTGTGAAGCAGGATTTCATTGCTTCTGACAACCTCATCGGATTGATGCATAAATTCACCGGGATGGTAAATCTCGTTATTGGCATCATGATCGAGAAGAATCTCACATCAAGGAATTCTGTAACACGGGAAACTTATCCCATGCTCAGGGAATATGACATGCCGTCATACTATTATCCTGAAGCCATCAACAAGGCAGTAGCACTTGTAAAGACATACAGGAAGAGACTGAAGAAAAAGCTGAAAGCAACCATACCTCATGTCGAGAAGCCCATGCTTGCCACATATTACGGATTCAGGATAGTTGATGGTAACCTCATGGTTCCCATTGCAGCCAGGAAACATGAATCGATCCCGTTAAATGCATACGTGCGTAATGCAATATCAGCGGTGAAAGTGCATTCCTTTGCTTTGTCGGCATACACACTCTCTCTCACAATTGGGAGAGAGGTCGATTCTGTGGAATGCACCACTACAGCCGGTGTTGACCGGAACCTGAGGAATGCCACCGTCGGGAATGAATTCCATCATGATATTCATGATCTCTCTGAGGTTGTTGAGATCAAGCAGCGTTACAGAAGCAAGAAATCCCATTTCCACCGGAGTGACATAAGAATACAGAAAAAGATTGCATCGAAGTATGGGAAGAGGGAAAGGAACAGGACGGGACAGATCATCCATGTAACAAGCAAAAAAATAGTCATGAATGCTCTTCAGAGGAGAGAAATGATCGTCCTCGAGAATGTGAAGGGTCTCATAAACATTACAAAGAAGGGCGACGGTAGAGGAAGCAATTACAGGTTCCTCCTGCACAATGCCTTTCCATATGGTATGCTTGCAACCCAGATCATGTACAAGGGATCATGGGAAGGTCTCCCTGTAATTGAATTAACAAGAAAGGAAACAATGAATACCAGCAAGGAATGCTCGGCATGTGGGTCACTGACCCGAATAGAGCATGACAGGATGCTGAAATGTGATTCCTGCGGTCTTGAGATAGACCGGGATATTAATGCCTGCATTAACATTGCAGGCAGGGGTCGGACAAGGCTGAAACGATCCTCTAAAGGCCTGCCAGCTGAAGCTGTGAAGCAGTCAAAAGATGCGGAGCAGATGGCAGGAAGTCAAATATCAAAGATTATTTGACGAAGTCCTCATATCGATGCGCGTCAAAAACGTTTTGCCCGTCAACAGCAGCTATAACTTTCTGACCTCTGACTATTATCCAATTTCTATTTTATTGCAGGGAAGCGGAAAATTACAGGGAAAATGCCTGGCGCTTTATCATGAACTGACATGGACGTGAAGAAGATCGGCAGAAACAAGGGAATTGGAATATCAAGAATGGCGAGCATGCGCCTAGGAGCTATATCAGATACGTTGATTCTGCAGGGATTCAGAAAAAAACAAGATCCCGGTCGCATCGATGAGACTTTATATCCAATCGTAATACTATTTTACTCATTGGGGAGCTCAAGAGGCTGAGAGGACTTTCAAGTCGACCCATTGAACCTGATCCGGGTAATGCCGGCGGAGGAATAGCAACATGAGTGATGGACGTATTTCTGGTCGAGAGAATATTGGACAGGGTCGAAAAGTAACAGGAAGATCCCTTTTTATTTCTACTTCATTTGGTTTCTTCATATGGGGAATCGTAGCTGATCTTGGTCCTTCGTCTCTCTCATGGCCGTTCCTGTCGGAAATATCTATTCACTTGAAAGTTTTCCTGCTTATTTGTGCCCCTATTGGCACGTTGATAGGGAATGTGCTGATAGGTGCACTCGCAGATTCGGTGGGAAGAAAGAGGACATTCCTCATAACAATGTTATCCTATGCGATAGGAATTATCATTGTTTCAATGTCCACAGGTTATTGGCTGTTCGTCACCGGGCTATTCATAGCAGGTTTCGGAGTTGGTGGTGAGGAAGCGCCTTCTTTGTCGCTGATAGCCGAGGACACTCCTGTCGGTGAAAGATCAAGAAAACTTACCCTCGCACCGAACTTTAACAATGCAGGAAGTGCATTCACAGCAGCTCTGCTTATGATTTCCCCCTTCATTGGAATTTATGAGGACAGGATATTCCTGCTGATCTCGGCTTTCACGGTTATATTGTACCTGGTTTACGCTCGACTGAGGATGCCGGAGTCATTCAGGTGGCTTAACTTAAAGGGAAGAAGCGCTGAAGCAAGAACGATTTCGAATGACCTGGGCATTGATGGCCTGGAAACGCGCATCCGGGAACCAAACAGGAGATTCAGTTTCGCGGTATTGGCTGCAATGGGAATCTCACAGTACCTGACCTTTGGGTTAATGGCATTCATAATTGAACCTTTCGAATTTGGTAACACAGCTTACCTTCCCATAAGCCTCGTTGCACTTGTAGGGGCGACAATTGCAGGATTTGTGGCTGTTCCGCTGATCTCAAAAGGAAGGAAAAATTATACGTTGTTTGCGTACGGAGGCGGTTTTGTAAGCATGGTGGTAATCCTGTTTTCTGCAGCATATCTAGGGAACATGTTCATTTTCATGCCCCTGCTTTTCCTGAACATGTTCTTCAGCGAATTCGCATGGGCATCGCGTACCAATCTGGAACCTGAACTTTTCGCAACTCAGAACAGATCGACCATGATAGGACTTGTGAGGATTTTTCCAATGGTTGCTTACATATTCTCCATCTTCCTTACAAGCGGCTTTGGACTTGAGTATTCACTTGTGTACAATTCTGCACTCTGGGCTTTGGGGTTAGCTGCGGCGGTATTATGGTTTATCCGCGGGACAGAGACCAGGAACATAAGTGCGGATTTCATAGTTGACCTGCCTCCCGGGAGTAATGAGCCGGAATAACTGTCATGCTTACCGTAGAGTAATGTCACAGGTTATAGAATATATGGTAGAAAATCTTCAGCACATCTTCAGTATCGCCCTCACAGTACTCCAGAAAACTCGTCCTGTCATTGAGCCAGAGGTGTTTTATGGCCTGGCCGACATTCATCCCATCGATGATTACATTTTCTTTCTTGCGCCTCAGTTTAAGTGTCGCGTATCTCGGGTTTGACACTACATCCCTGAGTTTTCTTATCTTGAAGTCTCCCACGGCTTCCAGGTCCTCGGCAATGACATACATCATGTCAGTAACTATTGCGGTACCGGAATAATACTTAAAATTCCAAAGCTGATCTGAAAAGGAAAGCTTCCTGAGTTTGGACTGGATCAGCGGGATGTCATAACCGCTGTGGTTGTATCCCAGAATGACGTTTGGCTGGAGTTCCCCGAGAAAACGATCCATGTCCCTCAGTATTTTCAGCTCAGATTTGACCGTATCATCATCTGCAACCAGTACTTTTGTCCTTATTGGATCTATCCCGTAACTCATTGAAATGGCTATGATCCTCTCATTGTTGAGGAAATCTTCCTTCGATTCTATAAGAGTTTCCAGGTCTATTGACATTATCCTTGGCTCTCTCAGTGAGCGGAAAACCGGCATAAGGAATTCAATTGAGTCCGGTCTTTTCATTGGATGACTAAAGCCCATGATTTATTAAACGATTTGCGGTGCGGTAGTCGGGCAGTGGTAACATTTGCGTGAACAGGATCAAATAGTTAGGTTTATGTAGAAGAACAAATATACCTGCATATGCCAGGATCAGGTACAAACGATTTATCCCTGTTGCAGCCTTTTGAAAGTGAGATTGAGATGAGCAGGCAGAACCTTCACAAATCTACAGACACCAGATTGAAGAGGATGAAACAGGAACTCAATGATGCCAAGAATGAGGCGCAAAAATACAGGGACATGTTCATAAGGGAGAGAGCGGATTCAGAAAACCTGATCAAGGCGAAGGACCGTGAAATACAATCAATAAGGAAGAGCGCAAACAGTACCATTATGAAAAACTTTCTCCAGGTTCTTGACTCGCTCGACTCTGCCATTCAATCTTCCGAACAAAACAAGGGGCTGATTCCAATTCGCGACCAGGCTCTCAATATACTTGCTTCATCCGGACTTGAACCAATAAAGTCTGTGGGTGAAACTTTTAACCCTTACTTGCATGAGGTGATAGCGACCACTACAGACGGAGACGAAGGGAAGGTTGTTGTGGAAGTACAGAAGGGCTATAAATTAAATGGCGATGTCCTTCGCTACGCAAAAGTGATAGTATCAAAGAGGGAATAAAATGTCAAAAATAATAGGAATTGATTTAGGAACAAGTAATTCAGCTGCAGCAGTAGTAATTTCAGGGAAATCGACCATTATACCCAGTGCTGAAGGTGTATCGATCGGGGGGAAATCTTTCCCGAGCTATGTCGCCTTCACTAAGGAAGGGGATTTATTGGTGGGAGAACCGGCAAAAAGACAGGCACTGCTGAACCCCGAAGGCACGGTATACGCAGCGAAGAGGAAGATGGGATCTGACTTCAAGTTCAAGGTTTATGGGAAAGAATACACGCCTCAGCAAATTTCGGCTTTTATTCTGCAAAAAATTAAGCGTGATGCAGAAGCATTCCTTGGTGAAACTGTAAGTGAGGCGGTAATTACCGTTCCAGCATATTTTGATGACAACCAGAGACAGGCTACAAAGGATGCCGGGTCAATTGCAGGGCTTAATGTGAAGAGGATTATTAACGAACCTACCGCAGCCTCGCTTGCCTATGGTATTGACAAGCAGGGAAAGTCAGAAAAAATACTTGTGTTTGACCTCGGCGGAGGCACGCTTGATGTCACCATAATGGATTTTGGCGACGGCGTATTTGAGGTTGTATCCACGTCCGGCGACACAAAACTGGGCGGAACCGACATGGACGAGGCTATAATCAATTTCCTTGCAGACGACTTCAAGAAGAAAGAGGGAATAGACCTTCGCACTGACAGATCTGCCTACATCAGGCTCAAGGATGCTGCGGAAAAAGCCAAGATTGAACTCTCAAACACACTGACTTCGGAAGTTAACCTGCCTTACATAACTGCCAATCAGACAGGACCAAAGCATTTGCAGTACACGCTTTCCAGATCTAAGTTCGAGGAACTCATAGCCCCCATAATTAAAAGGGCTGAAAAGCCACTTGAAAATGCAATCTCGTCGGCAAAGCTTACCAAGAACGACCTCACCAAGATCATTCTTGTTGGCGGACCAACCCGTATTCCCTATGTTAGAAAATTCATAGAAGACTATTTCGGAAGAAAAGAGGAGGGTGGAGTTGACCCTATGGAGTGTGTTGCAATCGGTGCTGCGCTTCAGGGAGCGGTGCTTTCTGGAGACATAAAGGATATTGTCCTTCTGGATGTTACACCACTCACCCTTGGAATCGAAACACTGGGCGGCGTTGTTACCCCGCTGATTCCTGCAAATACCACAATCCCATCAAAGAAATCGCAGGTATTCACGACCGCAGCTGATATGCAGACTGCCGTAACTATACATGTTGTGCAGGGAGAGAGACCAATGGCCGCCGACAATGTTTCGCTTGGAATGTTCAATCTAACCGGCATCCCACCAGCTCCCAGAGGGATTCCACAGATTGAGGTTACTTTCGATATTGATGCAAATGGTATAATCAACGTGTCCGCACACGACAAGGGATCAGGGAAAAGGCAGAGCATTTCAATCTCGGCCACTAACAAGCTGTCCAAGGAAGAGATAGAGAAAATGAAGAAACAGGCTGAGGAATTTGCGGAACAGGACAAGAAGAAGATGGAGGAGATTGAGGCTATAAACGCGGCGGAAACTCTTGTCTATACCGTAGAAAAAACCATAAACGAAAATAAGGAGAAGTTGAACGCCGACGAGATAAAGGAAGTCCAGGACCTGATGGCTGAAACCAAGACAGCAATTTCCGAGAAAAACCTGGATAAGATCAGGGACAGTTCCGAAAAGCTCACAAAAAAGATACAGGAAATGGGTGCGAAACTCTACCAGCAGCAGGCACCTCCAGGAGACCAGGCACAGGGTGCTGGTTCACAGCAAAATGAGGAAGAAAACGCATCAGAAGGAGAGCCTAAGCAGGAAAATATTTACGATGAGGACGAGAAGAAGCAATAGGCGTTTAGTGAGCATAGATGGCTAAGGACTATTACCAGATACTCGGGGTGGACAGGAATGCGAGCCAGGAGGACATAAAGAAAGCCTTCAGGACGTTGGCCAGGAAATACCACCCTGACATGAATCCTGATAACAAGAAGGAGTCGGAAGAGAAATTCAAGGAAATCGGGGAAGCGTACGAGGTACTTTCAGATGAGAACAAGAAACGCATGTACGACCAGACTGGAAGTGCTGACTTCGGCTCCGGATCATCCAATTTCACATGGGACAACTTCAGCCATTTCAACGATTTTGAAGATATATTCAGCAGGATATTCGGAGGAAATTTTGGATCGAGCCAAGGCTTTGGCGGCTTCGGAAGACAGGAACCGGAGCTCGACCTGGCACTCCGGATGACCGTAAGCATGTATGAGGCTTACCACGGCGCAAAGAAGGAAGCCAGATATAAGAGGAATGCGTCGTGTGAGACCTGTAAGGGAACAGGGGCTAAGAATGGAAAGCTTGTAACATGCCAGACCTGCGGAGGGTCAGGCCAACAGAGAGTTGTACAGGGCCAGGGTTTTTTCAAGATGGTTTCAGTTACTACGTGCAGGACCTGCAATGGACGCGGGAAGATTCCAGTTGAACCATGCACCGTCTGCAAGGGAACAGGTACTGTTGTTGTGAATGAGGATCTGACGGTCAATGTGCCACCTGGTGCAAGAGACGGATTGCGGATTCGGTTCAAGGGAAAGGGGCAGTCACAGAATGGTTATGTGGGTGATCTCTACATAGTACTATCTGTCAGGCAGGAAAACGGCATTACGCGGAAAGAGGATGACCTGTACATATCGAGAGAAGTAAGCTTCCCCGAAGCGGCTTTAGGCAATGATGTCGAAATCGACATATACGGAGATAAACATACCCTGCAGATACCCGCTGGAACTCAACCGGGTGAAATACTGAAGATCAGGAACGCAGGGATGCCTCATATGAGTAACAAGGGATCCGGTGATCTTTATGTTCAGGTAAAAGTGGTTGTGCCCAAGCACCTTAATTCAAAGCAGAAAGAATTGATAACCCAGCTTATAGACGAATCGGACAAAAAACGGTTCTGGTCAAGATAATCTTTAAAAAAAAATTGGAAATGTGCCTATCTTCTCTCTATAGGCACATATTTGATGTCAAGTTCACCGGTATAGTTGTCTAGTGGCCTGAAGAGCCTGTTATTCTGCCAGTACTCAAACAGATGGGCACACCATCCGACAACCCTGGCTGAAGCAAATACCGGAGTGAAGAGATCAGACGGAACGTCGATCCCGGTGTAAAGTGGTCCTGAGAAGAAGTCTATGTTTGGCCAGATTCCTTTTGTCTTGCTGAGTTTTTCCTCCATCAGCTTCTCTGCCCTGAGTGCAATTTCGAGAAGCTTCTCCACGGACGGGTCAGTGGTTTTCTTCATGAATATCTTGAGGTAATTGTAGACTATCTTGGCTCTTGGATCATACGCCTTGTAGACACGGTGTCCGAATCCCATGATCCTCTGCTTGCCGGCGAGGGCGTCTTCTATGTATTTTTCAGTATTGTCCGGCTCCCCGATGGCCTTCATCATTTTCAGCGCAGCCTCATCCGCTCCGCCATGAAGCGGACCCCTGAGAGTTGAAATTCCAGCTACCACTGATGCATAAACATCAGCAAGCGTTGAACCGGTGACGAGGGTCGAGAAAGTCGATGCATTGCTACCGTGTTCAGCGTGCAATATAAACATCAAGTCAATCAGCTTGGCAGAGTCCTTGTCAGGTTCCCTTCCCGTAAGCATATAGAGAAAGTTTGAAGTGTGTGAGAGTTTTGAAGATGGTCTTACAACAGGTTTTCCCTGCCTGTACCTGCCTATCATTGCAACGATTGTGGGTAACTTTGAAATGAGCTTGATAGCCCTCTCCTCGTTTGCCCCGGTGCTTTTGTCATCCATGTCTGTGTCGTAGGCTGAAAGTACTGAGACACACGTCCTGAGGATATCATTCGGGTGTGTGCGCCCAGAAAATTCCGCAATAATTTCTTCAATTGAATCGGGAACCTCTCTCTCATCAATAAGTTTCTTCAGAAATATATCGTATTCGGATTTAGTGGGAAGATGTCCATAAAGCAGAAGGAAGGCGACTTCCTCATAATTGGAACTGTCTGCCAGCGCTTCAATCGGGTATCCTCTATACCAGAGCTTGCCATTTGTTCCATCTATCTTGCATAACTTGGTATCAGCTATAAAAATTCCCTCGAGCCCTTTGCTAATAGTTACGTTAGTCTCGACCATGTAAACTGGATGCCTGGAATATACTTATTTTTTTAGGCTTAATATTAAGACTGCCAAGAGCCCGTAATCAAATGCATTCAGATCAGGTACACGGATATAAGAAGAACGATCATGAACGCCACTATCATGTACAGCATGTACCAACCAATTGAGCTGTTCATTATTCCCAGCGTTATTCTTCTCGCAAAATTTCTGTACGTTCTGGCTACAGCAATCATAGTATTCCAGAATATGTCAACGACACTTACTGGCTGGCTTCCGGTCGTAATGTGAGTCCTCAGCACCCTCCTGAGCATCAACCTGATGTTACTTGAGTATGCGTAGGAGGTGTAAAGAGTCATTTCACTCCTTCCCCCATTCCAGTTAGGGACGTTTCTCCCCTCCGGTTTCCTGAAGATAGCATAAGCAAGCAGGGAAAACGCTCCTATCAGGGCAGCAACGTAAAATGGGGAAATCAGTCCAAAATCAGCGATGCCCAGTTTTGACTCTATTGTGAACCCACTGAATACCAGCGTCCCTGGAATTACGCCCTTGAGAGTATCCGGGAAAAGGAGTGATGATAAGAGAAACAGCAATACTATGATTGCACCGGTAAGGAGGATTGACCTTCCGCCAGAGTCTTTTCTGCCCGATCTGGGATACAGTCGCGTAAAAGCTGTCATCTTGACCATGGCACCCGTAGCCATCCCCTCACCTATAGCAATTATAGAACCAACGATAATGGCTATTATGCCAAGGAATCCACCAAGATATGCTTCCATGAAGAAGGACTCCAGCAGCATCCAGGTTGCAAGCCCTCCGATTGTTGGAAAAAGACCGGAAAGAGAAGCCATGGAAATTACTGAACCTGCTGTGAACCATTTGTTACTGCCGGGTGAAACTTGGCTGAAATACTCACCCCTTGATGACCCAACAGTCATGAATAATCCGGTCTTTCCCAGGGAATGAGCCAGGGAAAACATTACTACAGTCAAGATTATGAAAAGCCTGAAAGTATCCTGCTGCACTATCAGCAGCAAGCCGAGGGCGGAAAGTATTGAACCGTTGTTTTCTATTGTGCTGAACCCGCCGAGCATCTTCATGTTTTCGGATATGTATGCGTATATCGAAGCAAAAAGCACTGAAATGGACCCGATTGCAAGGAAGAATATTCCTATTGCGATGGATTGCGGGCTCAGGAAAATCAACCTGAAAATTATGAATACCCCCATAAGTGTCATGGTCGCACTGAGCATCGCGGATGCGTTGGCAGGAGCATTCCCATGGGCAATGGGAAGCCACTCGCTTATCATGAACGGGGTTATACCCATCTTTGTAACACACCCCAGAGCGATGAGGATAAGCGGGATATCACTGTTAAGGGGAAGAAATGAAAACGCGACGGGGCTTTGCTGGAAGACGGCAAAGACAGACCCGGTTATTATGAGTATAGTGCTGATCTCACTAAAAACCATGAATACGTAAGGAGGAGTGCGATCCCTGGAATTTAGGCCTATTATTGCATAAGAGGAAATGGACATGATCTCCCAGCCGGCGATGAAAACCAGATAAGACTCCGAAGACAGGATTATAGCCATACCCATGATGGTGAGAGATATGAGTGAGGAGAGCCAGCTACCGTATTTCCTGTCATATCCCATGGAAAAGAGGGAGACAAGGATCCAGACAATTGATGCAATCAAGATAAAATATGTCGAATAGTTAGAAGGATTGAACCCGAGAACAATGAATACAGCCGAGCCGGCTATATCGACAGCGTATCCAACCCTTCTGTTAAATATAGAGAGTATTGTTGCCGACGCAAATAACAGAATTGGTATCAAGAGGTACAATCAGTCACCTCTAACGGAATCCAGCGCCTGGAGTATTGTATATGGAGAAGGGGGGCATCCTGCAATTTTCACATTATATTTCTCAGCGTCAATGGCAGGTTTGCCTACGATTCCACCAGAGATTGCACAGGCTCCGAGAGCTATAACCAGTTTTGGCTCCGCCATCGCCTCATAGGCAAGCCGCAGGGGCTCCTCCATTCCCTTCGTGTAAACTCCCATTATGACTATCGCATCAGCATGCCTCGGGGTGTTTGTTATGAATATCCTGAGCCGGTTAGCATCGTAATATGGAGTGAATATATTGAGGAGCTCGATATTGCATCCCCCACAGGAACCACTGTCCAGTGGATATAAGTAGAGAGACCTGTGGAATAGTGAAACTCTGCTATCTATGGTAAAGATATCCTGTTCACCCGTCGGTTCGTAGGTGGTTAAGCACCTCCTGCAGAAAATGCACTTATCCATGTCCCACACCCCGTTCTCTATGGCGCCAACCGGGCAAACAGCATCTCCGGAACCGGAAAGCCTCGATGGCCACTGCGGAGGAGCTTCAGCCGGGGCTTTAGGAAATCTTTCCGTTCTCACCCCCTTCCTCAGGCCATTGAAGAACCAGAGATTGCTCATTCGAGCTCAACTCCAGCCTCTGAAATCCAGATACCAAAGCTTTCCCAGTTGAAATGGAAGTCCGTGAATATGTTTCCCTTCATGGACCTGACGAAAGCGTCAATATTTGACAGTGACGGGGACACCATGACCACATCTGCCAGCATTGAATTCTCGAGCCGCACATAATAGAATACATCTCCCTGCGGGCTCTCGATCCTCCCTGCACCTTCTCCATCTACGTGGTTCCCTAAGCTGGCGATGGATGAGCTGGCCAGCTCTAGGGCTTTCTCTATAATGTCGACAGACTGAATTATCTCCTCTGACCGGACCTGCATACGGGCGAAGGAATCCGATCCAGTACGCAGGATTGGGGAGAACCCAAGCCCCGAATAGTCAAGGGTCTGGGAATCCAGCCTTGCATCGTTAGCATGACCGGATGCCCTTGCAGCAGGTCCTAAAAGAGACTCTGTTGAAATTTTTCCATTATTTATGAGCCTGTTCATGAATATCTTGCTTTCCAGCAAGCTGTCATATAGCTTACGAAACTGGCTGGCAATGTTCTGCGTAACTTTGCTTACCCTGGATAAATTAATAGAGATCCCGCCGGCAGATACAGAACCGAGGAAGTATCTATGACCCGTGGCAGCAGAGATTAAACGGGAAATTTCCTCCCGCAACAAGGCAAGCTGATTGCCGGGGACCCCAAAGCCTGCAGGCTGGCACATCCGCTCTATGACAAGGAGATTACTCCTGATCCTCTCCAGTTCCAGTGCCACTATTCTTGCATACATTACACCTTCGGGAATATCCACCTCAAGAGCATCCTCAACCGCAGAAGCAAATGCAATGCTGTGAGATGCACAGTGGAAAGCATTGATCCGTTCGATCGAAAGCATTGTATCTCCGATGCTCTTTTCCCTTACATTGATCATGCGCATCTTGTATTTCGGGTTAACCGAAACATCCGTTATGAACTCCCCCGGGGTAAGAAAGTCGATCCCGACAGATTCGATCATTCCGCCGGTGGATGGACCATAGCCGAAATAGAATTCCCCGGGTTGTGCAGCGGCAATCTGTGATTTTTGGCCTTCCACGGGATTTCTGACAATTGATGCAGGGTAGACATCAATGCCCCCGGACGAGCCAATAAACCTTCCTGCAGGATTTCCAAATTTATAGTATCTCATTCATCACCACCAGGAAAACGATTCCTATAACCAGCGGGATGGCGGACGCAACAAGAGCCACAATAGACATGAGCCGATCAGCCTCCCTGTAATCCCCGCCTTTCCCAAAGATCATTCTCGTCACGTTGAAATTCACGGAGACAAATGCGAGGAAGAGAAATATGAGTATTATAGTTAACTGTGCATACATATGAACGGCGATCAGGCCCAGCATAATCAGGAATTCCCCAAAAAATGTGCCGAATGGAGGAGTACCAGTGACGGCCAGGGAAGACAGGAGGAACGAGGATGCAGTCATGGGCATGGTGGAAGAAAGTCCGGTGATATCCGCAATGTCCTTTGTACCGGTGGCCCTGAGTATGCTTCCGGAGGAGAAGAAAGCAGCCGCTTTTCCGTACCCATGGGAGATCAGTAGAAGGAGCGCACCCAGGATACCCAGCCCACCTATGCTGAGCCCGATCAGTGCAATATTCATATTTTCCATGGTTGAATAGGCGAACATCCTCTTGTAGCGCCTCTGGTATCCGAGAAATATCGACGCGGCTGCTATTGACAGAACGCCAAACCACACATACAGTTCCGGAAGCGGATCTATCTCATATACCCTGTACATGGCATACAACGCGACGGGGAGCAGGACGCCAGAAAACATGGCGCTGACAGGAGATGGAGCTTCGCTGTGTGCGTCGGGCAGCCATGTGTGCACAGGAAAAACACCTACTTTTGTACCAAACCCAATTAAGGCTATGGAAACAGCAATTCTGGTCGCGAGCACACCCGTTACCCCACCATGGATTATCGAATATATGTCAAGAGACCCGAAGGCATAATAAATGAGAATAACTGAGAAGAAGGCAAATGTCACCCCTGCAGATACTATTATTATATATCGCCAGGCTGCCTCAAGTGATGCGTTGCTTCTTTCCGTAATCAGGAGAAGCGCAGATGAAATAGTTGTGGCTTCTATGCCAACCCACATAAGACCGTAATTGTTGATCTCGACACTGAACAGCATGGAAACCGTGAAGAGATTAAGCAGCAGGAAATATGTTTTTTCACTTATCCCGCTTGCATGTCCCCTTATGTATCTGGTTGAATAGACAATAGAAAGAAGATAGACACTGGTTACCATTATCTGGAATACCCATGTGATGTTCCCGATGTAAAAGGTCCCTGGCGATGGGCGTATAAAGAACTGGATGCCGGACATCACAGTAACTATTACGCCGGCTGCCACAGATGCTCTTGCTATGTTAAAATAATAGAAAGCCGCAGCAATTCCGGGAGTTGCGATGATAAGTAAGGATAGGATATAAGCAGCATTCATCCCTTCAGTTCCTCCATTTTATCATGGGTCTGCTTCTGCGATACCACAATTGAAGTTATCACGACAAGGGCAAGGACGTCAAGGAATACGCTCGCCTCAATAATCAGTGGTACCGGCAGTAGGAATATTGCAAAAAGCACCAGCCCATTTTCCTCTTCCACATAACCAACAATCTCGGTGAATGTTGACTTCCGTGATGCTATCAGGAAGAGGCCCTGAAAGAATAGGGTAAGAGGAAATACAAGGACGTCTGTGCCCCCGAAGACTCCATATACAGTGAAACTGGAGAAAACCACATAGAAGATGATGAATACCGTTATGACTATGAAAATGAGGTCCAGCAGGAAATAATACGCCAGGTTAACGTTAGGCTCTACGTTTATGCTGCTCCTTCCTGGTATCTTCTGCTCCAGGAGATAACTTATGAGGAAGCCCCTGAGAATCACGAGCAGTATTCCCAGGATGAAGAAATCGATTGAGTGTTCAATGATTCCGAGAATGAAGGATATAACTGCGATCAGCATGGACTGTACAAATTGGCCCCTGATCATTGACCTGATGAACTCTTCTCCCTGTATGTAAAATGCCACAATTGTTACAAGCGCGGCAATGAGATAAATTCCGGTTTGCAAAAGCGTCAGAATATCACCTCAGAGAATATCAGGAAAAGAATGGAGAAAGTGAACGCCGCAGCGAGATAATCTATTATTCTGAAAAGCCGCAATTTTGCCAGTGTCGTTTCAACAATGACCACAACCAGGATAAGCAGGAGCCACTTTGCAAACATTATTGGGATATCCAGCAGGAATGTGTATCCGCTGGAATACAACCCCCACGGAACAAGGAATACGTTGAGGAGTACAGAACCAAGCAGGTACTGCTTCATGTATGAAGACCATTTTGAGATTGCAAGCAGCTTACCGCTGTACTCAAAGGTCAGCCCCTCCTCGATCATGCCGAGTTCCATAAGGCCGGAAGATTCAACTGGAATCTTTCCTGTCTCATAAAGAAAAAGCATGAAAAAAGCAAGCGTTGAGAATACATGGTCCAGTGAAATGTTGGCTATTGCATTGCTGGCAAGAAAGTGATTGGTTACATACGGGTTGTTTGTTCCTGTTATCAGGGAAACCGCAAAGAATACTGTTATGAGAGTCCCCTCGGACAGGAAGTTGAATGACATGGTCCTGGAAACGCCCATGACGGCAAAACTGTTTCCGGAATCCATTGCCGACAGTACTTTCACAAAGGCAGCAAGTGAGAAGAGGATCGCACCGCCAAGGAAGTCAGCGGAGGCGGTAAAGAATATTGGTTCAGGAATAAACACCGGAATGATCAGTGCAATCAGGGCGTATATACCGAAGAGCATGTATGGAGCAAATCTGAAAAAGCCGCCTGCGTTTCCGGGGATAACTGATTCTTTCCTGAGTAACTTGAAGATGTCAAAGTATGGCTGGAAAATGCTAGGGCCCTTCCTGGATTCAACTTTTGCTTTCAGGTTTGCCAGTATGCCAGCAAAAAGGGGAGCGGTAAGGACGACAAAAAAGAACTGCGAGATTGTTTCCATCAATGTATGCAACAGCATGTCAACCACATTCGTCAACAGGCGTCATCAACCGTATAACCGGTAGTTTTGCATAGCATTGGAAACGCCATTCCAGATTCTGTAAGAGCGGATTATTTGGATTTATATAAATTATTCATACACCCGCGCATGTTTTCTTAACATAGTGATTAATATTCTTCTGTAGATACGGTGCAAAATTGGAAAGAAAGGAAGCAAACAAAGCAGCTGGTACGTCCGTGAAGGAAAGATTGAGGAGGGTCGTAATCGCAAGCTATGGCAAATATCTCCACTATGGCATGGTTATCTCTCTGACTGCCATAGTGCTCTCGATTTTACTGATGACAAACATTGCCTTTCATTTCCTGCCATCAGATCTTATATCTGCACATACTGAAAAAGTTGTCTTTGGCCCATTCTTTGTGCTTGGCTATATCGGGTTTTTCATCCTTACTATGTTCTCACCGCTTCCTGATTATATTATTATTCCATTTTACGGGTATCTTGCAGCTCTAGGACTGTTCAACCCTTACCTTCTATTTGTGGTATCGGTGTTCGCAATGACTCTGCTTATGCAGATGGAGTTCTTTGCTGGAAAATACGGGGGAAGGCCGCTTCTCCTGAAGGTTCTTAAATACTTCGGGGTAAAGGAGAAGCAGATGGCAGTTGCGGAAGACTGGATTGACAGGCATGGTACGTTTTCTGTGTTTGCTTTTACCTTCGTGCCTTACGTCAAGACCGCCATGGCGCTCACATCGGGGCTGCTGAAAATGCGATCCCTGGATTATCTCATAGCCAATGCCACAGGGTTCGCCATTAGATTCTCAATTCTGATATATGTCGGGTACAATGGCATTGACATCCTGTCAGCAATAATGAATCCGAAATACGACTTCATATCAATTACAGTCCTCATTGTTGCTGTGGCTTACGTGACTTTCTATTTTACCTATGTCAGGAGCAGGATAATTTATGGAGCTCGATATCAGAAGCCGTAAAAGCAAAGGAATTTATCGTTTTCCGGTATAGTATAGTGTGAAAATTACTGACATAATTCTGGACGGGACTAAAATCTGCGCTGTAAAAACTGCTGAGGGAATTGTACCTGCACAGCAAATAGTGAAGTATCCCTTCGGAGATGGTAATGCAACAACAGCGGATGTCGTGCTTAGCACAGATTATCTGGGTAAACTAAGATCAAAACTTGATGGCAGGAAGGAATTGCATGATGCAATTAATGAGAAAGAAGCTGTTTTTGCTTCCCCGATCGGGTTTCCCGAAAAAATAATCTGCATCGGCCTGAATTACAGGAACCATGCACTTGAAACAAAGAAGGAACTACCAGATTATCCCACTGTATTCAGCAAATTTAACAACTCCATATCTGCGCACGAACAGGACATAAGAATTCCAGAATCAGTCAAGCAGGTCGATTATGAGGGCGAACTCGGCATCCTGATCGGAAAGACCGCAAGGAATGTTTCCGTCCAGGATTCAATGAATTACGTCTTTGGCTACTTTGTTGCGAATGACGTCTCTGCAAGGGACATGCAGTACAGGACCACGCAATGGCTTCTCGGAAAAACTCTTGATGGCTTCTTCTCAACAGGACCGTATATCACGACTGCTGACGAAATTAATGACCCGCAGAATCTTCAGATAGTTACGCGCCTCAATGGAGAGATAAGGCAAAACTCAAACACATCTAACATGATATTCAGGTGCGATTATCTCGTAAGCTACCTATCTCACTTCATGACCCTCCGTCCTGGCGATGTCATTTCAACCGGCACGCCTGAGGGAGTGATCCTTGGTATGCCTCCAGAAAAACGTGTCTGGCTGAGAAATGGAGACATTGTTGAAGTAGAGATTGAGAAACTGGGAACACTCAGGAACAGATTTGTTTCCTGATAGTTCATTTAATTCAGTGCTTGGAAAGTGAAGCTGGAACTTTCTTACCTATATGGACCTCAGCCCTGATCGGCTCCCCGGTTTCACTTTTTTCTATAGACATTTCGTATGAATATATCCCAACCAGATCCAGTTTTTCTCCCTCACCGTTCCACATAAATATTTCATTGCTCGTGAACGACAACGTCTTTGCGCTTGTGCTATCAATCCGGTATCCACCGTCGTACCTGGACTTTTCCATGAATTCCTGTATTCCTGCGGACTCAATTTCGCCCCGCTTTCTGTTCGTCTTTTTTCCTGCCATGAGCAGGTATGCTTAAGAGGATAATTAATTATGAGGATGGGACAAAAAAATTTGGTAAGGACAGCTTCATTCCTGTCCTTCACTCACTGCGAAGCTGCGCGGTAAAGGAATGGCGGAATTTCTCCAGCTTCGGGGAGATAACAGCTCTGCAATAGGGGGCATTTCCATTGCGTTTGTAATAATCATGGTGATAATTCTCTGAGGGGTAAAAAGCCTTGAATTTTTCAACCGCGGTAACGATTGGTTTCCTGTATTTTCCAGAAGCAGTGATTTCCCTGATGATATTCTCTGCTACATGCTTCTGTTCATCGTTAAGGTAGAAAATTACGGAACGGTATTGTGTCCCGACATCCTCTCCCTGCCTGTTCACAGAAGTTGGATCATGTATCTCGAAGAATATACCGAGGATATCGGATAGTGTGATCTTTTCTGGATCAAAGGTGACCTTTACGACTTCAGCGTGCCCGGTCTTATCCGTACATACCTCCTCATAACTTGGATTTGGAACAGTTCCACCGGAATAGCCGGATTCAACCTTTTCGACACCGCGTACTTCGCTGAAAACAGCTTCTGTACACCAGAAGCATCCACCACCAAGAATAATTGTATCCATCTAGCTTCCTTCCCCCTCCTCAATAAACTTCATGGATATTGAGTTTACGCAATGCCTTGCGTTCCTGCTGGTGAACCCTTCACCTAAGAAAATATGCCCCAGGTGTGCTCCACAATTAGCGCACTCTATTTCTGTCCTGACACCGTCCTCGTCCCTTAACTGTTTAACAGCACCGGGTATCTCTGCATCAAAACTTGGCCAGCCGCAGTGGGCATCAAACTTATCTTCAGACCTGTACAGCGGAGAATTGCACCTCCTGCAAACGTAAATGCCCTTCCTGTAATTATTCTCGTATTCTCCTGAGAACGGTCGTTCTGTACCTTTGTAAACTATGATTCGTTCCTCAGCCCTTGAAAGTTTATTCCATGCCATAATAAAGTAATAATTCTCAATATTTAAAGTTCCATGTTTCACTGATTTTGCGGGCTAATGAAGCATAATTATTGAGATTAGTTTCCTGAGGCGTGCGTACTTTTCAGGGAATAGTGAAATGACAAGGTCATGATCTTCACGACTGAATATCTTTATATATCTGGCTAGGACTGAATAAACAGCAAAACCAATGAGAATATACAGCACGATGAAAAGATTATTATAGGATATAAAATGCATGATTCCTTCAGAAATTACCCATACCACGAAGAACATTACGGCAGAAGCGACCCATATTTTTAGCATACCGATAAGGTCCAGCCCCACAACCCTTTCACGCATGGCGAAGTAAGCCAGGACAGAAAAATTGGCAGCATAAACTGAGGAGAAGCCTATAGCGGCACCAAGCAGGCCAAACAGCGGTATAAGGATAAAAGACAGCACAATATTTGCAGAAAGCGAGGCAACGCTTGCGTACAGGAAGAGGTGCGTTTTCCTTACAGAAGCCACCGCCTGTGTAAAGATATTCTGGGACACGAATATAGCCGAGAAGATCATTATTACAGCCAGTGGGACCGATCCTCCCGAATAATTTACGCCCCCTAGAAGAAATATTATCTCCGGGGAAAGTGCAGCAATTCCAAGGGCTGCAGGGACATATACTGAGGAAAGGAGGAGCGACGATGCCTTTACATTCTCCTTTATCTCACTTTTGCGTCCCAGTGCAAACAGGTAGGAGAATTTAGGAAGAAGCATATTGTTGAACGGAACTGCAAGGAAACCGATGCTGCTTGCCACAAGAAGCGCGAAATTGTATACCCCAAGTGATGAGAGCGTGAGAAGTCCAGTAACAATGAAACGATCCGCATATGCAGCACCGTACCCGATAATGCTGGAGAGAAGAATTGGAAAGGAATATTTCATGATCACATTAGTCCTCGTACCCCCAGTCTTTTTTGGTGTCAGGTAATGTCTGATAGTCCTGAAAACCACAAGCGATTCTATGAAGACACCAAGGAATATCCCAAATATCCAGCCCACAACCACAGCATCAAGGTCCCTGAGATAAAGTGCCATGCCAATTGCCCCAAAATAATATACTCCCCAGATAACAGAGTTTATCACTGCCGATACCCTGAAATTCTGCAGTCCAAGGAGAGAGCCATTGAGAACTCCGAAGAGCAGGTTTCCCAGGAGATCAATGCTGAGTAACCGCACCAGACCAGAATACTGCGTGTTGTGCAGGAATATTAGGGAGACATCACTGCTGAGGAACACAAGCGCCAGTGTGCCAAGTATTGCAAAGAGGAAACCCCACGAAATTATCTTGTATATTGTCCACCTTGCAGCGTGGTAATCTTTGGTCCCTATGTGATATGATATGAAATGCTGGGCTGCGGATCCAAGACCAAATGAAAATACTATACTGAAGAGACCAACCACCGCCAGGAAGAAGGCTATTGCCCCAACCGCTGTCGTGGTAAATAGCCTTACTATGATTATGTAAAAAATTGCGCCAGAAAATAGTTGCATGCCAGAACCAGTAAACTGGAATATTGCATCTATTCCAGTTGAGCGTTCGTGGCCGAGAGCTGACATTGTTCTCACTTATCATAGTATAAAAATAAATTTATTGGTATCAAAACAATTTCAAGAGAAAGTTATACAGAAATGCTTAATTTGGGATCTCTTGAACTCTTTGGGGGTAAGAAAGCAAAGAATATTTGACACGTTATGTGCATATTCCCAATCTTGACACAAAATCGTCTAAATATGTGTGTTTTTCCAATCACAAGTGATGATTTTTTTTTGTATTACAGGATTTCCTTTGAAAGTGATCGGGTAAATTTACCCCACTAATCCAAATAGAAATGATATAATGTTCATTAAATGCTATCAACTAAAAGTTGACATCCTCTCTATTGAGAAATATTGAAATAAGCTGCAGGAGATAAAGTAAACACATGGCATGTCGGGAAGTGGTTGGCACAGCAAGGAAGATAATCTTCTCCAGATTCTTCCTTGTAGCGATGATTATATGGATTCTCCTCACTTTCCTGATATCTGTTGTTTCAGTTGGCGTTATTTCAGATTCGTCGGTCATAAACAGCTACAGCGTCCCGGACTCCCAACTCTCTGCCATAATCCATACAAATGGTACGGCCATAAATTATTACGGGCAGAATTTCAATGAATATGGTGTGGGAATTGCTGGAACAAAGGTGTACTATAACCTCTCAGGCACAAGTCAAACCGCCGGCGGAGAAATGAAACACATAACTGGAGGTTATGCAGGAGTCACTAATTCAGATGGATTTATAGCCTTCAACGTTTCGTCTTTGAATCCGGCATATGTATTCTCCCTGAACATACACGCATTCAACAGCGCCATAGGGTACAACGCCTTTCCGACATACTTTATTTCCCAAAATTCTTCAGAAATAACAAAAGATAAAATTTCTATTACACCAGTGAGAAGCACCATAGACACTGGCAAGTTTGCCCTTCATGTGTTTGCTGTACCAGGCTTGAGATACGATAATGCAACTGTATTTTACCAGAAAGAGCCATACATGTACTACGCTAACCTCGCACCACAGTACTTCAACTACGGCCGGACAGTACTGCTTGGAACAGTTTCTGTGTCTGGATCCATGAATATCCAGACTCCTTTTAATCTCAACGGCCACCCATACTTTTACGGCGTTGGAATTAACGCAACCACTGGTGGCACACTGGCTAGCACAGCCTTCATCACACTGCCCACGGCTGTTGATGAAGCACATGAGGCTAGTGGTTTTCTATGGGGCATATCTGCATTGATAGGCATAATGCTGTCATTCCTTTCCGTTGTTATCCTTATGAGCCCAACTCCTCAATTAAACTGGATCAAGGCTAGGAAATTCATACCTCGAGTTCTCCAGGGGATTGACCCCAAAAGAAATGCATCGGCATTCGCCACGATAATGGGAGCATCTGCTATTGCCTCAATTCCGATTGTATCAGTAACAGTATTCTTTTCGGAGCTTATATCCCATACCGCTTACGGTTACACAATTTCTGCAGGGAACATATTGGCCCTTTCAGCAGGACTTTTGATCACCCTCATGATGGGATCTTCTTACACATCAATATTGGTTAGCTCTGGAATTCCTATGTGGATTGCACCTGACTCTCCCGATTATAGGAGAAAGTACGCAAAAACACTTCTTTACGAGTTTCCACTAATTGCCGGATTACTGATCTTCCTTTTCATGAATTTTACGTCTGCGCCAACAATCGGGATTGACCCTGTCCCAGTCGTTCTGGTGGACTTCATAGACCCGTTCGGGTATGTCTCTATCATTCTGCAGAAGTTGAATGGATCACTCCTGTTCACACAGCCATACTCCTTTGATCCTTCAGCCTATGGTGTGTCATATCCTTCAATAATACTGATGGGTATCCTCTGGATCGTGCTCTGGATTGTACTGCCATATTTCCTCCTTAAGCGTTCCTCGCTGAGGAACAGGTAGGATAAAGTCCTTTCATGATAATGTGACACAGGAAGAAACTGGCTTCATGTGGAACTTGGCAGAAAAAATGAAGGCTGATCTCCTGGCTAATGAGTACCAGAAAGAAAGTTTTGATGGGTAGATAGCCGTATTGATAGTGGATATCGTGGCCATTGTTATTGAGAGCATGGGAGCAAACTTCAGCAAGGCAAAAGATCCAAACTTCCAGGTATACGTAACCAAGAAAATAACAGGGGGGACAAAGGGCAATTGAGAAACTTAAAATTTGACAAGCGAACCGGTTTTCATTTTCCTTACTACAAGATTTCCCAGTTTTAGGATCCCTTTCTGGTAGATGTTATTTAAACTATCCTCCGGAAGGAAAAACACACAAACCAATTTGAGGATGCGGAGGGCCGGATTCGAACCGGCGAACCCCTACGGAAACAGATCTTGAGTCTGTCGCCTTTGACCTGGCTCGGCAACCTCCGCTGGTCAACCACGATACCGCGTATATTTATCATTTTTTCCATCAGATTTTTATTTTTACTCCAGATAGAGATAAATGAACGTATCGGTAGAAATAGAATTTGATGAGCCCAATGCAGCTTATCTGGAAAAAGTGATATCACCGGATAATGGAAACCTGATATCCATGGATGTCTCGGGCAATCATGTAATAATCAGGATTTCAGAATTGAAACTGTCTTCACTTTACAATGTTATTGATGATTTGATAAGGGACATAGAGGTCGGAAAAAAAGTTGAAAGTGACCTGTAATCACTGTTCAACGGTAATTGAAAGCTTCTCAGTCAGCTCTTTGTACCTGTTTCTTATTGTAACCTCTGTTACACCAGCAACCTCGGCGACTGCGCGCTGCGTTCTTCTTTCTCCAGTCATCAGCGACGCGATATAGATTGCTGCAGCGGCAACCCCGGTTGGCCCTTTACCGGAAGTGAGATCATTGTCCCTTGCAAGTTTCAGTATTTCGGTAGCCTTCTTCCTTGCATCCATAGACAGTTTCAACCTGCTGCAGAACCTGTTAATGTAATCATCCGGCTTTGAAGGCATTATATTCAGTTTGAGATACCTGCTCATAATCCTGTAGGTTCTTCCAATTTCCTTCTTCTTCACCCTTGTCACTGAAGCAATTTCTTCAAGTGTTCTAGGTACATTAGTAATTCTGCATGCAGCGTATATGGACCCGGCTACGACGCCTTCTATACTCCTGCCACGTATCATGTTCTGCTTTACCGCTTTCCTGTAAATCACAGCAGCTGTTTCCCTGACATCGTTGGGAATGCTGAGGTTTGAAGCCATTCTCTCAAGTTCCTGGAGTGCCTGGGACAAATTCCTCTCAGCAGCATTGGAAACTTTAATTCTCTTCTGCCACTTCCTCAACCTGTAAAGCTGGGCTCTGTTGCGGGTTGGGATAGACTTCCCGTAGGAATCCTTATTCTTCCAGGATATGTCTGTTGATAGACCCTTGTCGTGAATGGTGAATGTCATCGGAGAGCCTGCTCTTGCCCTGGAGTCATTCTGTTCGGAATCAAAAGCCCTCCACTCTGGACCCTGATCTATATAACTGTCATCTATGACTATACCACAGTTATTGCAGACAAGCTCACCGCGTTCATAATCTCTAACCAGTTGAGTGGAACCGCACTCGGGGCATTTGGTTATTTCATCAATTTTTCTCTTCTCTTGTCTTTCCTCTACCATTTATATCACCCATACATTTTACGTACAGCTCTTTAACCTCACCCGAGGCTGGGAAAACGCTGACGAGACCATATGCCGAGGATACAGGCCCAAAGATTCTTGTTATCTTCCCGATTATCTTACCTGTTTTGTCGTAAATCTTTGAATTCATTTTTACGCAATCATTCAAGCGGATAGTAACCTCTTTTCCTCTCATGTTAAGGATTTCGCATCTTAAATCCATTATTAATTACTATATACAATCTTAGTATTTAAGCTATTCGTAAACTTATTAATATATACTTCGATTATATTAAAGCATTATTACACCAGATTGTATATGTACCTTGGTACCTACCAAAGGGATAATAGACTGCATCTCCTACCCATTAGCTACAAGAAATGAAAATATTAATGTTAAGCCGATTTAATAAATTGCGGAGGAAATTGCAATACGCTTAACCAAAAAGCTTTAATATTGCCACTAATGTAGATTGAGTATCGCATTATATTGGTGTTTGTATGGCTACAAAAAATAGTGAAGAAGTTATGAAACGGTGTCCTGAATGCAAGTCAGAGCATCTGGTCCGGGATTATGAGAGGGGAGAGTTGGTATGCAGCGATTGTGGCATGGTTCTCGAAGATTCACTTATTGATCAGGGACCTGAATGGCGTGCATTCGACTCTGAACAGGATGATAGACGGGCCAGGACAGGGTCACCCATGACGTTTTTGAGCCATGATAAGGGTTTGGCAACCGAAATTTCATGGTCAAACAAGGATTATTATGGAAAGAGAATTCCGCATAAAAACAGGGCGCAGATATACAGGGTCAGAAAATGGCACCAGAGAATCAGGGTAAGTAATGCCGCTGAAAGAAATCTTTCCCTTGCCCTGCAGATGCTGAATGACAACGGAGCTAAACTAGGTATTCCGAAAGACATAAAGGAAACTGCAGCTCTTATCTACAGAAAGGCTGTTGAAAAGAATCTTATAAGGGGGAGGAGCATCGAGAGCATAGTCTGTGCCTCAATTTATGCAGCGTGCAGGATGGTTAACCTTCCAAGGACACTTGATGAAATATCGAAGGCTTCCGAAGTAAATAAGAAGAAAATAGGGAAAGCCTACAGGCATCTAGCCAAGGAACTTAGCTTAAACCTGAAACCTACTACCCCTTATTCATATGTTGCACAATTCTGCAGCAAACTTGAGCTTGATAAGCAGGCGATTGTCAAAAGTGAGGAGATTGTCAGAAAATCCATTGAACTTGGTATCTCTTCAGGAAAAGGACCGACCGGAGTTGCGGCCGCCTCTATTTATATCGCTTCGGTTATGCTCGGAAAACCCAGGACTCAGAAAGAAATAGCAAGAGTTTCTGGCGTTACCGAAGTCACTATAAGGAACCGGTACAAGGAAATAAGCAAATCCCTTGGAATCGTTGGGCTCGAATAATTGAAATGAAAATATACATCATTGACAACGGTGGTCAGTGGACCCACAGGGAGTGGCGGGTAGTCAGGAGTTTGGGAGTGGATTCCGAGATTCTTCCCAACGATACCCCGTCCTACAAACTTTCCGATGCTGATGGAATAGTTCTTTCTGGTGGAGCTCCAAGCATTGTTTCTGAACTTAACAAGCTTGGTTATGTCAAAGAGTACCTTGCAGAGCACGATTTTCCGGTCCTTGGCATCTGCGTGGGAGCTCAGTTTATCGCACTTAATTCCGGTGGGGAGGTTGGTCCGGGAACTCATCCGGAATATGGTAAAACTGCTGTTAGATTTTTCAATAAAGGAGCGATTTTTTCGCAGCTTCCCGATCAGCTCATAGCATGGGAAAACCACAATGATGAGATCAAGAGCATGAATGATGACTATGTTGTCTGTGCTTCTTCTGAGGGATGCAAGGTACAGGCGTTCTATCATAAAACAAAACCGATTTTTGGAGTACAGTTTCATCCGGAAGTTAACAATACAGAACACGGCGAAGATATTTTCCGATCGTTTATGAGCGTCTGCGCAATCAAAAACTGAGCTGACAGGCAAATATATTTAACCGCTCTCTACATTAAAGCCATAATGCTGACTGAGGTTAGTGAGTTTACTGGAATGAAAGTTTATTCGGATAAGGGTAAATTTATTGGAACAGTGGACGATGTTATTATGGACCTTGACCGGCAGTCTGTACACGGACTGTATATAGAGAACCCAAATCCGGCTTTGATAGAAAACGGAGCAGCAATTTCGATCCCGTACAGGTGGATAAAGGCGATTGGTGAAATAATTCTCCTGAAAAGATTTCCAGCGTTTGTGAAAGAACCTGAAGAGAAGGACTGACTACCGGTAAAGGAAAAAAGCCTCGCCTGACGTTTTGTTAACATAGCCATACCTTTCAAACTGTGCTATTCCCGTATAATCTATAGCAAGCGGTTCCAGCAGGCCTGTATCCACAGTACCGTCAGGCAGGTTGACATTAAACCGTTCAGAGTCGGACGGGCACCAGTGAATAATCTTCAGTGGATTTTCCTTTGTCACTTCACGATCGTCAAAATTACCTGTATTTCCATTCTTGATGACAATGCACAAGTCTTTCAGCCTTATCGCTTCTCCATCTCCGATCCTGTCCCAGTCGTCCTTCTGTACAAAAATTGTGAAATCTGTTCCCAAATCATAGGTCCTGAACCCAAGTCCCGGTTGTCCGGGGTGATAGGGTGCACGACTGTGAAGTGGTGCCGTTGATCTTACCTTTATGCTGACCGGATTCCGCACGAACCAGAATCTTTTTGCCTGAGGGTCAATGATCTCCTTGTTCATAGCGTTGAAGATTTCCCATGAGAAATCAGCATCGATCTCCCTCAACCCCGATTCTACCCAGTAGCGCCTGATGACCGCCGCCGAATACCCTCTCTTTTTCAGCGCAAGCAGCGTGCCAAGTCTCACGTCGTCCCATCCTGTAAATTTTCCCTCCAGGATTCCTCTCTTGATTATCGAAGTCTTCAGTATGGTCTCAGGGATGGTTATAAGGCCATAATGGTAGTAAACCGGTACTTCCCATCCATTATACTGGAAAATATATTTCTGCTTCTCAGTATTATTCAGGTGATCCTTTCCCCTGATTACGTGCGTCAGTCCAAGGTAATGATCATCCACCGCCACAGAGAAGTTCATCATGGGATACGCGTGATACTTTTTTCCGGTTCTCGGATGGTCGGCATTTACAACCCTGAAAGCTATCCAGTCCCTGATAGATGGATTCGGATGTGTGAGATCAGTCTTAATTACAAGGGTGGCAGACCCGGGCATGAAAGCGCCGTTTATCATTTCCTCAAATTCCTCGGTGTTTACCTTTACTGAATTTGACCGGTGAGGGCACGCAATGCCCTTTAGCTTGAGGTCCCGGAAATCCTGCTGCTTACAGTGGCATACATAAGCATTTCCTTGCTTTATCAACTTCAGTGCTTCTGCATAATATAGCTCGAACCGTTCTGACTGTATTATCACCTCGGAAACTTTTACGCCAAGCCACTCAAGGTCCAGGGGGATCTGGGAATAAGCAAACGGGTCTATATTATCCGGATTTGTGTCTTCAATCCTTAGTATCAGCTTGCCTCCATATCGCTTAACATACTCATCATTTAGAATCGCCATTCTGGAATGCCCGAGGTGAAGAGGGCCTGATGGGGAAGGTGCCATCCTCATTACAACACTCCCTGCTACCCCATCCAGATCCGGCAGCCTGTGCTCCTGAACTCGTTTTTCCTTTACCATGAATTCCGGAAACTCATTTTTAACGGTCTCCTCCAGCAAATCAGGAGACATCGAGTTCACCAGCTTCGCCTGTTCCGCAATCTTCCTTGCCAGGCCCTTCGGATCAGAACGGACCTCCGGGAATAGACCCATTATCTTTCCTATAACCGAACCCGGATCTGCCTTTCCGCCGTGCTGGAAAGCGTTCCGGATCACCTGTTTCCTGATTTCCTCATCCAGTCTGGACAAGCGAACCCCTCAGAATGTTTCCCATTTCGGATATCAGGTCATTCAGTCCAGATTTATCGTTCAGGGAGATGCAAATCCGCTCGTTGCGTTCCGGAGAGAGGTCTGCCTTGCTCTGAACCCTGACTATATTTTTTCTGAAGAATTTCTTGACTTCACCGTATAGGTTTTCCTGCTGCTCGACAGAATATCCTGAGCTGCCGGAATAATCTAAAAGGAAGATGATGCTCCCCTCTATTTTTTGCAAGGCAAGTATGGCCTTTCTTTCCATCTCATTCCTGTCCGACATTTTCCTGTCCAGTATACCAGGGGTATCGATTATCTGTATCCTGTAATATCCAATGTCAGTATATCCAATGTGAATAGACTGTGTGGTAAACGGGTACGGGGCGACCTTTGGCTGTGAGGTAGTTAACATACCTAAAAGGGAGCTTTTCCCAACATTTGGCATTCCTGCAATAATAAACGTTTCCATCTCAGTTTCAATTTCCGGTATTTTTCTCATATAGTCCCGGCACCCAGAAAGGAACTCAAGATCAGCTGAAATATTCTTTATCAGTGAAGAAAAGCGGCCGTAATACTGCTTCATCCAGTTGTTCATGATCTTCTTGTCTTTCTCTGATTTCAGCCTTCTTATGTAATCGGTACTCAGGGTAACTATCCTCTCTGAAGTCCACTGTATCTTGCCAAGCGATAGCTTGTACTTGTCAACGTCAAACATCAGGTCGAGTAACCCGTAATAAAATGGGTGAAGTTTTTCACTCGAGGGGAATTTCTTTACCAATCGGTCAAGATGAGAGCAGGCAGTGCTCTCAATTGTGGATATCTTATCTATCAGCTCCTTCCTTATCTTGTCCGAGATATCCGGGTGGTAAGGTTCCTCAATTTTTGCAGCCTTTGAGAACGCCTTGTCTATTATCTCCTGGCTTCTCAGTACTGTCGGTATCTTGTTAAACATTTCCTCTATTACCTTCTAACTTGAATAAAACGCCTTAATCAATCTATTTGCTTTATAGCCTCTTCAACTTTCTTCTTCATCTCATCTGTCATTTCATAGATATTGTGGGCATACCTGGAATGAATCCTTATCCTTGGCATCAGATCATCTCTCGAGTGAGCTGAAAACTCAAAACCGCAATCATAACCAACATCCCTGCACTTGTAAAGAAAAGTAGCCATAATTTTGTATGTGCATGAGATATAAAACATCTCCTATAGCAAGGAACGTGCTAATATAAGTTTAGAATTGCCGGCTGCTCTTCAATAAAATTTTGAATCTGGTGCAGACCATAACTGTTTGCGGATGCAAAGACTGGCCTGTTGGTATATCCTCAACAGTTATTCAAGCCTGTTTTGCCATCATCTTCTCTGACAGATTCAGCCTGTATTCACTTAAATTCGGATTCTTTTAATTATACGGGCTGGACGGAGAGGACTTCATAAAAGTATAACTGTTCAGAGTTCAGGGCAGTTTATGTATCCCTTGCCCTAAAGTGCTGAGTTTCACGGCTTCCACTAAGACACGGACACGATAATAAAATAATATTAGACAGTGAAGCATTAACAATTATGTTTGTAGAGGATCAGAGAAATATTTCGTGCGGTGGCGACCCTTTCAACTACCTCAAAAGCGTTCTCAAAGGACTTTACTTCGACCTCTCTGCCGGGCAGGATGCAAAGGTGCTACTACTTAGCGAGAAATTTCCATACAAGAAAGACATTTTTGATAATCTCTCAAAGATATCACACCTTAAGTTAATTGAGATGAAGGTGGAAAATGGCGAGATAGAATTACATCTGAGACGGGAAAACCAGTAGAGAAGTGGAAGTTTCAAAAATGAAGACTTACTGCATCAGGTGTGGTGGCCCAAGATACCATGAGGAATTGAGATGTACCTCCTGCAACGGCTTATTTAATATGAAACCTGATTTTAGATACAGGGATAAACCTGAAGAGAACTTTCCATACATTGAGCAGATGATAACCCTGGGAGAAGTCGTTACACCAATAGTTGAATTTGGAGCAGTATCAATGAAGCTTGACTACTTTTCCCCGACGTTTTCCTACAAAGACAGGGGATCGAAAACCCTTATTTCTGCACTATCAGGAAGGTATAGAGACCGGACAAAAACTGAGTTGAATGAAGATTCATCCGGGAACGCCGGTGCTTCCATAGCGGCGTATGGAAAGAGAGCAGGCTTCAATGTTAATATATTCGTTCCTCAGAACACAAAACCGGGAAAAATATCACAGATAGAATCCTATGGTGCCAGGATAATAAAGGTAAAGGGGAACAGGGAAGATGTTGCCGAAGCGGCAAGAACCAATACAGGAGTATATGCAAGCCATGTCTTGAACCCGGAATTCCGGGACGGGATCAGGGAACTGGCCTACGAGATTTTCAGGCAGACAGGTGGGAATATTCCTGACAATATTTTCTTACCGGTTTCGGCGGGAACCCTTTTGATCGGAACTTATGAAGGTTTTCATCACCTGCTGGCAAGTGGGGAGATTGACAAGCTTCCGTCCCTGATTGCCGTTCAGACTGATGCGGTATCCCCGCTCTGCTCCCGGGTCAACAACACTGCATACGACGAGGGGAATTCCATCGAATCAGTAGCAGATGCACTCGTTTCAAGAAACCCCCCACTCCTTGATCTTATGGCAGCAATTGTCAAGGAAAGCGGAAAATGCGTCACTGTCAGTGAAGAGTCCATAATAAGAGCAAGGAAAGAGCTTGCCCTTATGGGAGTTTATGCGGAATACAGCTCCGCAACAGTCATGGCCGCATTCGCAGCATCGCATTATGAAGGCAGAAGCCTGCTTGTGATGACCGGAAATGGACTGAAAACACCGTAAGAAATGATCTGACCCCGCATCAACCTATTCAGGGACATGGTCAACTATTCTCTTACCATTAACCGTTATGGAATAAGTA
The DNA here is from genome assembly GCA_016806715.1 of Thermoplasmatales archaeon. Taxonomy (NCBI): domain Archaea; kingdom Methanobacteriati; phylum Thermoplasmatota; class Thermoplasmata; order Thermoplasmatales; species Thermoplasmatales archaeon. The sequence goes on along the minus strand of CP060531.1, from coordinate 1,768,226 downwards.
ACTTTAGCCCCTCCCCGTTTTGCAAGTATGGAAACTGAACAGTATTTGGAGAGCGAAAGGTTGACGGCTTTCCTTACATTCTCGGGGTCCAGGTCACCTGCAAGCTCGTAGTGTATATTCACACTCCTGAGGGTTTTTGGTATCTCCTCCTCCCTTTCGGCTTCCAGCGTACATCTGTATGTATCATAAGGCTGCTTCATCTTTCGGAGTATTGACAGGACATCATCACTGGTGCATGAACCAATTGAAAGCACGAGCAATTCCGTCGGGCTGAAATTCTGAATGTTGTCTGAAAGAGAATTCTTGATCCTTACCTGGTCTTTCCCGTTAACGTCCGTAACAAATCCCTTTTTATCCTCGTACCTGAACGAAATAAGCATGAATCAGCATCTATTCTTCATTAAATAACTTAATCCGTTGTTAGCCCCGGACCGAAAGCAAGCCCTGTTCCCTTCATGTCATGCAGGGTTGAATCCGTTAATGAACGGACGCGAAAGAGCGTGCGAAAGAAAATCATGCTCACCGACTAAAACATATAGAGCTACACTGTTGATTACATACAGACATACATGAAGGAAGTAATATTAAGGAAAGATAATGCAGTATCACCGATCATAGCGACGATATTGCTGATCGCCATCACTGTGACCCTGGCTTCTACCCTGTATTCTATAGTCGGAGGATACTTCTCAAACGCACCGGTGTTGACACCCCATGCCAATATTGCGGTTGTTAACATGACAAAAATCGGGGCAAATGGGGTTGGAACAGGGAGTTACATAGTCTACATAGAGTCCGTGTCCGAAAACGTATCGCTTTCCTACGTCAGGATGATGGTAACACTTAATACGGGAAATATCTCAACGATTCCTTTACTGAGCATTGGACCAACTGGAACTAATTTGACAGCACATATAGTGGCGAATATGTCAAAAGGCAGCACATACTTATCCCCTCTGGACTTCATATCCATAAGAGAGAATAATGCACACCAGTTCGTAACTCGTATAGCCTTTATAGATACGGCATCCAGTGGTGTGATTGCCTCTGCGTATCCTCAGTAAATTTCTTTGATCCTCCACCTATAATTTCCAATTTAAGCAGCAGTTAAATGAGGGTGTTGAACAATTTTATCCCTAACAGAAACTCCAGTATCCTTCATGGAATGTTTCTGGATTTTGTGGAAAGGTAATCTAATAATACATTGTTTTTATTTATCAAAGAAATTCTCGCTCCCTTTGCTTTATTAAAAGGCTAAAAATTTGAATTTGAAAGGTCACTTGTTTTGCTTGCTACAAATAAACGATACGATATACAATCACGAATGGAACGGGCTCGGAGGGATTTGGACCCTCGATCACCGACTTAGAAGGACGGTGCCTTATCCAAACTAGGCCACGAGCCCCTATACAAGTTATCCCTTGGAAAACTTAATACTTTCGCAGACCGCAGGAGAAACGACTCAGAAGCGACCTTAGATGGTATAGATCAATTGAAGGAATCAGTGCACTAGGGATAAAAGTGGAACACGGAGTTATACACTTCCAACTTCGTATAGCCATTGGGTGTGATAGTCAGCCTGCAGTCCTTGAAAGAGCGAGCTGGCTCCTGCTAGAGTTTGTTGTTAGATGCAACAATCGATTTATTGGCGTTGATTCGTGTCCATAGGGGTCTATCTCTTTTTTAATACCACAGAACCGATCTGTTCCTGTTAACTGCCTAAATTAACCGCTCGCATCGTCAGGAAAGTGTTATACCGTTCCATGCTAGGGCAGGAAAAAAGAGCAAGAAGACAAAAGGGTTCAGTTTCATCAATTACCTTCGAAAGTACTCTTACATGTTCAACTTGATAAATAGAGAGAGACCTGATCGCTTTGCTATAGTAATTAGAATTAGGTGAAAGACCACAACTCTGTGGGAGAAATGGCGCATAGACATGGAATTATGCATCGCAATGACAAATGTCTTAATTGCGGATTTCATATTTGTTATACAAGATGGATATTGAATTCGGAACATACCACCATTCAACAAAGGAAGCCTCTGATGCCTTGAGAAAAAATGCAGAGAAGATTTTCACCTCTTTGATGTATCGCGTTTACGCGAGCGATTCAAGGTTGGAGATCCTGGATGCAGGATGTGGCCTGGGATTTCTCACGAGCGTTGCATCCAAGTGCTTCCCAAATTCAATAGTAACTGCGGCTGATATTTTTGAACATAACAGCCTCTCAGAAGCGACTTATGTAAAAGCCCTGGAAAATATGAAAGCGCTTGGAATTGAATCCAGGGTAACCCTGCTTAGGCATGACCTAACCGAGTCTCTAAATCTTGATAGCAGGTTCGATCTTGCGATTTCAAATCTGGTCTTTCACAACCTTGGAAAGAAGAGATTCCTCGGATACGAATCGGTGTTTAAATCTCTCAAACCCGGAGGCATTCTCATTTTAGGTGACCTTTTTCCCCACATTGAAAAAGATACCGAATTCCTCAACCGGTTTGGAACAATTGAGCAGCAGGAAGGAGACTCTGATGCAGGAAAGTGGTCTTACAGGGTAATTATGGTGAAGAAGAGATAACTTTTTGAAAACTGTTCATTCCTACTGATAAGAGTTTTAGAGCAAAAGGATGCGGACTAGGAATAACAAAGCGATTATTCATTAAGGCTGAACAAACTTTAACGGAACATCCACATCGCAAGATCAGTGATTTTTGTGCTCTAAACTAACTACAGGTTTTAGTGCCAGCATAACCTTAGTAAGGATCAGGTCACGGGTAACATTATTTATCCAGAAAGAGCATTTCTGAATCAGTGTATAGTGTAAAGGTAAGGATTAATGATCCGGAATTTGCAGCATACATCCGTACAATGAAACCAGAGGAGAACGATCAGGTCGGGAGGGGAAAGATGACTTTCATCATCGATAGCGATAATTCCTATATTTATATAGAAGCACCTGATTCAGTTTCATTAAGGGCAAGCGTGAGTTCCCTGACCCGCTGGCTTATCATGATAGAAAGAATAATGAAGGAAGTGAAATAGATGGAACCTAATTTGAGCGAATATTTACAGAATCAGATCAAGCAGGCACAACAGCTTGAAGGACAGATAGAACAGGTAGCTACGCAGAAATACCAGCTTGATGTAAGGATCAAGGAGCTTGACAAGACCATTAAGGAACTTGACAGCATAAAGGACGGTACAAAGGTTTTCAAAAATGTTGGTCCCGTTTTGTATGAAGTGGAAAGCCGGAAGAAGCTGATCGATGAACTCTCGGAACAAAAAGAGTTGAGCGAAATCAGAATCAAGACCCTGGAAAAGCAGCAGGCATCACTAGAGGCAAAATACAAAGAACTCGAGGAAATACTGAAGAAGAGGTATGAAGAAGCAAGAAAAGGCCAAAAATGATTGAATCGGGAAGAAAAGTACCACAGAACGATAATCCACGCGTGAATATCCCAATCAGAAGCGTTGGAATTGATGGATACAGGTGCCCGATAATCCTCGTTTTTGGACATAAGCGGGTAAATTCAATAGCTGAGGTATCACTGAGTGTTAATCTTCCCCCAGGCATGCGCGGGGCACATTTTTCCAGAATACTGACACCGGCCATCTCCAGGTTAAACAATTCAAACGTTGATACTTCTCGACTCGTTAGCGAGATTTCCGGAGAGATTCTTGAAAATAATGCCTACAGCAGCAGAGGGCAGGTAAAACTGAGCACCGTCTACATGAAGGAAATAAAAGGCCCTGGTGAAATTAAGAGCTTCGTGCCGTATACAATCGAATATTCTTCTGAATCAGGAAGAGAGAAAACAAAACACAACTCATTCGGGCTCGGGACTACCATATTAACAGCCTGTCCATGCACCATGGAAGGTTCCCGAGCAATACTGACAGAAAGGCACCCGGAACATTCTGAATTCCTGAATGAGATTCCAACAGTTACTCATAACCAGAGAAATAGGCTGTTTGTGACCATTTCCAACTATAAGGAGTATACCCCCGATCCAGACGAAATAATTGCATCGATTGAGTCTGTTACCGGGAGACCACTATCCAGCCTACGCACGGATAGCGATTCAGACATTTTTGTTCTCGAAGCACACGAAAACCCCCGATTTGTCGAGGATGTGGTCAGAGATGTTGCCGAGGGAATCTGCAGGGATATAAAAATGGTGGAAGATTCCGCCATAATAAATGTCAAGTCACGAAGCGAGGAGAGCATACATAACCACGATGCCTATGCAGAGATCGAGCTAACTTTTGGGGAAATAAGGAAAAGTTCACGGAACCGGTAATGGTTTACCATGCCCGGGATAAATTGTTACGCCGTGAAACTGCATTATTCTTTCCCGTGATTTTTCAGCGCTGGGGTAATCAAGTGTAAATGCCCTGTTTATTTCCATCTTTCCATCCTTCACGTTCACGGCATCGCCGACAAAGAGTGCTTTGAATGCGGGAAAAAAATATGATGTGCTGCCAGGCGTGTGCCCATTTGTGCCCACTACCTGCAAACCGGGGAGGCTGAGCTTTGAAGCTAGATTCAAGTCACTCACAGGCTTTGTCCGGACCATGGAACTCACCAATTTTGACATGAAGCTCCTGGCGGGAGTAATCTTTGAATTTCCAGATATGACATCCAGTTCAACATCCGGTACATAGATTTGAGAGTGAAACTCATCTGAAATTATAGAAAGCCCTCCGACATGATCAGGGTGGTAATGTGTTATCAGCACAAACTCCGGGCTGACCCCGAGGTTATGATAGAAATCTACAATCTTCCTCCCTGAACCCTTCATGCCAGCGTCGATAAGAATAGCCTTTCCGTCAAGATTGACGGAATAACAGTTTGCCATTGTTCCATCTATCAGTTCAATATTTTCACTGATTTTCATAACATTTCCCCGGCTTCAGGCCTCCCCCAGTCTCTTGATCATCTTGATTACGCTCTGTACAGCATCCTTGGCCATCTCAATCCTTGCCTGTGCCTGTAATCTTGTCTCGCCGGGGCCGGATATGCCAAGTGCAACTGGTTTAGAGAATTCTATCATGAGATCCTCTATTTTCCTGGCAGCATTCTGCATTATAATGTCATCGTGCCCGGTCTCACCCTTGATAACCGCGCCCAGGGTCACTACTCCATCCACATCCTTGGACTGGAGGAGCTTTTTGACCCCCAGCGGAATATCAAAAGTGCCAGGGACCTTTATTACCCTCAATACCTCTGCACCAAGAAATTTTGCTTCTTCAATAGCCCGCTCCAGCATCATGCTGGTTATGTCAAAATTATATTCCGATACAACTATCCCTATTTTCATAACAACACCTAGTGTCTATATCCGCCTGGACTGTTACCTACAGACCCGACATCCTCGAATCCCTGCCTGAGTCCCTGTCCGGCTGACTCTGTGAGCTTAGCCGGGTCGAAGATCAGGTAGTATGCATTCTTTGCGTGTTCACGCGATCTTCGATCACACAGCCATGCAAGTTCTTTCCCGTCCTTTGCCTCATCTTCATGCACAAAGACCTCTATAATGTGCTTCCCGGCTGTAACCTGGACCTGCATAAGTCCAGTGGATGCTATCTGCGCAGACATTTTGTCCACTGGCTTTGGACCGGGCATGCCGCATGCAATAACGATATCACAGCCCCTGGAGAACAGTATCGAGGATGCAACGGGCAGATCCTTTATTCCGGGAACTGTATAGCGTAAAATTGAGAAGCCGGTAGCTGTGGAGTTGAGTTCATCAATAACGGAAGCTCCCATGTCGAATCTTGCAAATGTAGTGTCCGCAACTCCAATGATCTTCATAGCCTGTTCTCTATCTCCTCCAGAAGCTTTCTCCTTATCTGGGAAGAACTCTGTATGGTGTCGGATTCAAATCTCGAAATACGCTCTACCCGGACATTTATGCCCATCTCTGCACATTTCTTAACAATGAGATCAGTTTCAAACCTCTGATCGAACCCCAGTGTTATGACATCCGGTCTCACGTCCCTGACTGTCTGGAAGATGTCTCCCTCGTGCCCAAGTATTGCATGATCCACTGACCTCAACTCCGAAACCAGCTGAAGTCTGGTGTCCTCGCTGAATATTGGGGACTTTCCGTTCCTTGCGGCTGTTGAATCTCTGGCAACTACCACGAACAGTTCATCACCCAATTTCTTGGATTCCTTCAGGAAATGTATGTGTCCCAGATGGATTATATCGAAAACTCCCGTAGCCATTACTCTGGTCATTAAACCACGCGTCGATAATCTCCTTTCCGTCTATAAAACTTAGTGATTTTTCATGTGCAAATTCCATGGCTTCATCTCTTGTCATGGATTTCCCGGAATCACTCAGCATCTCGACTATGGTAGCAGAAGGTACGAGACCGGCCTTTTCAACCATATAGGTGCTTAGTTCCGTGTGCCCTCTCCTGTTTTTAAAGTAACCGTCCCTTGCAATCAGTAGAATAACGTGACCAGGAGCCCTGAATAACTCCGAAAATTCGACCCGCGCTTTTGCATTGTTACGTGATCCCGAAATAAACCTAGAAAGTTCCGTGATGGTACGGGAACGATCATTGTCAGATATGCCTGTAAACGTTGATCGGTGATTTATAGTCAGGCTGAACGAGCTGTTCTTGTCATATTTCATGTCGTCTGATCTTGTGATTTCAGAATCCTGGCCATACTGGTTCCTCAGAATGTCTTCCAGATAAAACAATCCGGCACTCCGTGCAAAATCGTCCTTTACTGTTGTGCATATGAGACCTCCGCCACTCTTCCTCATGAAGCGTATCATTTCTGGAGTTGCAAACTGTGAAGGAATTACTATGTCTGTCTCGCCCTCCCGATCAGCCGCATCAAAAATGAGTATTGGTTTACCGCTTGAAAGGCTCTGTAAAGTAGTACTGATCATATTACGTCAAAATAGTATTGAATGCTTTATTATAAATATTTGCGTAATTACTCAGATATGAGTTAATAAGTTACTCTCTTCAAAAATAATAATATCCTACGTGTTACCTACATAATTGATATTAAGACATTTTAACATTGAAGATCTTGCAGAAATAAAGCGGCTGGAAAATGAGGCGTTTACAGTAGGGCCGTATTCAAAGCGTATGCTACGTCGTATTTTTACTGCGCCGGTAAGTTTCAATGTCATTGCAGAAGAAGAGAAGACTATAATGGGATATGCTGTGGCGATGCCTCTTGACCAGGGGGTATTTGATATTGAGAGCATTGCAGTTCACCCAAATGCACAGAAAAAAGGTATAGGGTCAATATTGATAGTTGAGATTGAAAAACAGATGAAAGCACATGGTGGAAAGGTATCGATCCTTGAAGTCAGGGACAGAAACGACAGCGCAATTAAATTTTACAAAGACCATGGATATGAGGTAACGGGTCATCTGGAAAATTACTACAGCCTGAAACACAACGAAAGCCGCGGAGCTTACAGAATGGCTAAACAACTTTAGGAGATTTGACGCAATAAATGCTCTATTCCCCCAACGGAATCCTGTCTTGCTGAAATAATTATGTTCCTTGTTTCGAGTGTCTCACTAAGTGACCTGACAAGCGGGGAGAAAGATTCGAGCTGTCCAATATTCCCACCCCTTATAGCCTTAATTTCACTCTTTATCCGGTCTTTCCCTGAAAAGCTTAGCGGAGGAATCACGTCCACAATGAATGTGGATCTGTCAGCGTTTTCCAATACATGGTTAAGCTCATCCAGTCTTGCATTAGAGAAATTGTACTGTGCAACGCGTTTAAAAAGGCGTCTCTTAAGGATATCATCAATGATTCGGGACGACCCATCCTGATGCCTCAGGAATTCAATGAACTCCCAGTCGTTCATTTCGAATGGGTCGACTGGCTTTTGTTCAGCTAGTGACAGGGCTATTCCAAGCATGTTCTGTGCAATTCTCCCAGTTTTATGGAAATATACGGAATTATACATCAGGACCCTCGAAATAAGAAGCGACTCTGCGGATGGAATTCCCTTTTCCTCAATTACGAATTCCCCTCCCACTATCCTGACTGTATTGATTATTCTCATGTGATCAACCAGTCCTATTGCTACACCGGTGAAGAAAGCATCCCGCCTCAGGTAATCAAGTTCATCGGCATCGATACTCCCGCTAATTATGGAGGAGATCAGCGGTAGCCTTTTACTGCCTTTTTCCACAACCTGCCCCACCAGTGAGGGGTCAGCGGAATACTTTTCCAGTATGGCCGGGATGCTGCTGCCAGAATATTCTCCCCTTCCTGAAATTATGCTACCGCCAACTCCCTGATGATCCTTACCATACTCCTTAAGGAATAAATCCTCGAGGCTGTGGCTCATGGGCGGGTGACCAATATCATGGAGAAGTGCAGCCGAAAGCAGGGTTTCCCTGTTCTCTATATGGAAGTAGTCCCCTATGAGGCTGGCGATGTAATAGGTCCCAAGTGAGTGATCAAACCGGGTGTGATTTGCACCCGGGAAGACAAGGTTCAACAGCCCAAGCTGCTTTATATATCTCAGCCTCTGAAATTCTGGCGAGTCTATCAACTCCTCGATTAACCCGTCAACTTTTATAGGGCCATTGATAGGATCCTGGATTATCTTTGACATTACTCCTCCGGTTACAAATAATGCTGAACGCACCAGGGTTGGGCCGAATGTCCTGTCAGGTTCCCCCCATTTTGTCTCTGTCCCGCACCCCTTCAGCATCAAGAGTCCAGAATACCGTTGCTCCCTTCCGGACCTGGCGGAGTCTTCTGGCAAGCCTGCAAGGCAGTCTCCTTTGAGTTTGTCCTGCGGGTCCTTCGATCCAAAGGGACAGAATTTCACGGACTCCATGGGGCCTGGCAGAAGTCCGGTTGGTCTTCCCTGGCTGTCGCCCCCGCATATAGACTTCGGGTAACAGGAAGTGCCTGGCTTCCCGGCCGAGTTCAGCCTGACCATATCAATAGTTTTGATAAAATACTTTTCCGACAATGGGTGGTGCGAAATAGTTATATGGTAAGTAAACTTCACTTATAGTAAAATAACTTACGGTGAAGTCATGAACAGCGTTATGAAATATATCCTGGTGGTTGTAGTGTCAGCCCTTGTGATCACTTCAGGAATTGTTCTGTATTCTATTTATAAGCAATCTCCCTCCGGTGATTTGAACTATATATCAGTTGTCTATCAGAATGGTACGAAACAGATGATTAACCTCAACAATTCCAATAGCTACCTTATCAGGCCAGATAATTACAATGGAAGCACATACAGCTTCAGCACCCCAGTCGTGAAAATTGTATCACTTGCCCCTTCCATAACCTCGACCCTGTACGGGATAGGCGCTTATGATAAGGTTGTCGGACTGGACCCGTATTCGACCTATCCACCGAACTCAACATTACCAATTGTGACAAGTAATTCTGGCTTTGACATTTCGCTTGAGGAAATCGCAAATATCTCCCCGCAACTTGTAATTTCTCCTGGACTCGGGTATTATCCGGCAAACGAGGAGAATTCAATCGTTAATACACTGCATATTCCGTTCATTGTGATGAACCCTGAGAACGTCCAGCAGATAGAGAACCAGACTTTGGAACTGGCGCAGATTACCGGAACTACTGGCAATGCAACGCTCATAAATGCATGGATGCAAAGCAACCTCCAGAATTTCTCACAGCACCTTGTCAATATATCGAAAGAATTGAATGTGTTCTATTACCTGAGCACACCTGGAGACTGGACCGCCGGCAATGGAACTTTCATAAATGAGTTCTTCACGCTGGCACACCTGCACAACATCGCAGCCAACGAAAGCGGTTACTATGTCGATTCAGGCGAGAATATAACTGTCGGGGAACCACAAATTATTCTCCTGGACCAGTACGTCAACTATTCTTCTATCACAGTCCCGCCATTCAAGAGTACCCCGGCAGTCAAGCAAAACAGGGTCTACACCATATTCAATGACAACTTTTTCAATGAACCTGATTTCAGGGTTATATACGCCATTGGATGGCTTATATCAAAAGCATATCCGGAAAATTTTAACCTTAGTGACATATCGCAGTATCCCATAAGTTTACAGTACCCTCCGGATTATAATATGTAGGTGTGTCATGACAAGAAGCAGCAGCGGTAGCCTGAACAGGATGGCCCGGTTCAGGTGGCTAAAAGACGGACTGTGGATCACGGTCATAGCCATTCTCCTCGTGGTCACCACCGTTTTTTCGACCCTGCTGGGACCGGTCAGGATTTCAGCCTGGACAGTATTCAATGTATTTGTGACACAGATACCATTTATCGGAGGTTTTTTTCATTTAAATATACCAGAAACAAGCTATGTGATAGTGGTTTTTCTTCGCGAACCGGAGATAATAGGGGCTATTGTCGTCGGTGCTTCACTGGGGACTGGGGGGGCCGTGGTACAGAGCGTCTTCCGGAATCCCATAACAGAACCGTACATAATCGGTATATCCAGCGGTGCTGCTCTCGGTGCTGTATCAGCTATTGTTTTTTCCATCACCATATTTGGGCTCTTTTCAGTCCAGGTCATGGCATTTGCTCTTGCCCTTATAGTGGTAATGGCAGTTTACCTGTTCTCTTTTCATGGTTCCAAAACGCCACCCACATATCTGCTTCTCACCGGCATTTCAATATCACTGTTCATTTCATCCATAGTCGGGCTGCTTATCTATACAAATGTAAAACTTGAGAATGCCGCTTTTTTCTGGCTACTCGGGTCCCTTCAGGGAATCACCTGGACAGAACTTCTCCCTGTATCAATAGTGGTGGTGATCACCTCAGCCATAATGTGGGGAATGAGTGGACAACTAAATGCCTTTCAGCTTGGAGAAACTTACGCACATTCTGTCGGCGTACCGGTGGAGAAGACTAAGGCACTCCTGATGGGTATAGTTGCCCTGAGCGTATCTGCGGCAGTATCGATCAGCGGACTTATAGGATTTGTTGGCCTGATTATACCACACATATGCCGCCTTCTCTTCGGCGGGTCTAACAGGATAGTAATACCCACATCAGCTCTCCTGGGAGCTTTATTTCTCCTACTGGCGGATGATGTAGCCAGGACTGCGGTCAGTGGCGAAGTCATCCCCGTGGGAATAGTTACCGGGATGATTGGAATACCCTTTTTTCTTTACCTTTTGAGGAGGATGGCCAGTGGCAGTTATGAAAATTGAAGCAAGTGACCTTGAATACGCAAACAGGAACTTTCACCTGAACGTGGATCATTTAACAGTTGAGGAGGGCTCAATAACCGGCATCGGTGGACCTAACGGATCTGGAAAGTCTACACTGCTCAGGCTTTTGTATGGATACCTTAAACCCAGGAACGGTGCTGTGCTCATAGACAATGAGAGTATGTACGACATGAAGAGCTTTCAGGTAGCCAGGAAAATTTCTGTTGTTCAGCAGGAAACACCAACACCAATGAATTTCACGGTCGAAGACATTGTATCCATGTCGAAATACTCTAAACCCATGGATAGCAACTTGCTGGAGGAATCACTGGACCAATGCGGTATAGGTCACCTCAGAAAAAGAAAATTTGAGGAGTTGAGCGGCGGAGAGCGCAGACTGGTCATGATTGCTGGAGCACTGTATCAGGGTACGGACATTATCATGCTTGACGAGCCAACCACCTTTCTTGATGTTGACAAGGAATTGAGGATCGTAGAGCTGATTCTGAGTCTTAAGCGCCTCGGAAAGACCATTATACTAGTTCTCCACGACATTAACCTGCTCCGCAGAATCTGCAACACGGTCATAATGATGAAAGATGGGAAAGTGATAGATCAGGGTTACCCTTCAAGAATGTTCACGCCCGAACTTCTTGAAAAGACCTATGGGTCAAGGTTCCTGAGCTTCAACACACCCGAGGGTATCACCTGGGTCCCATACACCAGGACAACTGAAAACCAGGAGGAAATACTCGTCATAGAGGAGGAATACCCCCGCCTCGGCCTCTCGTACAACCTCTGGAAGAACGGGCTTGCGGTCAGGTCCTTCTCCATTGACGCGGATAGCAGAGACATTGAATTGCAGATAGACGAAATTCGGCTGGCTTCTTCAAGATATAGGTATGTCGCATTTACAACCGCAGCTGTCAGTATTTTAGGAAAGATGCAGGGAGGTCTATTTGAAACCCTTTCCGTGAATGGCAAAATCCTGTTCCTGGTGGATTACGAAAATGAATCAGCCATGGTTTCCATAAATGGCAGAGAAAACTTCTTCAGGATATTCGGGGTGGAAAAAACCGTATCTGATATATGTCATGAAATAATGGAAATATGCGTATCCGTCTCTTTTTCCTATAGAGATGGAGAGTGATGATTTGCCTGCTCCAGATCGCTAAGCGTGTTGATGTTGAATGAGGCTCTGCTCTCGATATTCACAGATTCATAGTCCAATGCCTCCCCGCCTAACGGGATCCTGTTAAATACGGTGATTCCACAGAGATCTCCGTTGATGGTGAATGTCACAACGCTGTGCCTATTTCCTGCCCCTTTGTCCCAGACTCTCTGGAACAACAGCCTGTCAGAGCTGATGAAATCTGCTGGGACGATAAGGACCGGAACGACGTTCAGCCACGCAATGGATTGGCGGAGATCATATTCATATCCAGAACCGGATGTGTAGATTATCCCGGACCCTTTCTTCGTGGCGAGCCTGGCTACGTTTGCATGGTTTCCCGTTGTCGACACAAAAGTACTGAAACCAAGGGAGGAGAGTGAGTCAATTACAGATTCAAGAATACTCTTTTTTCCAATGCTGATCAGACTCTTCTCAGGGTTACTGATCCTGGTTCCCTGGCCGCCAGCCATGACGATAGCAGTTTTTTCCAACCTGTGTGTATTATTGCCTGAAATTTATCCCTTTCTCTGGGTATTGATTGCAGGATTTCTCTCAATTAGGTACTGCTCCATAATCTGTTCAGGTGTTGTTACCTTATTCTCAAATCTCATGATTGGCCTGTTGTTATACCAGAACACAAAACTTTCCGGCCTGCTGAATGTCCACCTAAAGCGATCGTAGTTCTGCCAGAATCGGGAGAGGGAAAGATGATACTTGCTTCCGGACCTGTCAGTTTCTACATTCTCCACACCCATTTTCATTATGGAATATTTCAGGTCGGTTGCCCCGTAAAGAACGCTAAGTACACCGTCCCGCAATATTAGCCTGTTGATTTTAAGCTTATTCTGGTCCACCATCGAACCGATGGAATTCATAGTCGACTCCACGAGCTCCTTGGTTATTTTCCTGGACTCTATGAGTGATAGTACCTTCCTGGTTGACATGTCTATGCAGATCAGGGCATAGGGATTGTCCATGCTGCTCTGGTGATAGTCCATGAACAGGGTGTTGAATGGAGGTTCCCCCTGCATTTTCTGATTCTGCCCTATGCCAGGTTTCCTGTTCCTGATCATGTTCCTGTTCCTCATGTAGTTGTATATCTGGTAATAGGATATGTTCCGACCCTTGCTCTTCAGGAGATAGAATATGGTTCTTGATCCAATCTTGTAGGAGTTCCAGAGGTCTTCAATCTCCTTGGCTGTATTTTCCGGAATGGACTGATCCCTGTGTTTTGTCTCGTAGGTGTTCGATCCCTCCTTTATTACCTGCTGGATCCTTCTTGGAGTAACAGAGAACATCTTTGCCAGGTCACTGACCCTGTATCCGCCTTCTATGCTCTGTACAATGAATCTTTTATCGTCACTACTTAACATACTATCGCGATACCATCTGTAGAGTGAGATAAAACGGTTTTTTGTCTGTGCATGTATAGGCCGTAGGTCAGGGAACCGTATATGAATCTGTGTATAGGAAATTGAGCCGTTTCTGGATGCCGAATCCCGAAAAATTTCGCATTCTTACCGTTTATAGTTTAAATACAAATCCAATCATATACACTAGTACCAGACATAATACAGGAGTGCTAATGAACATGAACAGAACCATATTTACTGTCAAGAGGTTGCTGAAAAAATATTTCAGCCTGAAGGCTGACGTTAAATCCGAAACGGGGATTGGAGTCCTGATTATATTCATAGCAATGGTTCTGGTCGCTGCGGTTGCTGCCACCGTGTTACTCCATACAGTATCTGTGCTACAGCTGAAGGCTACGCAGACCGGTACCACAACTATAAATCAGGTTTCCGGCGGTATAGTGATAAAACAGATACTCGGATTTGATAATGCGTCTCCACCGGCTGCAGGAGGAGTTAAAGACATGGCAATATTTGTCGGACCACTATCCGGAGCATCTTCGGTGAACCTGGCAAATGTTAGTATAAGTTTGTCCATAAACGGGGTAACGTCAGTGCTCGTGTATAACAATTCCTTGTTCGAGGATATCTCGCAGAACGGAACAAAGAACCTGTTTGGTCTGGGAGTATGGAATAACATGAGCGCTAAACACAATGACGCCACAAACTTTGGTGTCATCGCGTTCCTCAACCCGACCGGAAGATTGACAGCAGGCTTCCCCGTCTTAAGCGGTGATGACCAGGCAATAATAGTGCTCAATGTCACGAATGCATTTGGAACAAACATCACTCAGGGTATGACCGTAGTAGGTCAGCTTACTCCTGAAGCGGGAACTCCAGCGCTGGTTGATTTCACGGCGCCGGTAGCTTTTAACTCGAAATCTGTAACGCTGCAGTAGACACCTCAGCCCTCCAAGGAGGGCCCCTTCAGTGGGCTAATAATTTTTAATATGGGGAGTGTATTAGCACAGAATGGCCAGGATAGAACGCACAATAGTGGATTCAGGGATAGTCTCTGCCGCGGCAGGGGCAATAATAGCAGGAGTCGGGGTAACAATCCTGGTTCATGGATTTATCTTTGGACTTGTTGGAGTTGCGTGGGGAGGCAGTATCATTGCAGCGTCAATTCTTTCGTTATACTATCCGGAAAGGCACGCCTTGCTTGGGGCGCTGATAATTGTTTTTTCTATTTCCAGCTGGTACGGAACATCGGGTGGGTTGATCATCGGATTCATTATTGGAGTTATTGGTGGATTCATGACCCTTACGTGGCACCCCTTGAATAAGAAAGGGCAATCGAGGCCTGACCATGGAACAAAAGATGCAACAACTGTGCAAAGATAGATTTTTTCCCTGTGCGCTTAAAAGTTACTGCATGATGTGATAAATGCACGCATTCACTGTGCCCTGTTTTTCAACATTGTAATCAACTCGCTTGCCTCGCTGGAGAGTAGCTCATCCACCATCCCCTTCCTGACCCTGGTCAGGTAATCTGTTACTGTTTTGCTGTTTCCTGGTTTCTTCTCAAGAACGGCAATGAATCTCAATTGTTTTGGCGTGATAAGAAAGTTTCCGCGTTCTTCTGTGCCCATAGAAGGCATTGCTTTAAGATCGCTTATCAGTTCTGACGCTTCCTTCACCGATAACTCCTGCAACGATTTCTTTCTTCCCGCTTCAAGAAATTTATTCACGTAGGCCTTCCTTGCATCATCTGTCTGGAGGGCCAGAATAAACGATGCCTGTTTTTCCGATGCACTTTCGCCTCGTGCCATACCATTCACTGTGTTACCCGCACTATTACCCTTGAGTTTGTCAATCAGTTCGGATGCTTCCTTCACAGATAACTCCTGAACACGTGCCTTCCCACGGTCCAGAAGAAATTTCTCTATAAGCTCGTTTCGTTCCACATCAGTTTTCAGGAGGCGGTTTATGTACGCCATCTGACTCTTTGTCGACCCACCGGTAGCCATCTGCCATTCACTCTCAGTTATAGCATGATGCATGCATATATGCATTTATGTTCGAACTACCACCACTCTATTTTATCGCCCTTCCTTCTGAAACCACAAGCATCGGATAATCCGCCCAGTATCACATCGGCGGTTCCAAAAGATGGAAACAGCTTGAATGTGCCTTTCTTTCCTTTAACCAGATTCAATATCTCTTTGCGGGATTTTTCATATCCGAGCCTGTTTATATCCCTGCATACGGAAGGAAGTTTTGTTGCGACATCCTCATGGAACTCGATTTTAAGCTTATTCCTCCCTCCCAGAATACTGGCGTGCTTCCTTAATGACTCTCCCCCCTCCGTCCATTGTGCAATCTTTTCTTTAAGATATGAAACAGATTCCTGGGACAAACCATCCATATGAAGTGGATTTTCCTCGCTTATAATAGAATTACTGCGATTATCAGTTTTCAGTACCGGGAGAGGACTGATCGTGTTTTATCCGCCTCACAAAATATACTGGTACCTTGTCCTCGGTGTTTATCTGCTCTAGTTTAAAATTTTCATCCAGCGCTTCAAACAATCCTTTTAACTTCGCATACCCATAAGCCCTTGCATCAAACCCCGGATTGATCTTCCTTATTGATATGCCGATGCATGTTAACCTCGCAGTACCATCGTCCTGTTCGCACATTTCGTATGCTCTGTCAAGGATCATGATCAGTTCTTCACTCCTCAGTGATTCCTTTTTTGGTGACTTTACTTTTGTGCTTGTTACTTTTTCTGCTTTTTCAAGTATTTCAGTAAAGACAAATACGTTGCATGCGTTCACGAGCGATGGTGATGTGCCTTTTTTCCCGACTCCCATGACGAATTTCCCATTTTCCCTGATCCTTGTGACCAGGCGCGTGAAATCGCTATCGCTCGATACAAGGCAGAACGCATCAATTTCCTTGCTATAAAGGATATCCATAGCGTCGATTGTCATTGCGAAGTCTGATGAATTTTTTCCTGAAACGTTGTGAAGTTGAAGTATCGGCTGAATTGCAAGGTCAGTAACAACCTTCTTCCATGGATTCATATTTGGCATGGTAAAATCACCATATATTCTTCTTATGATTATATGCCCGTATTTTCCCACCTCATCTATCACTGAATCGATCAGTGCCGGTCTCGCATTTTCCGCATCAATGAGAAGGGCAAACCTCATCTTATCGGATTCTGCCAAAAATGGCTCCATGCTTATTAAAATGCAAGCCCCTTATTGAAATTGATCCTTGTACCAGAATGGCACAAAACTGTTATGCCGGATACACTGATTTTCATTGTGCAGGATCTGCAATTCATTATCTGAGCTCAGCCAATGCAGTACACCTCACCTCCAAGATCAAAAACGGCGAATTCTTCGAGTAAAGTGATGTGTAAAGGTAAACAACCCCTAATGAGGTGGACTTGTTGCTTCAGGGTCTGTTGGAGGATGCAATTGGCGGCCGGTAGATTTTGAATAGTGAGTCCCAGTGTTATTCCACATTCTAAGCCAAGACAACCTGCTTATGGCAGAAGACTTGACTATCCAACCGCCCTTGCGGAGAACGAGCTTCCAAAAGCGGAGATGCCACTGCAATCAGTTCGACATAACTGTCTACATTACCAGAAGAATGCATTGCCGTTCCGTGCATGGACTGAATATAACTGTTGCAAAGGAACAAAAATTAACTTTTATCCACCATGTGTTTTATTCACAGCCCATCTGACAAAGACAGTGTGCCATTCTTTACAGTCTACATCTTCGGGAAAATCGCGTATATAGAAAGTAATATTTGTTTCTGTGTACTCATACAAAGAATGCCTGATGATAAACTAGGACCCTGTATTCTAGAGGGTGTGTATATCCAGCTTATTCCCCTTAAAATTGAACATAAACCTGAACTCCTCAAAGCCTCGCAGGAATCTGATTTTAGTTGGCTGCAAAATGATGTCCGCACCCCAGAGTCAATGAACTCCTGGTTTTCGGAAATGATTTCTGAGGAAAAAGAAGGATATACATATCCTTTCGCCGTTCAGGTCATTTCAACCGGAAAGATCATCGGAACCACTAGATATATGGATATATCAACAATATACAAAAGAGTGGAAATAGGAGGAACATGGTACATGAAAGAGTACTGGGGCACTTCAGTGAATCCGGAAGCAAAATACCTGCTTCTTAAGCATGCATTCGAGGAATGGCATGCAAATAGGGTCCAACTTAAAACTGATTCCAATAATCTCCATTCCCAGAAGGCCATAATGAAACTAGGCGCACAATTCGAAGGAAGGCTAAGAAATCATATGGTAAGGAAAGACGGCACCGTGAGGGATACTATGATGTACTCAATTACAAGCCAGGAGTGGCTAAAGGTTGGTCCGGAACTTAAATCCAGGGTACTTTCCACAAAGCCCACTGTGCAATAAGGTGCTCCTTAAATTCACCCTTTGAGAGCCACGCTTTGGCCCTTTGCATATCTGCCTGAACCTTTTAGCAAAGTATGATTATAAGAGGTGCATCCAGATCCTAACATTCTGGCTTTGTTATTATTGTGTAAATCCTATTTCTATGTGTGTCTCCCCTCTGATCCACTTTGTTGCTATGTCCTGATAAGTCGTTATTATTTCAAGTAGGTCTTCAATCTGATCTTTTTTTTGGAAAATTCCTAACCCAGATTATCACATAACTAGAAAAGTGCCTAACATATCGCAATCGGGTTCTGGGTATACCTTAAAACAGCGAGAATAAATTGCCAATGTCTAATACTAATTATGGATGACCGTAAGACCTGCATTTTGGGAACCTTTTAAAATAACTTTTTTTATATATGCTGTTATTAATTTAAGCGCGGGGAGAGGGATTCGAACCCTCGCTCTCATAGAGAAACAGCTTAGCAGGCTGCCGCCGTACCGCTGGGCCATCCCCGCTTACGCACTGAAGCGGTCCTGCAGATCGTTTGCAACCTGTTCAAGAACCTCCTCAAAATCTTCGTTCTCCAATGTAATGACTTCTCCACTGGGAAGGGTTATCTTTGCATAGTATACTTCTCCATCTTTTGATATTTCCACTTCGGCAAGCATGTCATTCATAATAATCGGGCACATGATTGGACAGTATATATTATAATTTTCCAGAACTTTTAACAATTCTGGGGAGAACAGCTTTCTTAAGTGCTAAATTCTTTAGGATATTTCTATAATTCTTGGCTCAGGATGAATAGACGCGATAACTTTTTCAGCTAGAGTTATGTTTTCATTCTTTCTTATAAATTACCACGCTGCCTTTTACTGTACACATGTTATGTGGCTTTCCTGATAAAAATAAACTTTCACCGACCTTTCACTTGCTCCATAATGAGTAACAGACAATAAAGAGGAATTTTACAGTTATTGCACAAACCTCCATTTTGCCCAAGGCGGGAGATGAAACTGCCTGCAATGAAGAACGAACATTTATATTTTATACCAACATTTTATGTAAATTATGGAAAATGTAAGTGAGAGAATCGCCAGGAAAATCATCTATTACCAGACCCAGAATAAAACTCTCCTAGAGGATGTGGAGAAATTGAAAGGAGTGGTTAACTTTAATTCATCGAGGCGAGAAGAGCTGCTCGTTGCAATTGAAAAATCCAACCGGATTTTAAAGGTTTTGAGGCGTTGAATTGTTGACTCCTGACGATGAGGGTGCATTTAGGGAAATATTTGCTGGAGAGCCCGGTCTAATTGCTGAATTACTTTCCAACGAGAATCAATATGGAAAGGAGCTCTCTATACTACTGGAAGAGTTTTTTGAATATAAAAAACTTAAGACCGAAATGGCGACACTTCAGACCAGGTATGCTGCCCTGAACGCGGAGATTTACGACCTATACATGGCAGTCCATTCTAATGCCATAATTATAAGTGCAACACTTGCAGAACATGAACTGATGGGAAATGAGCCACCGGATGATATGCAGGAAGATGCCAGAGAAATTCTGAACGAGTTCCTCATTTTCCGGGGATTCAGATAAGTTGCCCGTAGTGATACCAGAACAATCAATTACTAAGCATTTTTAAGGAATAATATCATAACCAGATTACCATATAGTGATCCTTGTGTTCGCTGATGGTGAACAATAAAAATAGAGATGACGATCTATGGCTGTTAGAAAAAGATTGATTGTGGTAGGAGATGGTGCTTCCGGCATATCGCTCGCAAACAGAGTCAGGATGTTGACTAACAACAACGATGTTGAAATTGTCCTGATAGGAAACAATCCCACCCATTTCCTGAAGGAGGATGGCCCTCAAATAGCAGTTGGACTGAAGAATTATAAGGGCAGCGTCAAGAACGCTGATTTTCTGGTTAATTTTGGCATAGCCTACATTCAAGATGAAGTTATCAGGCTGGACCCGGCAAACAAGACCATTTCAGTAAAGTCTGGAAAATCTTATGATTACGACTTTCTGGTATTGGCTCTTGGCGGAAACATTTTCACGGAAGGTATACCTGGATATGTTGGAGAGGCAAGGCACTTTCACGACTTGCAGCACGCCCAGGAGTTGAAGGAATACGTTGAGCAGTTCAAGGGTGGAAATATTGTGATAGGCAATTCACCGGGGAGCAGAATGAACCCGTATCTGACATATGAGTTCGCTTTCCTGGTTAGTGAATTGATTAATAACAAGAAACTCGCTAGTGCAACAAAACTCCATTTCATATCTGGGAAGGATAGTGATAGTGCTACTGATTCAATTGAAGCTAAGCTCAAAGCACTTGACTTTGAAGTCCATAAGGACTTTGATATCTCTGGTATCAGTTCAAAGAACAGGGAAATCCAGTCGTCCGATGGTAAGGCGATCAAGTATGACCTCCTCGTTTTATCACCACCATCTTCACCTGAAGATGTTCTGGTCACGTCTGGACTTGTCGGAGAAAATGGATTTGTCAGCGTGGACAAATTTAAGCTGAACCTGAAAAATTATAAGGAAGTTTATGCAATTGGTGAATGCAATGATACGCTGGTCCCGAAGTGCCTTGGATCGTCACTTCACCAGGCTGAATATCTAGCGAAGATGCTTGCTCACAAGTTGTCTGGAGCATATTACGACAGCAATTATGACGGGAGTTCAATATCTTCTATACTCATCGGTGATTCGAGGTCTGTTACCGTATTTTCAAATTATAACAAATTACCTGCACCGACCGAGGGTAGCTTCACTGACCATATGTTGAACATCACGTCGACAGAGACCTATTTTTCTGCCGCCGTCAGAGGAGTATTTTGAGGTGAAAAAAATGGAAGAACAAAATTCTAAACAAATTGATGAAGCGGATCTGGACCTTGAGCCATTTTTGAAAGAGGTACTTGGAAACAAGAACTTCATGCTTTCCGCGGTGAACGCAATGCAGAAGCTGACAAGCTCTGGAGCAATTTCAGCATTGAACAGACTCCTTGATGAATACACCCCCGGTGATTTTGAAGCAGTCCTGTCAATTCTTTCATCAAAGGAGCTCATGTTATTGATCAAGAAAACGATAGGTACCCTTAGCGGCCTTACCTATGCACTTTCAAGGGAAAGCACATCGGATACTGTTCAGAGCGTACTTTACAATCTTGATGACATCACTGAGTCCATGGTTGATGGAGCAAAGAATCCAAAACCCATGTCAATGCTTAAACTTCTTGCCATGATGAAAGATGATGAGGTCGCGTCCGGACTTACCGCAATGATGGAAGCAATGAAGGCACTTGGAAGATCGCTTAAAAAAGTCAAAATCGATTGAAGATGTGTCATAATGAACATAAATGCATCGCTTAGATTTGACAGGGAAAGCGGGATGGTGACAATGGATGCAGACAAGAATTCAGTATCCATTTACAATAACCTGTCAAACAACCGGAAGAGTTACAGCCCGAACCAGATGCTTCTGCTTGCCATGGGTTCCTGCGCGAGCGCGGACATTCTTTCTATACTGACAAAAATGCATCAGGATTTTACCGACTTCAGGCTGAAACTGGATGGGGAAAGGTTCGACTCAGATCCTATGGTCCTTAAATCCGTTGACTTCAAATTTGACATATCTGGGCAGATGGGGGCTGATAACGTACAGAAGGCCATTGACCTTACCCTTTCAAAGTACTGTTCGGCAACCATACTTGCGAGACTTGCAGGGACCGATGTCACTTATAGCCTTACAATAAACCAGGAGACAGTATTCAGCGAGCATGCACCACCACCTGTGGATAAGAACCCGTTTACTGATTCAGGAAATTCTGCACAATGAGCGATTATAACTTTTATCCTGAAGCTTTGAGCCTTGAATCGTTATGATTTTATAAATTGCCTTAATAACGCAGTATGAGATCCGACGGTCGAAGGATGGTAATATACGTCGGTACAGCCTTGGCGTTCCTTGTTGTACTGTTCATCCTTGTTTACCTTATAACAAATGTCTTCAAGATCATACCTGTGCAGTTTACCCAGATTGTAAACGCACTGATCGTTGCCATTGTAGTCTACATTATAATTAAAATAATGTCAAGATTCCTGGAGAGGTTCCTTTCCAGGTACATGGATAAGAACAGGTACCATACAATATCATTCCTCTTTTCAGTCTTTGCGTATTTCATTCTGGTACTTGCCGTAATGGCAGCGCTAGGTATAGATGTAACTTCTATCATCCTGGGAAGCACTTTTGTTGGGCTCGTTCTTGGACTTGCTTCCCAGACAGTACTTTCAAACCTGTTTGGAGGCATGCTCCTTATCCTCACGAAGCCATTCAAGGTTGGAGACTACGTTTCCATACTTGCGTGGCAATGGGGGCTGATAGTACCATCATACCCGCCCAAGTATTTTTCAAAAGATGAAATTAGGCCTTCTTATGACGGCCACGTTATGAAAGTTAGCATAAACTATACTTATCTGCGGGGAAACGACAACAGGACCATAATACTTCCAAACGGTGTCCTCATACAGGCTTCAATTATAGTCAATCAGCTGACGCTAAACGTGAAGGCTAGATTTGAGATACCCAAGACGATTAAATTTAACGATATTAGGAGCGACCTTTATGCGAAAATAAAGTCCATAGATGGAGTTTCCGGAGAAGTCAATCTCTGGATCGACGAGACTACGCTGAATACGTACATTATTGCAATAACTCTGAGATCAGCAAACCTCAAGGCAGATGAAATGAGAGGAAAAATATTGGAAAATTTAATTGAATTTATAGAACCGTTAAAAAATAAGAATTAGAGTTGGGCGTAATAGTTGGCGTCATAGGGTTCTGGCTTTAGCCCTTTCCTTTCCCTAATTTTTGCGACCACATCTTTCTGGAGTTCTGTCGGCACTCTCTGATAACCTTCATTTTCAGAGTTCCACAGTACCTTTCCTCCGGTTGCGCTCCTTATTGCAGACGCAAAGCCGAACATTCCAGCAACAGGGACTGTCGCAATTACGACCATGTCATCTCCATCCTGGTTCATTTCGACGACAACTCCCCTCCTCTGCTGAATTTCATTGGTAACTGAACCCATTAACTCTATTGGCACATTAATGTAGACTCTCTGGACGGGTTCCATGAGGATACGGTTTGCCTGGCACATTGCACCATAAAGTGAGTTCCTGCCCGCGGGAATTACCTGTGCAGGCCCTCTGTGAATACTATCTTCATGGAGTTTTGCATCTACAAGTCTTGCCTTGATTCCATATACCCGTTCGTTTGCAAGCGGCCCCTTTGTGATGACTTCGTTGAATGCCTCTATTAGAAGTTCAAATGTTTCGTCAAGGTACTGAATACCCTTGGTAACGTCTGTGAGCACATTGAATCCTTCAACCGCCTCAATGCCTCTTGCCTCTTCCCTTGAGAAACCTGCTTTCTGCAACACATCTATTATGGTCTTTTTGTCCTTGAATTTTGTACCCTGTGGAAGGACATTGTCCTTTATGAGCTGTACAACAGCCTCCTCGAGCGGCTTTACCTCGAAATAAAACCGGTTATGCTTATTTGGGGATTTACCTTCAAACGGCCCACCGGTTCTTTCCACAGTTTCCCTGTAGACGACGAGAGGTTCGGATGTTTGAACCTCAACCTTGTAATCGTTCCTTATCCTGTACATTGTCACCTCAAGATGCAATTCTCCCATCCCGGATATGAGGTGTTCCCCTGTCTCCTGATTGATATCTATCTGTATTGACGGGTCAGCTTTTGATACATTTCTCAGGACTTCAATGAGTTTAGGCAGGTCCTGAGTGTGCTTTGCCTCAATCGCCAGAGTAACAACCGGATCACTGTAATGAGTCATTGGTTCAAATGGGTCCATGTCTGGAAGCGAAGATACTGTTGACCCTGCTAAAGCCCCTTTAAGCCCAACAATGGCAGCTATATTTCCGGCGGCTATCTCGTCCACCGGAATCCTGTCCGGGCCGACCATCATCGAGAGCAGCTGTATTTTGTACTTTGTGGAACCTCCACCGTGAACGTACAGTTCACTCCCCTTCCTTATCGTCCCGCTGAAAATTCTTCCAACCGCTATTTCTCCGGCATGCGGGTCGATAATTATCTTCGTGATCATCATTGCCACCTTTCCGGTATGATCGCATGTCTGCATCGATTTTCCGATTTCAGAATTCAGGTCACCTTTCCATATCTGTTCTGTCCTGTATGCCTGTGCCTGTCTAGGGTTAGGGAGATGCCTTATCACCATGTTAAGTATAATCTGGTGTAAAGGGGCAATCTTGGCCAGTTCCTTCTGCTTGCCTGCCTTGACATAATCAACAATCTGCTTGAAACTGACTTTTGTCCTCTCCATTGCGGGTACGGAAATTGCCCAGTTGTTGAATGCAGATCCGAAAGCTACCCTTCCTTCCTGAACGTTTACCTGCCACGATTGCTTAAACTCTTCGGCAGAATACTTTGTGAGGAGCCTGTTTACGTCCGTTATAATCTTCATGAACCTCTTCTGCATCTCTTCAGCATTTAATTTGAGTTCATTTATTAGCCTGTCCACCTTGTTTATGAACAGAACAGGTTTCACTCTTTCCTTAAGTGCCTGCCTGATGACGGTTTCAGTCTGGGGCATTACTCCTTCAACGGAGTCTACTACGACCACTGCACCATCGACGGCCCTCATAGCCCTGGTTACATCCCCGCCAAAATCAACGTGACCGGGGGTATCAATAAGATTGATCAGGTAGTCTTCACCGTTAAATACGTGAACCATGGATGCAGTTGCTGCATTAATGGTAATACCCCTGGCCTGTTCCTGTTCGTCAAAATCAAGCATTAACTGTTTTCCCGCCAATTCTTCGCTCATCATTCCAGCACCAGCGATAAGATTGTCACTGAGCGTTGTCTTTCCATGATCGATGTGGGCAGCTATGCCGATGTTTCTTATCCTTTCTGGATTCTCGATTAATGCCATTGCCTTTGCGATATTATCTTCCTTTCGACCCATAAATTAACACCAGTTGTTATTAAAAACGTAATGGAAAAGTATTATTTAACTTATGATAAAATATATAATGAGGTATTCAGCTTTTGATCTGAATTTCTATCTGAACACCGTCGGGAATTGGGATCCTCATTAATTGCCTAAGAGTTCTCTCGTCTGCATCAACGTCGATGAGTCTTTTATGAATTCTCATCTCCCATCTGTCCCAAGTGGGTGATCCTTCCCCATCGGGACTCTTTCTGACGGGCACAACCAGACGCTTTGTGGGTAATGGTACTGGACCATGAACCTCCACACCAGTTCTCTTTGCAATTCCCTTTATTTCGTCACAAACGACGTCAACAACGCCGTGCTCGGTTCCACTCAGTGAAATCCTTGCCTTATATGATGTCACCCCATTCACCCTACTTTACTTCTACGTCGATACACTGACCGGCAGCCACGGTTTGACCCATGTCTCTGACAGCGAATCTTCCCATCTGCGGGAACTCTGAGACCTTCTCTATCACGAGCGGTCTGTCGGGAATGATTTTCACAATGGCAATATCTCCCGTCTTGATGAAATCGGGCTTTTCCTTCAGGGTTGTTCCGTCTTTCGGGTTAAGGGTCTTGACTATCTCTTCTATACGGCAAGCTACCTGGCTCGTGTGGACGTGAAATACTGGCTTGTATCCAACCGCAATCACGCTTGGGTGATTGAGGACGACTATCTGAGCAGTAAATCCTTTCACAACAGTCGGTGGTGATGACTGGGTACCGCAAACATCTCCCCTCTTCACGTCATTCTTCGCAATGCCTCTTACGTTGAATCCGACATTGTCCCCAGGCTCGGCCTGAGTCATATTCTCGTGATGCATTTCTATTGACTTGACCTCGCCCTGCTTGTCTGCCGGTTGAAATACTACCTTATCTCCAACTTTCAATACTCCCGTTTCTATTCTGCCAACCGGTACTGTACCGATACCAGTTATGGAGTATACATCCTGTACTGGAAGTCTGAGAGGCTTGTTCGTTGGTTTTTCCGGAACTTTTAGAGCGTCAAGAGCCTGGATAAGTGTTGGTCCGGTGTACCATTTAAGGTTTGGTGATTGTTTCAGTATATTATCTCCCTTGTATCCACTTATCGGTATGATCGGTACGTTCTTGAATCCAATCGAGGAAAGCAGTTTCTCAATTTCCGCCTTCACCTGGTTGTATCTTTCCTGGCTGTATGGAGGCTGTGTGACATCCATCTTGTTCGCCAGTACAATCAGCTGCTGAACACCAAGAGTTCTCGCAAGGAATGCGTGCTCCCTTGTCTGCGACATAACACCCTCTCCATCTCTGCTTGAGACGACGAGCATAGCTGCGTCAGCCTGGCTTGTTCCGGTTATCATGTTCTTTACAAAATCCCTGTGGCCAGGTGCATCAATCAGGGTGAAGTAGTACTTATCTGTTTCAAATTTCTTGTGATTCAGATCTATAGTAACTCCTCTTTCCCTTTCTTCTTTCAACCTGTCCATGACCCATGCAAACTCAAACGTTGCCTTACCCTTCTCTGTGGCTTCCTTCCTGTACTGGTCAATAATATGAGCTGGAACCTCTCCATGCTCAAACAGTAGTCTGCCTACCAGTGTTGATTTGCCATGATCGACATGTCCTATGGTTACTAAATTTATGTGTGGTTTCTGCTGTGCCATTTCTTCACCTTTTATCTATCATTCTTATCGTGTATAAGGATTTTGTTCACTCTGATCCTTATTCGAACCTGAACCTAATTTATTAGTTGAATATATACCCTTTTGTTAAGCATCTGCAAACCTTAGGATAATTAAGACCGGGCAAAGAACAAATTTTTAAATATTTTCCTATATTGCCAACATATGAATTCGGAAACTAAGATAAAGCTACTCCTGCTGCTAAGTGCCGCAGTCACCGGGGCATACGGCTATATCATACTAATAATGTATTCAACCACACCAATATGATGTTGACCGTAAATTAAAAAGAGTCAGAATGGGATGCATCAATGTCAACATTTACAAACATTTTTTATGCGTTCCAGAGATACTGAAATATGACAAAACCGAAGATTTCAGTAATAGGGGCCGGGAATGTTGGTGCTACCGTTGCGCAGATACTGGCGCTGAAAGAACTTGGAGATATTTATCTCTTTGATGTAGTAGACGGTATTCCAGAAGGCAAGGCACTTGATATTCTAGAGGGCGGACCCCATTGGAAATCAGACAGCAATGTACTTGGCTTCACAACTGTGAACAAGGAGAACTACAAGAACCTCCAGGGGTCGGATGTAATAGTAATAACAGCAGGTCTTGCAAGAAAACCTGGCATGAGCAGAGATGACCTCCTCCAAAAAAACGTTGAAGTAATGACCGATGTTGGTAATAACATAAAGAAGTATGCACCTGACGCAAAACTGGTTGTGGTGACGAACCCTGCAGATATAATTGCATATGCCCTCCATAAAATCACCGGGATTGCGCCCTCAAGGATAATCGGGCTTGGAGGTTCCCTGGACAGCGCTAGATTCAGAACATTCATAGCACAGGAACTGAAGGTTTCCGTGGAAGATGTTAATGCATTTGTTATAGGCGGACACGGCGATGATATGGTTCCATTCATAAGGTATTCCAGTGTGGCCGGAATCCCTATCAGTAACCTGCTGTCAAAGGATAAAATTGATGAGATCGTAAAGAGGACGAGATTTGGCGGAGGAGAGATTGTAAACTATCTCAAAGCGGGAAGCGCATACTACGCACCTGGCATTTCCATAACAGCGATGGTTGAGTCAATTGTAAAAGGAAAGAACAGAGTCATCCCCTGTGCTGCTTTCCTGACTGGAGACCATGCAAAGCACTATGGAGTGAAGGATATTTTCATAGGCGTTCCCATAAGGATTGGAGAAAACTGCGTTGAGGAGATCTATGATATGGATTTCAACAATGAAGAGAAACTCCTCTGGGACAAGACAGTAGAATCAGTAAATGCAAGCTGCAGAAAAGTGGATCAATTCCTTGCTGGGAAACTCTAATTCCCACTCTTTTTAATAAATCTGGAGTAAAATTCCGGATATTTCTCATATTTTATTGGATCAGCGATACCTGCTTCCACAAAGCCTTTGAGTCTAAGAAGGCATGAGTCACACTCACCACAAGCTAATTCTCCACCATTGTAGCATGAGTAGGTCAAATCATATGGCACGTTGAGTGCAGTCCCCTTGGCTATTATTTCAGCCTTTGAAAGAAACTGGAGCGGGACAGATATTCTTATCCTGCTGTTCAGTCCGGCCTTCGTCCCAAGATTGATGCTTTGTTCCATGGAAGTAAAAAATTCGGGCCTGCAATCTGGATATCCGGAATAATCAAGCGCATTTGCGCCTATGAAAATTGTCTGAGCCCCTATTGTTTCGGCGTATGCAGATGCTATCGAAAGAAAGATGGTATTTCTAGCAGGCACATATGAAGAGGGTATCCTATCACCAATTTCCTCGAGCGTCCTTTTTTCAACTGGAATACTGGATGTAAGAGAACTGCCCCCAATCTGGCTCAGGTCAAGGTTGAACACCTTCTGTTCCACTTCGAAATGTTTAGCGATCCTCATAGATGAAAGAATCTCGATAGAGTGGCGCTGGCCGTAATTAAAGCTCAGGGCAGTAACGTCAAATCCATAATCCTTTGCAATGGCGAGCACGGTACTGGAATCGAGACCGCCGGAAAGAAGCGAAATCGCCCTCTTACTCGTTAATGATCACTTCCGAATACGCTCCCTGCCCTGGACCTTCCTGCACTCCGATCTCCAGCCCCTTTACATTCTTTGCATCCTTAAGCTTCTCGGCAAGTTTCATTGATATATGTTTAGAAAGGTCTTCACTTGATGATGACATTGTATCGCAAAGGCATACATCGCTTTCAGCTACGCTTAATTTCTTGTCATTGTAAGATATTTCACAGGTTCCATTCCTGCATACATGCTTTATAACGTCGCTTCTTGTAGGTATCAGTAGCTTGTGATCCATTACACCTATAATGCTCATCACGTATCTTGTGATGTCATCATAATCGACCACGATCCCATCAACTGGATCTCCCCAAATCCTGACTATTATTGCATAGTCATGTCCATGTAGCCTCGAGCATTTATTGTGTGAGGGTATAAAGTGAGCCGCCGAAAATCTCAGACCAGCCTGCCAACCATCCATTTTTACCTGCATATTTCCCTTATCCCTAACTACATAATAATCGTTAAGTCGCCGTTTAAAGAAATGTTTTATAGAATCCTGTCATTTCCCACAGAAATGGGTCCTGACAAATATTCCGCATTACGGAGTTTTGTCTGATGCCGTTGGGCGCGTGGCCCAGTCCGGATATGGCAACAGCCTCCTAAGCTGTAGATCGGGGGTCCGAATCCCCCCGCGCCCGCTTCCCTTACTGTTCCATTCTCGGCGCTAACAGGAAAATGCCCTTTATAAATGCATCCGCCGATCCTTTTGCCGGCTGTCCGAATTCAAATTCTATGGTAAGAGGGTAATCGTCCTTGAAACTCAATTTCAGTGAATCAGTGCTTGAAAGCGACTTGACCAGTTTAAGCAGGTAGTCCAGTGGATATGAACTCTTGACGGATTCCTCACACTTGATCTCCTTCAACAGTTCTTTTGAAAGTACCATCTCAGATTCCTCAGTGTCGGAGAGCGATCTCGCCCTGAAATCACTGGCCGTTAATGTCAGTCTTATGGAATCTGATACATCTTCAGCTGCCTTTAGTCCCTTTTCCAATTCGTATTTTGCAAGAACCACATAACTTTCTGAGCTGACCTGCGGTACTCTCGGAGTCGTGATTGTATTGTTGTCAAGCAATGAGAGTGTCTTAACTATTGTACCAATCTCAAATTTGAGCCTGTCTTTCTCTTTTAAAATCGAAATGACGTCTCCGGAACTTGCCAACTTGAGAATGGATTTCAATCTCTCGATGTCCAGCGAGATATCTTCGTCTCCATCTATGTCGTATGTTTCAAAAGATCCAGAGGGTATGTCAAGGCTCACCATTGCCACATGGGCAGGGTCAACAGCCTTTATTATTACGCCTTCTTTCTTGAAAGTTAACTTGGCCTCACTGACAATGGTATTCAGAAGGTCTGCAATTTCCTTTAAATTCTTGACGCTTATCCTAAGTTTCATAATCGGATCATCCTTTGCTATCAATTCAGATACTATAGAAGATAAGTAACTTGGTTAAATAAATTTTGTTGATGTCGTGGAGCCGAATTTTGCGCTGCTCTAAATTTCTATTCCCGGGAGGAGAATCTTCGTAAAAAAAAGTCATACAAATAATGATCGACGCAGCTAACAGACGATGGGCGATACTGAGCTGTGAACCACCATAAAATATAAATATAATTATCTTGTATTTATAACAAGTTCGAAGTATCCCGCCGAGATATTCCGGCAGGAAGGCAATACAGATGTTAGTATCGATCCTGATCTCATTTATTGTTGCCGCTTCAGGCAGTGGGGGGAGTTACTCCAGGTGTTCATGATCCAACTTTTTCCTGCACCTATAACGAACACCCTGATCACCATGGAAGGGCGATCGTATAACGTTAACTGGAAAATATACGGGATTAACGGCACTTCCGAAGTGCCTGAGGTTACGGAGGTCATTTCCATGAGAGTTGTGAATGATACCGATCAGAATTCCGTGTTCATGCTGTTGCGCAATAGCCGGGTGCAGGTCGCCGAGATATACGATTCTAGTGGTAACCCGGTGGGTTACATTGTCAACAGCGTGGACCTGTATAGACCTGTAGTTGCATATGGTAATGGAGACCACACGGGATTGAACACTATTTTTGTTCCTACCTCAAGTTCGACTTACGGTGTTAATAGCGTGAGCCAGATAGTCTCGTTTTTCAGTGGAAACAGAAGCATAGGTGACCCACATCTACAAGTATACCCTGGGTCTACGACCATCGGATACTTCCAAAATTTCCAAAATAGTGAGGCTGGTGTTACTTCAGAGTCTCTGAGTGCACTTTCTGTTGCGATTGCCTTCGCTGCTTTGGTACCAGAGCCGGGAGCTCCGGTTCTTAGAGCAGTGTCCGCGGCAATAGGGCTGCTGGCTCTGATGGAAAATACAGCATCACAGACATCGTTCACTCTCAGTGAAAATACAAACGCTAATGACTATTTCTCGTATAATGTTAGTGCGGGTTCGCAAACGTCTGATCCTTCGCTCTGTGGCAGGGTTGGTGGGTCTTACTGTGATCTTGCGTACAACACGCTGGGTGTCAGATACGGGCTATTTGACTTAAATTTCCATGCATCTTATATCTTCAATGTCTACAGTGAATTTTACTACAATGTCACCTATGACTCAATCCTAGGTGGTTCATACCCCTCTCCGGGATATATTGGGACGTTGAACTACACCACAGATTATGTGATTGTTGGTTCACCGGATACCAACGTGTACTATGCGTCAAACGCTTTATATTACACAATGGCTGGGAGTTGAAAGAAATGCTCGCACCAATAAATTTCAATTAAAACAGAGGCAAAAAGAATGATCAAAAGGAAATCGGTCGTTGCCATATTGATGTCTGCAATCCTGGTCAGTTTGGGAGGATACACATTGGCGAGCAGTGTCAGCGAGCCTCATCTTCCGAGTCCTGCCTTGACCAGCCCAGGATTCGCTAGGGCAATAACTATCGCTGAAATCAATGATTCTCTCAGCGGACTCGGTTATGGCTCGCCTTCGACCCTGTTCTTCCATAACTTCACTTTGGACGGGAGCAGCGCTAGTTATGGATTCAGCTTTTCCATGTATGGTTACGATCAATATTTTTACGGGAGTGCAGATGCCTTTATGATCCTCGTGACAAAGGTGAATCAATCAATCGGATTTCCGTATCTGGGCACGTTCTTGCTACGAGTCTATACTTCGAACGTGACCATCTTGATCAATGAAACGAAAATTTACCCGAATACCAATAATGGAGTATCAATTCCCAATTACTTGACAGAGAGCCCCAGTCAGTTAGCTTACAATGACTCCATCAATCGATATTACTTTGAGTTTCTTCCACTAACCCCCTTTACTATAAACAAGACTGTTCTTAAGTCGATGCCAGGCATTCCTTGGGTGTACGGAAACAGTTACAACGTTACTTATTCGCTAGAAGTTGCCCCGGTGATTGAATTCGGCCCTTACTACGTTATAGGACCAACGCAGTGGATCTCACACACTGTCCAGATTCCATTTGTCAATCAGTGAATCGTGGAACCGCATATCCGTGCAAAACTGTAATCTGGTAGTTCATCATGTCCAGGAATACAAACAGAAACAGGAAAAAGAAACAGCATTATAACCAGAGGGAAGCGGATGCCAGGAGCAGTTCAGCGAGAAGGAGGAAGGCCAGAATTCTGATTACAGCGTCAATACTTGTCGCCCTTATTGTCACTTCCGTTGCAGTTTACAAGATAGAGTTTGTTCCAAAGGGATCATCATCAGACAATACCAGATCGAGTAGCTATCCAGCCTCGCTAGCCGGATTCTCAAGAGTCTCATCTTTTCCATCCTTGATAGGAGGCAAGATACCCATTATCTTCGTCGGTTCCATTGCATGTCCATACTGTGCTGCCGTTAGCTGGTCAATATACTCCTCTCTCACTTCCGGGGGTGGATCATGGTCAGGTCTTGCATATGTAAGCTCCAATTCCACGGATATATATCCCGATACTCCTGGCCTCAACTTTGCAAACGCATCATATTCGTCATCTACCATAGCATTCTACGGTTATGAGACTTCTAACAGGAACTGGCAGCCGTACCAGTCAATGAATGCCACGGATCAGTACCTATTCAGTGAATATGATCCATCCGGACACATACCTTTCATCCTTATCGGTGGCTTGTACCTGCATATAGGTGGTTTCTACCCTCCATCTGTACTTGCCAATGCCTCGTGCAGTACCTTAATGTCATGGCTTACACGAGGTACAGGCAACGCCATAACGGAAAACATACACAATGTATCTGTGAATATTACCAGCGTCATTACGTACCTTGAATCTCAACCCGCCACACAACTTCAGGCAAATCCATTCTTCGCCGGCACGAATGATGTTTCAGGAGGCTCGCGATCAACGCAGCGAGGAGGAATAACCGGGAGAAATCTCGACACTAACCATCCGTAAGCCGGATTTCAGGCATTTAAAAGGCGGCATTTACCTCTGTTAAGGGCTTAGAAATACAGGATTCCGGGAGAAAGGAGTTATCTGCTCGGGTAAAATAAACTTCACACTGTTCCTGTCTTAATATTTGCAGTTCCTGAGTGAAAAGATATTCTTATTCGTATGGTAGTAGAATACCTCAAGTATATGAAGAAAATAATAATTGTCCTCGGTAGAGTTGCATGAACGCAAGAATTTTGCTATTTACCAAGAATGTTGACGATGTCGACTTTCGCAGCCTGACCAAGCATATCACTAGGAAACCCATACTGCGGAAACACACGGATTCGATAGAACTCGATGTCGGTACAGAATCCCCAATGGGCTTCGTGAAGGCGATAAAATCTAAAGTGGTAATGCTGAGAATCAGGAAGATAGCAGTAATCCCGGAAAGCACTGTCCTGGAAAATGATAAGATAATCAGCAGAAAAATAAACATTCTAGACACTGTCTCTGGCCTGTTTGATGAGGAAAGGTATTGGGAAGCGCACATGCTCCTTGAGACCCTGTGGAAATGCACAAACGGAAACGAAAAATCGTATTTCAGAGATATAATTCATCTCTCGGTTTCGATGATAAAATTTCAGATGGGACAGGAGGATACTGCCAGGACGGTTTTCGCCAGGACTGTCTCCAGGATGAGATCATCGCATAATCTCACTCAGAAATATTTTACATTTTCATCAAGATTTGTGTACCCGCTACGCATACATCTGGTAGAGATAAAGCATCTACAAAATTATAATAGCAGCCCGTGATTTCTTCTCTGATGTATTCAATAAAAGAGATACTCTCCGAAAAATTTATTGGAAAACATGTTCCAATTCATGGTTGGGTTTACAGGACCAGGAGCAGTGGTAAAATTGCATTCATTGTTGTCAGGGATTCTAGCGGTATAGTGCAAACCGTTGCAAGCGTGGCAGCACTTGGAGAGGAGAAGTTCAGGACAATATCCTCTCTGGGCATAGAAAGCAGCCTTGAACTGGAAGGAACTCTCAAAAAAGACGACCGTGCAGTGACAGGGTATGAAATTGACATTACCGATTTCAAGGTTTATCAGAGGGATGAATCATTTCCGATTACCAAGGACAAGGGGGATGAATTCCTTCTGGACAACAGGCACCTCTGGCTGAGGAGCCAGGAATTCACGGCAGTGTTGAAAGTACGGTCTACTGTATTCAAGGCATTCTCTGATTTCTTTTATTCTGAGGGTTTTTACCAGGTCCAAGCGCCGTTCATGGTTTCAACTGCAACTGAAGGAGGTACCACACTTTTCAAGGTTCCCTTCTTCGGAACTGAAGTCAGCCTTACACAGAGCGCTCAGTTCTATCTTGAAACAATGATTTTCGGACTGGAAAAGGTTTTTACAATTTCTCCCAGTTTCAGAGCAGAGAAATCGAGAACCTGGAGGCACCTGACAGAGTACTGGCATGGAGAGGCAGAGGTTGCATGGATCGGCAACTCCGAGATGATGGATATAGAGGAGCGAATGATTCATTTTATACTTGGAAGGGTAGTTGAAGAGAATTCTGCAGATTTGGCTATCCTGGGAAGAGAACCTGCTACACTCAGGACATGGATGCAACCGTTTATCAGGATGAAATATTCTGAGTTGATCGAAAGGGCACAGAAAACTGGAATGAATATCAAGTACGGAGATGACCTGGGATCAGATGAAGAAAAGCAGATAATGGTTCACTATGATCGCCCGGTTTTCGTAACAAATTACCCTAAAGAACTGAAGACATTCTATCATCGTCCTGACCCCGAAAATCCTGGAGAGTTGCTGTGCCATGATCTACTTGCACCAGAAGGCTACGGCGAAATAATAGGAGGAAGTGAAAGGATTTGGGATTCCCAGGAATTGCAGGATCGGATGAAGGAATACAATCTCAATAGCGATGACTATTATTGGTACACGGATCTCAGGAAATACGGCAGCGTACCACATTCTGGATTTGGTCTCGGGCTGGACAGGGCAATAATGTGGATCTGCAAGCTTGACAATATCAAGAATGCAATTCCATTTCCCAGAACGATAAGAAGGACAAGACCTTGACCTTATGGAGCCATCAGAGAGTGTGTTGAAAAGCCATGAATCCTTTTAAAGTAATCCTGGAAGGCGGCACACCGGACATTATACCTGTATGGTTCATGCGTCAAGCAGGACGATATCTGCCCGGTTACACTGAAACCCGCAGGTCCATTTCAATAAAGGAAATGTGCATGGATCCATCCCTTCTCGTTAAGGTCATGGAAGAGCCGATTAAGAGGATTGGCGTGGACGCTGCCATACTTTTCTCGGATATTCTGCTGCCGCTGGAAGCTATGGATGTAAAGGTAGATTTTGCAGACGGGATTGGTCCGGTTGTCAAGACCCGGAGAAAAGCCGACGGTGAAATCAGGTTAACAGAATTTGACGAAAAAAGAATGAAATATCCCCTGGAGGAAACTATTCATAAATTCAAGGACACTCATGCAGACATTCCACTAATCGGGTTCTCGGGCGGTCCTGTTACCATGCTGTCGTATATCATAGCAGGAAAAGCCGATAAGGATATGACTGCGACCAAACATTTGCTTGTGACCAACGAAAAACTGTTTCACGAGAACATGTCCCTGCTCAGGGACCTGATAATTAGCATGTTGAAGATTCAGATTAGGGCGGGTGCTGATGTCGTGCAGATTTTTGACAGCTGGGCAGGCTTTTTTTCCCCTTACCAGTTCGAAGGCTCGATCAGTAAATATCTTTCAGAAATAGTTTCTGAAATATCTACGTTCAGGAAAAAAATTATCTATTTCTCGGTAGCCACCGGTGGTATTGCACAGAAGATAGCTGACTGCGGCTTTGACTACATTAGTGGCGACTGGAGAACCAGGCTCAGTGTTATAGACTCCCTGACCTCCAGCAAAACTGGTCTGCAGGGGAACCTGGATCCGGCAATTGCGTCCGGATCAGCGACTGTGGCGATAAAGGAGACCGAGCGAATACTTGGTGATATTTCATACAAGGATGATTACATCTTCAACCTCGGACACGGCGTGCTTCCGACCACTGATTACAGAACACTGAAGGATATTATAATAAAGGTTCATGAATTTGGGAGACGAGCATGAAAACTGCAGTTCTCTTAATGGCTTATGGCAGTCCAATATCAATGGAAGATGTTCATCCATACCTTGAAGGCATATATGAGGGGAGACCGGTGCCAGAATATGCTTTAAAGGAAAACACTGAGAAATACCGGATGGTTAATGCAGTATCACCATCAAATGCCGTGATAAATTCTGTAATCGATAAACTAATCCAGAGGTTCAGCGGAAAAAATATCGGCATTTTCCTTGGAAACAAACACTGGAAACCATGGATCTCTGAGGTAGTGAAGACCATTTCGGAGAAAGGGTATGGAGAAATCATTGCGATACCCATGTTTCCGTTTCCTTCGCACAATGTTGTCGAATCCTACAGCAAACCCCTGAATGAAATTGTGGAGCGTATTGCACCCCAATCGCACGTCTCCATTGTAAATGGTCTCGACTATTCTGAAAAGTTCTACAGAATGTGGGCCAGCATATTAAAGGAGACTGAAGGTTCCCTAAGTGATCGATCGCAGATCCTGTTCACGGCCCACAGCCTACCGAACTCTGCGACGGACGAGAGTGAATATGACAAATCATTCTCGAGGGCGGCGGCAAGGATCTCAGAGATGGCAGGTATATCAGACTACCTTTTGGGATACCAGAGCAGGGGGAAATATGGCAATAGCTGGCTTGGGCCGTCTGTATACGATGCCCTGCCATCCATAGGTGCGTCCGGAAAAACAGGGGTGATCACCGTTCCCATAGGGTTCCTGTATACACACCTGGAAGTACTCTATGACCTTGATTATGAGTTTGGAGGAACAGTTGTCAAGTCCGGGTTAAGCTATAGCAGGACCGCACTTCCGGACGACCGGTCCGACTACATAAACCTCCTGTCGGACTTAATACTTGAAAAAATAGAGAACTGAAATCGCTGGTATCTGTTTATATCCCCAGATAATATTACAGTGTAGTATGAATCCAATAAACATTTTCGCATACAATGTTCCTGAAATCATAAGAGAAATAGCGAAGAAGGGAACGGAAAGTGACATCACAATCTATCACAGGAAAGATGGGGAAACTGTGTTGACCATACTCTCCCCTACCCGCTTTCCGGAAAAGATGTCCTCGCTTACGGATTCCATATATCCTGCGGATGTAGTCATACTTGGGATAGATGATATAAACAGGGATCTTGGTGAAGTGCTAATAGCCCTTGACTTGATGAAGAAAGACAGGGGATTTATCATATTGAAGGATGAGAATAAACTTTCCACTGTCAGGAAGATCATCAGTAATACAGTTGTATCAAAATATGAGTTTTTCAGGGGATCTCCTGTTGAACTGGCAAGCTCCATCGGCAGCATGAAAATAATGAGGGGCAATGAGGGGACAAGCGTGATTATTGATCACTTCTTCAAGGTAAAGAGCGTCGGAACCGTTGCTTTGGGATTTGTCCTGAAGGGTACAATTGCAAAACACCAGAATCTCTACGCATCCTCCCTCGATAGCCAGGTGCAAATCAGGTCGATCCAGATGCAGGATGTTGATGTTGACTCTGCTCCTGCTGGGTCGAGAGTGGGTTTGGCCCTGAAGAACATAGAAATCGATGATATGGAGAGGGGTATGTTTCTTACAGAAAACCAGCTTAAAAGAGTGGCAAAAATAGAGTCACAGATAAATTTTCATCCAACCCTTGCCGGGAAGAACATAAGTGGCAATGAGATCTTCATATGCGACCAGATGAAATATTCCAGGGGATTCACAAGTGGCAATGAGATCACACTTGATCGTCCAATAGCTGTGTACAATGATGTGCTTGCCATATGCTCAAACACATCTATTCCGAGAATTCTTGGAACTGTCAAGGTTCAGTGAGAGGATCGACGCAACTTTTCCCTCATGAATTCCGGTGATCCGATATCGTGCCTGACGTAAAAATTCCCCTTTATTCTCCACAGATTATCTTCAACTGCCTTGGAAGCTGATTCGATTGAATCCGATCTTGATATCATCGCAAGTGCCCTTGAGGATGTCATCTTGACCTTTTCTTTTGTACCTGATACAGAAGCATAGTATATCTGCAGATTCTCAGGCAGGCCGGAAAGGTCAATATCCAGCTGACCCGGTTGGGCATTTTCGCCGTAGCCACTGGGCACTATATATTTCAATGTTGTAGCTAAATGCATGAATCGAGAGCTGTTACTCAATGAAGAATCCGCTATCCTGAACAGTATATCGGGCAGGTTGTCCTCAAGAAGAAACAGAACGTTTATGCCCTCGGGATCAGCAAATCTTGCGTTTATTTCAATTATTTTAGGTTCTCCATTAACCTGCATGAACTGCCCGTACATGATACCCTTGAAAGGATTCCCCTCAAGTTTCATATGATTCACTATACTCTTCATTATTGCCAGGGCACTATCCCGGCATCCAGCAGTTATGAAGGGAAGTTTGTGATCGGAATCGGTGATTGACCCCATGCCGCCAGTATTGACGCCCCTGTCACCCTCGAGAGCCCTCTTGTAATCCTGCGCAAGAGGCATAGGGGAGATGGTGCTGCCATCCGAGAACACCTGGAGGGAGAATTCTTCGCCGCTGATCTTTTCCTCAAGCAGGACCCGCCCATCCCTGGAAACTATCTCAGCAGCATATCTTGATGCCTCCTCCCTGGTACTGATCTGAGAACCCATGACTTTGACTCCCTTTCCACCAGTTAGCCCGATGGGTTTAACGGCAAACTCCATTTGACTGGAAGTTATGAATTTTGAAGCTTCTACCCCGTCGGTAAATACCCTTGAGAAAATATTACCCTTTATTCCATTTCTTTCTACAAAACCGCGCATGTACTCTTTTGAGGTTTCAATTTTTGATGCTTCTCTGGATGGAGATGAGACCCTGATACCCGACTTTTCTGCCATGTCGACGAGTGGAGTTTCAAGTACCGGGTCTGGTCCGACAAAAAGCAGATCCACTTTTTTTTCCGTTGCATATTTCAGGATTTTATCGTAATCAAGCTCACTGATCACTTTATACTCATTTGAAATTTTTGAAAGCGAAGGGTTTAGGTTCTTTGCGACGCAGTAAAGGGTTGCTCCACCCTCGACAATTTTACGTCCTATCGCATCCTCTCTTCCACCTCCCCCTATGAGCAGTACCTTAATCATTGATCTTATCCCCAGCATGATCCTCTAAAACGTCTTTTACCATGTTCCCGAACCGACTCCGATCTATTCCGAAATAATCAAAGAACCTCTTTCCGGTAGTAAGAATTTCCGTGTTCCTGTATTTGCTGCCATGTACAAGTTTTTTTGCCTTCAGCGTCTCCAGCGGTAAGTGATATTTTTCCCCGAATTTCTCTCTCAAATCTCCTTTCCTGCATGATGGATGGGAAGCTATGAATCCCATCACTGAAAGCTCAAGCCCTGTCAGTTCTGGCTCAGAAACAGCGTTCACTGTGTCCAGGTACTCCTCCTTCAGTTGCATCCTGTATCTTTTTCCTATCTTCACAATGGTCATTGATATTTCTCTATCTCCATACTCACGAATGAGTTTTTTCATCTCCTTAGACACGTCACTTACTGGCAGGGAAAGGACGCCGGAGATATCCCGTATACTCAGAGGTTTATTGCTTGCATATAGAACTGCCTCGACCATTAGCCTGGGGTTCATTATCATGAAAATGGAGATGCGTATTAAAAACTTGAGACGCGTAGCCTATTCCTGTTACCAGCTCTTAAGCGGGGAGATTTCCCGTAACCAACTATCAGAGGATTAAAACTGGTAAAACCATCATTGCTGAGGGGAAACCCGTCCGCTCAGTAACGATTTAATACCTTTGTGAAATAACCACGACATGACCGAACAGGTGTTAGGTACAGACTCCGCGTTCACGCCCGAGAAGCTTGATATCCAACCTGTTCCAGATAATATCAAAGGCCCTGACGCCCGTTCACTTTTCTATATCTGGTTTGCTTCCAACCTCACAATTGGCGATTTTGCCCTGGGATTTCTTCCCATATTTTTTGGATTCGGGCTGGTAACAACAATAATTGCCCTGATTGTCGGGAACGTTATTGGCGCTTCCATGCTTGGCCTCATGAGTGCCATTGGGCCAAAATCACGTGTTCCCCAGATGGTCATGGGAAGGAGGTCTTTCGGAAATCGTGGCGGGTCCATAATGTCTGTCCTTCAGTGGCTGAATACGACCGGATGGTTGACCATCAACACGGTGCTGGCTGCTTTTGCATTAAGCCTGCTCATCAGCGGAACTCTGCTCATCTATTCCGTAATACTCGTTGCGGCTATTGTCGGAATTTCTGCTTATTTCGGACAGAAATTCATTCACAAATTTGAGAAATTGATGTCGTACCTCCTCGGAATAATGTTTATAGTTGTGACTTACTTTGCGCTGGACCATCTTCACTGGACCCTGGCATATTCCAGCAACTCCAATCTGTCCATGTTCACACAGTTCGGGATTGTCCTTGCACTCTCCTTCTCGTACATTATGAGCTGGGGACCATATGCTTCTGACTATTCCCGGTATATCGCTCCGAATACCGGGATGAGCAGGGTGTTTTCATACTCTTTCCTTGGAGGCTTTGCCGCCTCGTTGTGGCTCGAAATTGCAGGAATGCTTGTTGCAATTGCCTCTGGAATGGCTGCAACCGCGAACCCGGCCAGTGCTCTTGCACCAATAATGGGCAGGTATTTTGACATTGGTCTGGTTGGTATTGTGCTGGGAGGAATTGCCGCCAATTCTATCAACCTCTATTCCAACTCACTTTCAATTAGAGCTGCTGGCCTAAAGCTGAAGCGCATAACTGTTGTCATCATTATGTCTGTTGTTGCAGTAATTTTCTCCTTAATCTCGGTTGTCAATGGCTTCAACTACTCTTATGAAACTTTCCTTTACCTGCTGGACTACTGGATCACTCCGTGGATAGGGATCATCCTGGCGGACTTCTTTATAGTTAATCGCGGGAAGAGGTATGGGCAGACCAGCAATGCAAAGTACAATCTTACAGGAATAGTGTCATATTGCGCATCTATCATCATATCCATACCTTTTATGGCGCCATCGGGTTTCCCTTACGGTCCGGTGGCTCAGGCACTTGGGGGTGTTGACCTGAGTTATTATGTCTCCTTTGTGCTTGCAATGGTTCTGTATGTGGTTATGAACATGATTTCGCCCCGGATGCACAAAAAGGCTGCGGCCATAATAAACGTAAATTGACAGAAATCATATTATTTGAACTGAAATTATACCGGTAGATGATTTCAGACTCCGAAATAGTTGCCATGGTATCAAAAGGAGAGCTCATAGTAAGCAATTTCAGGAAAGAACAGCTTACGCCCAATGGATACGACCTAACCATAGGTGAAGTGAGGATCCATGGCGAGACACACAGTGAAGGATTTGTTCCAGCAAAGACATTTTTCCTGGTATCAACCATGGAACGCCTGGACATTAAAAGGGGACTCATCGGGCAGTTATGGTTGAAATCATCGTACTGCAGAAAGGGAATTTTCGGTAGTTTCGGACTTGTAGATTCAGGTTTCAGAGGAGAACTTACCCTTGCGCTTTACAATGCATCAGATGAAGCCGTTCACATTGCTGTTGGAAAAGCTATCGCACAGATTGCGTTCATGAAGATGTCGTCAGAACCTGCTCTAGGGTATGACCAGAGGTCCGGGAATTTTCAGGGTCAGTCAGGCATCACCACAGAATTTGTCAAGAAATGACGGCATATCATGGCATCGGTTCAAGCCCTATTCACGGGTACATCGAACTCTGCAAGATCTGAACTCGCGAAAGTTTGCGGAAAAATTTCCCTAGCCTCGGTTAGAAGAGTGTTCACGTCATCCACTCTCGGACTGTAATGAAAAAGATAGAGACGCTTCACGTTAGCATCTCTTGCTATCTTTGCTGCCTGCTTGGCAGATGTGTGGCCAAATTCGTTGACCTTTGGTTCCAGTGAAGAGTCTGTTGTCGTATCGTGAATCAACACGTCGGCGTTTCTTGAAAACTCAACCATGGATTGCATTGGTCTTGTATCCCCAGTATATACGATCTTACGCCCCTTCCTTACTCCTGCGCTGACATCCCCTATACTGTATATTCTACCATCAATCTCCAGAATGCCCTTTTGCCTCAGTTCTTCAAGCCTTCTTACAGGAAATGCCAGGTCTTCTGCTTTCTGCCGGTCAATTCTGATCAGGTCCTTTTCCTCCAGGCAGTAGGACAGTGCGGGAACAGGATGGTCATTTGGCAGGGTGCTTATTGTAAATTCCCCGAAATCATATGTTCTGTTTGCGTCAAGTTCTGTGATCTTCACGTCAAAGTTTAGCCGGAAATATCCGACATTCAGGGCGTTAAGTATCATATGGATCGCCCCCCTTGGCCCGTATATATTCAATGGGTCTGATCGCCCGTTGAATGACATGCTCTGCACCATGCCTATGAGACCAATGAAATGGTCCCCGTGAAAATGCGTTATGAAAACATTCTCTACCTTCATGAAGGATGTGCTGCTCTTCATTATCTGCTTCTGGGAACCTTCTCCGCAGTCGAACAGGTTCAGCTTATCGTCAACCTGTATCCCAACTGAGGGTAACCCACGTAACGGGGTGGGCCAGGAACCGCCGGTTCCAAAGAAGGTTATTCGTATGTTTGACGCCATTGTCCGGTAATCGGGCAATGAGAATAAACTTTTATTTGACCTTATTTCTGGAAGCTTTCCTCGTGCCATGATTTCCCTGCACTTCCTTTCCCACAAGACCAATTATTGAGGGGAGTTCCTCCACTGTCCTGATAGGGAAATGTCCACGTATGTATTCCCACAGGTCGGTATCCACCTCCTGAATTGATGCAGAAAGGAGAGACGATAACCTCTTCCTCAAAAGACTACCTGTTCTGTCAAAATCGACCAGAATGATTAACCTTGACTCCCTGTAGGAAAGTTCTTCACAAAAGGCTACTA
Organism: Thermoplasmatales archaeon; assembly: GCA_016806715.1. NCBI lineage: Archaea > Methanobacteriati > Thermoplasmatota > Thermoplasmata > Thermoplasmatales > Thermoplasmatales archaeon. The sequence continues at coordinate 1,724,739 of CP060531.1, read as the reverse complement.
CACTTAGCCCAGAGTTAAAAACTATAATCTTGCCTTTGAACCCGAGTCCTCTTAACGCTTCTGAATCCTTTGCTCCTTCAACAATAACCGGCACCTTGAGATTCTTCTCGATGTACGCATCAATGATCCGAAGAGCTTTTTCCGCATCCCCTTTAACGAACCGCATCCCAGTTCCCTCAGTCCCAGTAACGTTTATTCTTTGCGAACTCAACTTCAGCGGTGAGTATTGCCCTGATTATATCCTCTTCACTGTGATACGAAACCTCAAGGATCCTGGATGCAGTTTCGGCCCCTATACCCCTTGCAGCCATTGTCATTATTGCTACCATCCCCCTTTCCTTGACAAGATGTGCATTCTTTGAAATTCTCTTCCTTATCCTTGAGTTTTCACTTTCCTTACCTGATATGGACTGGAGCTCTTCCCGATCATACCTTGAAAGTGAAGCTACGAGATAGCTTCCGCAATCCGGGCACTTAATTGACCGGATTTCACGAATCTTCATGGTCCGAATGTTTCCACAGGCGGTACAGTACAAAACGGTTTCTTCGTTCATCAGTCTTGTTTTCACTGACTCAAGAATGGATTTTGTGGGCTTGAGAGGCATCACCTTTTCAGAGTAATGTCTCAGGAAAATACTGGAAGAACTTGAAATGCTATTCTTCAGGACGAACTCCACATTACCAATGTTAGAAAGGAACGACCTTAGAGTGTCGAGATCCATATAGTTAGTTATCAGCTTCCTCACAGAATCTGTATATACGGGAGTGTCCAGATAGGAGTCCACAATCTTCTCAAACCTGATTCTGCTAATATCTGCGTCCTTGCTGATTACACCGAATTTTTTTGCTTCATACAGGAATACAAGGTTGAAGAAACGCGATCTCCTTGCCACGGCCCTGATATAATCCTCTAACCTTCCTGGATCTATGCCGCGAATAATTTTTTCCACATCTGCAGCCATTATCTGGCGGGAGCATCTCATATAAATGTGATATGGGGAATAGTCCATCTCCACGCTCTGCCCTGTTACTGATACCATAAAACTGGTAAGAATTTCCGCAAGAGCAAAATTTGCTCTTGTCCCCGATATTATCTGCACGATCACCTCGCCATTCTTTGTCTCAATAATTACTCGTTCCTTCAATGCCAGTTGCCCTGAATACCATTCCTTCATCAGTGCCCTGGAAAAACTGTCTGTATTTTCAGGAATTCGGTTATTCTTACGCATTTCTGAAATATTGTCCATCACGTCCGGTAGTACCGGTATATCTTCACCGGACCATTTCGGGGCGATTGCCACAGTCGGGAAGGCCTCGACAAAAATCCTGTCCTCATCTATCCTGACAGTCCGCCAGGTGGAACCCTTGATCACGAAGTAGCTGCCGGGCTCTATCTCGTTGACAACATATCGTTCGTCAAGGGTTCCGATAAATTTCCTGGAACCTATATCAATAACCCTGTAATTTTTTTCACTCGGTATCATGGAAATATTCTCGAGATAATAACTAAGTGTACCTGCTCTCCGGCGGATAACCTGAGGATCATTCCATATTTTCCTCGTTCTGGCAAGGAATTCAAGGAGAGCGGTAAAGTCATCATGACTGAGCGTGCGAAATGGGTATGCAGCCGTGATCTGGGAAAACAGTGCATCAGCGCTTAATTCCTTGGAGAAGTGTATTTCTGATATGATCTGGTTTGCGATGGTTGCCAGCGAATTTTTCATGATCAATATGTCCTCCAGCACGCCAGCATTCGCCTGGTCGATGATTGCAAGGGCCTCCTCCAGTTCTATCACATCAGTACAGACAACTATGCCTCTTGACACCTTCTCAAGGCTGTGCCCGGACCTACCTACACGTTGGAGCAACTTATTGATTTGCCTGGGGGAATTGAACTGTATCACAAGTTTTGCAAGCCCGATATCTATCCCAAGCTCAAGTGATGAAGTAGAGATTATCGCTTTTATCTTACCGCTCTTAAAATCCCGTTCGGCTGCCTCGCGCGTATCTCTGGAAAGAGAGCCGTGATGCACCATTATGGGAGGGTCCTTGATCATGAGTCTAATCCTGAATGATATATCCTCCGCTATGCTCCTCGTATTCACGAATACAATGGTTCCAGGGTTTTTGTCTATAAGATTCCATACATACAATATTGCCCCTGCATACTGTTCATCACAACCCATTATTTCTGATGCTGATTTATCAGAACTTTCAGGGATCACTGCCGTTGCATCCATCTTTTTCTCTACTTCTGCCTTGATGATCTCTACCTTGCCGGAACCGTTCAGCATCAGGGAGAGTTCTTCTGCATTTCCGACAGTCGCCGAAAGTCCAACAGCCTGGAATCCTCCGGTAAGATGCCTCAGTCTTTCCATTGCCAGTGAAAATTGCGAACCCCTCTCATTCTGCGCAAGCTCGTGAAGTTCATCCGCGACGACGTACCTGACGTTTTTAATAATTTCTCTGAGATTCTTTCCGTTGAGCATTATCTGCAGGGACTCCGGCGTCGTTATGAGTATTCCAGCCGGATTTTTCAGGATCTCCCTCTTCTCAGCAGGTCCGATATCACTGTGCCTTACCTGCACTGATATTCCTATCTTCCTTCCGTAATCTATCAGCCGCTGCAGCATGTCACGATTAAGTGCCCTTAGTGGCGTAATGTAGAGCACAGATACCGGCGGAGGGCTATCCCTCAATAAGATGTGCATTAACGGCAGGATGGCAGCCTCTGTCTTGCCGCTTCCGGTTGGCGATAATAGCAGGACGTCTTTGCCATCGATTATAGACCGCATTGCCATTGCCTGCGGCATAGTTGGAGTTTCGATACCCCTTTCCGCCAGCATGGCGACTATCCTGCTATCAAGTAAACTGAAAGTTTCCAAACCATTCATCCCGTGATGCTCTCTCACAACTAAATTCCATTGACTATTCCGGAAATCTGATTTACCATTAGAGGTAAAGCTCCAAACCGCCTTTCTTAAGTATTATTTTTCTCAAGCTAATAGGGCAGAATCGAAATGAAAATATTTCAAAGAAAATTAGGGTTAATTAATCATCATCGTCGAAGTCATCTTCGTCATCATCATCGTCGAAGTCCCTTCTTTTTGTAACAAATGACATATAGACACCTCCCCGCTGACTACAAATATTACCTATATTTATACTTTCAGGTCCCCCAGACAGAGCGGAATTATGGAGCGGATACCACCACAGCTTTATTGTACCCTACCCCCTCGTATAGTAGAATTAGAGTTGCTGAACAGATACCCCATCATAAGTTGAGCAGAGTGACCCCGGTTTTTGCAGTCATATGTTCGGTGCATTCTCCTCTATTCCAGATTCTAATTTCCATTCACGATGAAACCTCGTGAAAATAGAATGGTGAAAGAAGATACCATTTCACTGACTAAGCCATGTTACGTTTGCAGTCTTACAGGTTCTTAAACCGGAAATGCTCACGGAACCTTCAAGCAAAATAGCAGCTGCGCTGACCTTTGCACTTCAATTGACAAAAACTTATTCACGACGTTCGGAGCCTTATGTCGTATACAATAAACAAGAATAATATATGCCTTATAAATGAAGGGTTATGGATTCAAAATTCAGAGTCATGGAAAAAGATAAAGATTCCATGACACTTGAGATGCTGAACTATGATAATGCGCTTCTGAGGCCAATTGTTGAGGAAATACTCCATGATGACCAGGTGTCTGAATCACATTACTATATCAAACATCCCGTTATAGATAATCCCCAGATATATGTGAAAGTTAAAACCGGGAAACCACAGGCCGCCGTGAAGAGATCGATAAAGAAACTCAGCAAGATTTATGAAAATTTGGCATTGGATCTTGCCAAAGAAACAAAGAAGAACTAAAACACGGAAGAGCTTTAACGGCAATGCCCAGATATATCCTTGAATGCAGTTCCCTGAACTTGGAACTGGTCAGGAATGAGATAAAGGCACTCAGTGATAATTTTGGGAGATTCAATATAAAAGGGCAGGCTGGGAACCTATTCTTTATAGAGGGAGACTGGAATAGTGCGTCCCAGTCCCAGTTTGTAAATACAATTACCGAGATTCTGCAAGTAACAGACAGACCGGAGGAGTTTGATAGTTCACTTATTCCCGACGGAAATTATTACGTCCGCCTGAAACAATACTCCGGAAAAGACCATGACTATACAGAATCGGGAATTGGATCAATCCTCGAGTCGAAGGGGAGAGTTTCATTCACGAAGTTTGACTTTGTTATAAGGGTAATCAGGGCAGATCGATGGTATCTTGGCTTACTCCGGTATGAGCGAGACAGAAAGGAACTTGAACAGAGAAGGGCTCCAATGCGCCCCTTCTTTTCCCCGGTTTCTCTTCATCCAAGATTCGGAAGGTACCTGGTGAACGTGTCAATGACCAGGGAGGGGGACACGGTTCTCGATCCTTTCTGCGGAACCGGAGGAATATTGATTGAGGCTGCCTTGATGGGAAGAAAAATAATCGGTAGCGATGCTTCGCTTGCAATGGTAATGGGAGCGAGACTTAACCTGAAATATTTTGGATTTTCTGATGCGAAGATAATGAGAAGCAGCATTTCTGAACTGAAACTGAACGAGAAGGTTGCGGGTATTGTTACCGACATGCCATATGGAAGGAATTCGTCGCTACATGGCGATGAAATCGGGAAATTGTACTCAGAATCTTTTTCCGCATTTCACAATCTTCTGAAAGATGAGGGATACTGTGCCGTGATTGTGGGCAACTCAAGCCTTCTCGATCTTTCAAAGGAACTGTTCGAACTGATATCCGTCATCCCAGTTCCGCAACACAAAACCCTGACCAGGTATTTCACAGTAATGAGAAAAAAATAGGGGTTTATTTCCCCTGGGAAATGGTATCTACATAACTGCATTTGAGCAGCACCTTGGATTTCCTCAGAGAAGCAGGGATGCTGAGGCTCTTCACGTTTATGATCGCATCTATATACCTGTCAAAGGTTTCGTCGTCAACATCCACAAGAACAAGGGTATCTATATTCTTGAATACCGTCTTGTGACTGATATCCTCCAGATCCTTTTTTGTAATATCAAGGGTCTTGATATTTTCCACGTATCTTGACATTGTGCCTGATAGCCCTTCCCTGAAGTTCCGGGAAATATGACCTGCCCCGTCGAACGCGCCTATGAGCGACTTGTAAGCTTCATTGGTCACTTCTCCCAGAGTTTTGCCTGTTATTCTTGCTATCTGAGAGACCTTGTCATAAACATCCTTCTTTATCCCCTTTACGGAAATATTCTGAGTATTCTCGCCTTCCTGCGTCTTTTCTTCCTTTTCGTCCTTATTTACCTTCTTTTGATCTGCCATTTCTATCTATAATATATCGATTTCTGGAATATAAGGTTTCTGGAAATCCAGATTTCTAATAATCATGGTCGGGAATTACTTTTATATGATGCATTATTAAAGTATTTCATGAAAATGGCGACGAGAGAGTACAACGGGAAAAATATTGACCTCGATAAGCTTGGTCAGCACATTGTTGAATTTTTCAATGAGGAGCATTTCAAGACACAGTCAGGGAAACATCCGGATGGAATATTAATACAGGCCAAGAAGGGTGGTGTTTTCAGAACCGTTCTTGCAATGGACCGGGCGTTTACTATTGTAATTGAAGGCGACCAGAGTAATTTCAAGATTAAGATGGGAGTTGGTTCATGGCTGAAGAATCTCGGCGTAGCCGCACTGGAAACGTTCTTTATCTCTGAACTTGCAGCCTTTGTAGAGGTACCGGAGGCACTGTGGGCTTATGAGATTGAACACCAGCTCTGGCATTATGTGGAAAACCAGATAGAGCTTGGAGTCCAATAGATATTTAGACAGTTAGGTATAAAGAAATTACCATTTCTGTCCGGTTATACGCTCGAACAGGTCACGGTAGAGTTTGCTCGTCCTGTCAACCAGTTCCACAGGTAATGGTGATATATCCGGCTCTGTTGTCCCTTTTTCCCTTGCTTCATATAGTTTGTCATGGTATCCTGTAGAACGATAGTACTGACGTACAGACTCCTTGCTTAGCTCCACAATTTTACCATCATCATACTGCTGCCTGTCCCAGAAACGGTCTTCGTCTGCAGTTCCGAATGTATCAACCACAATGGGTTCCCGGCTCTCCCCCATGGCAAACTCTTTCTTTCCATCAGCATGAATAAGACCGTTTGGGGCGACCTGCTTCTCTATCCTGCGATCTATCCTCAGTATTGCATCATAAATTTCATCAAGCTCCTGCTTGCGCAGCCCACCAATTTCAAGAGCTTCGTTGATTTGTAATGGCCTGTCAAATTTCTCAAACTTTGTGGTTACCTCAAGGAACGGGTCATCGAGTTTTTGACCATATTTGGGAAAGCTGGCAACTCCAAGGTCTTCCAGTGAAACTTTCCCCTCCTTAACCCGGTCAAAGAGGCTCCCTGCTACATAATACCTTGCCACGAATTCAAGAGGAATCAGATAATTGATGGAAAATATGCTGCCATTCCCTTCCCGGACCGTGAATTTCCTGACCCGCATCTCAGTGGGCGATACCCGCTCAATAAGATGCGTCTTGACACGTGCCGATTCCGATGTAATTTTGAACCAGAATTCTGCTGTCCTGCACAATGATTCTCCTTTGGACGGTATTGTCGACGGTATGATCTTGTCAAACACGGAAATCTTGTCGGTAAACTTGAAGAGAAGCGTATCTCCTTCGTCATATACTTCCTTGACCTTCCCGACCCTTACAAGCTTCATATTCACCTTACCGTGAGTTGTTTTATTAATTCTTCTCTGCTCCACATACCTAAATAGGTATGACGGATTACCCAAAGTTGGTATCAAATAAGGTAGAGGAGAATACATTATTCAGATCCCTGAATGATAATGGTTACAGGGAAAGCGCTGACAAGAAGATAGACGAAATAGTGGAGCTTATGGATCGGGGATATGACAGCAGGACCATAGTGAACAAACTCGGAAAACGTTTTGGAAAGGAGATTTCATTCCTGATTGAAATAGCGAAATCCAGGATACAGACCAGGGGAAAATTTTCAAGAAACAACCGCCTGTGGCTTGACCAATATACAGCAAGATATTCTACTCCTGAACTGGTTTCTGAATACCGTGCCAGAAGGATTACAGGAAACACAGTATTTGACATTGGATCCGGAGGAGGTATGCAAGCTATTTTCTTTTCGAAGACTAACAGCGTAACGGGAGTGGAAAGAAACCGAATCAGGTTCCTTGAATCCAAAATCAACGCAAAAGTGTATGAAGCTCATAACCTTGAATTAATTAACTCAGAGTGGAATCCTGACGAGATTGGAGAAGAGAGACTCGACGATGCCGTAATCTTTTCGGATCCGCTCAGAGAATCCGGAGCGACGGAGAGGGAACTGCATGATCTTGTCCCTTCGCCAGAAGCCATTATCCGGAAGTATTCAAGCATCACAGGAAAATTTGTATTTGACATCCCTCCCCAGACCAGGAGAACAAGACTTGACATAGATGCAGAAACTGAGTATATCTCCGTGAATGGTTCCCTGAACAGGCTTACTCTGTACTGCGGAGAACTGAAACATGCAGATAGTTCGGCAGTAATGCTCCCTGGTGAAGTTAGGGTTGAGGGCAGCTATAAGAGGCCGGAGTTTGAGGTTACAGACACTCCGCTTGAACTGATTGAGCTTCCGGATCCGTCCCTCATATATGCCGGACTTGTCAACGAAGTAAAGAGCCTAGGAGAGTTCAGGATTCTTGGCGAGGATGGCAGGAGAATACTGCTTACCTCTTCCTCAATTCCACAAGGACAATTTCCTGGAAAGGTGTACAGGAAACTTATGGTTGCAGGCAAGCTGGATCTTGCAGAATCCCTCAGGAGTATTGGTGCCGGAAAGATATATCCTAGATTTGCACTACAGCCTGAAGAAAGTTATGCAATGAAAAATGAGCTGGAGAAAAATTCAGCTGGAGAGAAACCAGTGTATATATTTAAGGTAAAGCAGGGATACGCACTTTGCGAACCCGTTGAGAACTCTTTGTCCCAGTTTTCAAATGAGCAGACTATTTAATGACTATTTATGAAAATAATAGTTATAAATATTTTAATAGCATGAATCAATTTATTCAGGGAAATATATGCTAGAACTTTATTCCAACGCTAAGTTACCAACAATTTTCGGTTTATTTGAGATATACGTGTTCTCTGATGATGAGAACCTTGAAAATGCAGTGCTCGTGAGAGGGGACGTGAAATCAAAAGAAGATGTACCTGTGCGAATCCATTCAGAGTGCCTTACCGGAGACGTAATGGGATCGAAAAGATGTGACTGCAGGGATCAATTGCTGAAATCCCTTGAATATCTCGGGAAGCAGGATTCCGGCATGCTGATATATCTCAGACAGGAGGGGAGAGGAATAGGGCTACTTGACAAGATACGGGCATACAGCCTCCAGGATCAGGGATACGATACAGTGGAAGCAAATTTAATGCTGGGATTGCCAGCCGACAAGAGAGACTATACTTTTGCCGTTGAAGTGATAAAATACTTCGACATAAAGTCCATTCGCCTCATGACAAACAACCCTCTTAAAATGGACTTCCTTCAGAAATACAATATAAAAATAACAGACAGGATACCAATAATCAGTGAACCTACTCCTTATGATGAATTCTACCTGAACACGAAAAAAATACGTCTTGGCCATCAGATATAGTTAAGCAAAAGTATAACTAAATATACTTATGGTATATATTATATTAACCATGAAAGCAGAAGAAGTTTTGAATTTATTGCAAATTTCCAGGAAGACTCTTCATGTCTACTCAAAGAATGGCAGGATCAGGTATACTGTGATGCCGAACAAACGATACAACTACAATGAGGAAGACGTTTACAAAATACTGAACAAGGATGTCAAGAGAAAAACTGTGCTGTATGCACGTGTATCCACATCCAAGCAGAAGAACGATCTGCAGAACCAGATTCAACAACTGAAACAGTGGTGTTTCATGAACGGATATACGATAAGTGCAATATACTCGGATATTGCATCCGGCGTATCCTTTGAGAAAAGGAAAGGATTCTTTGAGATGTTAGATGAGATCATAAACAACAAAGTTGAAAAAGTGATAGTAACCTATAAGGACAGGCTAAGCAGGGTTGGTTTTGAATTATTCAGTTACCTGTTCAGGAAATACAGAACAGAAATAGTGGTGATATCTGAAGTAGGCAGTACAGAACTTGATTCCATGGAGTTCTTTGAGGATATTACTAACATGCTGCACTGTTACTCCATGAAGATGTATTCAAAACGCCGGAATCACTCCATTGAGGTCGGGTATGAAGGTTAGGAGAACGGAACAGATATTCTTAAGGGAAAACGAAACCATCTCCCATATGTGCCATCTCTCCAAGAATCTATACAACCAGGTCAACTATATACTGAGACAGCAGTTCGCTAACGGTGAAAGACAGCCCGGTTACAATGAACTGGTTAAGCTGTTCCAGAAACCATCTGATAAAGATGAATACAACAATTACCGGAAACTTCCCGCACAGACAGCACAGTGGACCATAAGGAAGACCAAACAGGCATGGGACTCGTTCTTCAGAGCAATAAAGGCATGGAAGAAGCATCCTGATAAATTCATGGGAAGGCCCGGATTGCCGGGATACAAGGCTAAAGATGGTGAATTCCTCTTGATTTTCACCAACCAGCAGTGCAGCATAGAGAATGGGAAATTGAAATTCCCTAAAGTGGTGGGAATGGGGGTTAAAACAAGGCTGAGTGAAAATGAAGTAAAGCTGAAAGAAGTAAGGATAGTGCCGCAGGGCACAGGATACATGATGGAAATAGTGTACGAGAAGGAGATAGCGGACATATCAGGCATGAAACCAAAAAGGGTCATGGGCATGGACATCGGCGTGAGGAATCTTGTAACTATGGGTAACAGCATCCCTGAAAGAGGGATTGCTGTAAAGGCAGGATTGCTCAAATCGATCAACCAGTATTTTAACAGGGAACTGGCAAGGTACAGGAGCATAAACGATCTCCAGGGAAATGAACGAAAGACTACAGAGAAGATACAGAAACTCTTCATGAAGAGAAACAGGAAGGTCAAGGATATCATGCACAAGGTTTCGAAATCCATTGTGGAGTATGCCAGAAGCCACAATATTGATACAATAGTCATTGGGCACAACAGCGGATGGAAAGATTCATCGAACATGGGAAAGAGAAACAACCAGAACTTTGTCCAGCTGCCATTCAACATGATCATAACGCAGATAAAATACAAAGCTGAAGAGGCTGGAATCAAGGTCATGATACAGAACGAGGATCACACAAGCAAATGTTCATTCCTTGACAGCGAAAGCATAGAACACCATGACGCATACTTGGGAAAGAGGATCAAAAGAGGCACATTCCGATCCGCAAACGGAAAGCTGATCCATGCTGATCTCCAGGCATCATATAACATAATGAAGAAAGCAGTCCCCGAAGCGTTCGCCAACGGGATAGAGGGTATAGGGTTATACCCACGAAGTTTAAGCATCAGTCAGATGATAACTTCCAAAGGTCGAAGTTAACATGGTTAACGGAAACCGTAACCTGAACTTGATATGACCTGAAGAAGTGCCATCTTTTAATACTATTTTGAAATAGCAAATAATGGAGTATGCGAGATCAATTTACACGAATGCACCGAAGGGAGGAGTGAAGATCGACCGGCTTCCCGTGGTGAAGCTGCCTGAGCACAATGTGAAGCTGAGGGTGCTATATAACGGACTGTGTGGAACTGATAGGGGAATAACTTCAGGTGGACTCTCCTTCGCATTTAATCCTGAGAATTCTGACAGGCTCATAATAGGGCATGAATCTCTTTGTGTTATAGAAGAAATTTATACAGAGAGCAAAGAATTCAAGGTAGGTGACCTTGTTGTCCCGGTGGTAAGAAGACCTGGTGACTGCGTAAATTGTAAAATAGGCAGGCAGGACAACTGTTCTGACGGGAAGAAGCATGAAGCGGGCATAACCGGGATGGATGGTTTCATGAGGGAATATTTCTACGACTCCCTTGACTATATTGTAAAAGTCCCGGATGAGGGGATGCGTGATGTTGCGGTCCTGACTGAACCGTTGAAAAATGTCGTAAAGGGATTCGAGGTTTTCACTATCGTATCGAAGAGAGCTATATTCGCAAACCAGTATTCAACCTTTGAGGGAAAAAGATGCCTCGTTATAGGGAGCGGAGCAGAAGCGTTCCTTTACTCGATGATGGCAAAGGAATACGGTTTTGACGTAATAATGACTAACCGCCATCCGATTGAGAGCAAGAAGATGGAAATTTGCGGGAAATTTGGAATTACATTTATAGACTACACAAAGGAAATTGAAAAGATCACGAAACCGGGTAACGATTTGTTGATCGATACCAGTGGAGACCCCGGAACCATATTCAGGTTTCTAAAAACTCTGAATTACAATGGTATCCTTATACTGTTCGGAACCAATGGAAAGGCTCCTCCTGCTCAACTGAATGGAAACGATATTGATTTCTTCATCGAGCGGAATATAACAGTTGCGGGTTCCGTGGATGCTGCAAAGATACACTACATCAAGGCGCTTGAATATCTGAGGAAATGGAAATACATATACGGAGATACACTCCCTGGACTCATAACCGGCACGTTCAGCCCAGATGATCTGGACATTTTCAGCAAGAAGCCAGCCGGTGAGATAAAGACCGTAATAAAATGGTGAAATAATGACCGTAATCCTAAATGGAACACCAATAGCGGAAAGTATAATCAAGGCGTTGAAGGGCAGGGTAGAAGCGCTCAAATCGCATGGAGTTGAGCCCCATCTTTTCCTGATTCAGGTTGGCAGGAATGAGGCAATCGAGACCTACGTAAGGGCAAAAATACGTAGAGGGGCAAAGATCGGCATTAAGGTGTCACATAAGATACTGGATGAGAATATCACCTATGAAGCCTTAAACGAAGAAATTGCAAACATTTCCGGAATGAGTGATGTCAATGGAGTAATGATCGAGAACCCACTACCGAAACATCTTGATTTCTTCAAGGCAGTTGAAAGTATTCCGTTCTATAAAGACGTTGATGGCATGACACCAACGAACCAGGGAATGATAGCCCTGAAAAATGAATTCCTCACTCCCGCTACAGCTGCGGCAGTCACGAAAATATTGACTGAACTGCATCTACCCGGTGGAACAACAGCGACCATAATAAATCGTTCCCCGATCGTCGGTAAACCACTTGCATTGATGCTCCTGAACCGGGACTTCACCGTTACTGTGTGTCATTCAAAAACAGGTGACATCAGGAGTATATCCCGGAACAGCCAGGTTCTTGTTACAGCAGTTGGAACCCCGAATTTTATAGACAGAAGTTACGTGACAGAGGACAGTATCGTGGTGGATGTCGGTATAAATCCTGTTGATGGTGGCATAAGAGGAGATGCAAACTATGAGGAACTTTTCGGGTATGTAAGAGCAATAACCCCGGTTCCTGGTGGGGTTGGGCCAATAACAGCAACTCAGATCATGGAAAATACTGTTAAGGCGACAGAGTATCAGAATTCATTCAACAAAAAGTAAAAACAGTTATACCTTAACATGCATTCAAGCCTGCTTAGATATATAATCGAAAATATTTATTTAAGTTTCAGGGATAAGTCTGTCTGTGAACTCTGCACAATTTTCCGAACCGGTCGCGAGAATTAGAACTTTTCTGAACACGCACTTATCCGGAAAACAAGCAATTATAGGTATTAGCGGAGGAGTTGATAGTGCACTGGTATTGAAGCTCCTCTCAATATCAATAGAACGGAAAAGAATAAGGGCTTTGTTCCTGCCGGACGGGAATCCTGCTGAAAAAGAGGCAGATGATGTCAGGGACCTTTCGATATCAACCGGCGTTCCAATAGACATTATTGATATTCATGAAATATTATCCGCCTTTTCCAGAACACTCAAAATGAGTGATACAAGGATAATTGGCAATGTCAAATCCAGGATCAGGATGATCACCCTGTATTATTTTGCAAACGTCAGCAACGGCCTGGTAGTTGGAACCACGAACCGGAGTGAATATTATACAGGTTACTTCACGAAATTCGGCGATGGCGGTTGCGATATTGAACCAATCTTACACCTGTCGAAAACCGAAGTCTGGGACATGGCCAGTTCCCTTGGCGTACCTGACAGCATTGTCACCAAGCCACCCAGTGCGGGTCTCTGGGCTGGACAGACAGACGAGAGCGAACTAGGATTGAAATACCCGGACATAGATAAGGCACTGGACAGACTAATAAATTCCAGAGGAAGCCCTTCCAATGACGTCGAGAAAAGGGTGAATGAACTCATACAATCGTCAGAACATAAGAGGAGGAAACCGGAATCCTTGCTGTAAAAGGAAGATAAAGTGAATGGTGTCACAATTTGCCTATGAGTATTATCAGATTAGTTTCGTTTTCATTCTGGCAGCTTTCGCTATACCGATCTCCCGGAAACTGACGATTGCCTACATACCGATCCTTATAGTTCTGGGAATAATGTTCGGACCCTTGTTGGGGATTATAAGCAACAGTTTCTCAATATACCTGATGTCAGAGTTCGGAACGGTGGGCATCGGTTTGCTGGGCATCGTCATTATCCTTTATTCGGAGAGCCATCACATAGACTTGAGGGTCCTAAGGAGACAGTTCCTTCCCATAGCTATCCTTGATACTCTGGGCATTACCATAACGGCAATCATAGCCGCACTTCTATTCTCCCTCCTCACCGGGGCACCACTCATCATCGGGTTTCTATTTGGAGCCATAATTTCGCCAACAGACCCCGCAAGCCTGATACCAATATTCAGAAGGATCAGCGTAAATGAAAACATTTCAGGCACTCTTGTTGGGGAGAGCCTTTTCAACGATCCGCTAGGCATAATTCTCTTCACGATTGGCCTCGCCTTTGTTGCTCCAGCCTCCGGCGATGTGCAGCTCTTCTCTGCAATTTCAAGCCATATAGGCATCTATCTTGGATCAGTTACATTTTTATTGATGCAGATAACAGTTCCAGCGCTGATCGGTATTGCAATCGGATTCAGCGTAATATACCTCAACAAATACCTGAACTTTGAGAGCCTTATTGTAGGGCTGTTGTTGGGTATAGTCATACTCGAGTTCACTATAATGGAGGCTTCCGGAATAACTCCCTTCCCTGCGATAATAGCCACAGGTGCGATCGTTGGTAACTTTAATGACAAGAGTATCTTCTGGAGCAGGGAGGAAGGTTTTCAGGAAAACCTGTCATTTTTGTTTCAATCTATAATTTTTCTTCTACTTGGGAGCATACTCACCAGGTCCAATCTGATTGATTTCCTGCCAATGGGAATAGCACTGGCTCTTGGGGTAATTTTTATATCGAGACCTATTGCAGTATTCTCATCACTTTCAGTGATCAACCGCAAATTTTCAAAGCATCCCATTAACAACCGGGTGAAGCTGTTTATGTCTCTGGTCGGTCCCAGGGGAGTGGTTTCCGTCGTCCTGTCCACTATCCCATACGTGCTTGGAGTCCAGGAAGGTATCCCAATTTTGATAAAGTATGGGCAGCCCATATATGTCGGTGTTTCCTTTGTAGTAATAATATCAATAGTGCTTCAGACAATTTATACGCCATTTATAGTAAAGCGTCTCACCAGTGAAGGGCCTAGAATCTGATTATCTATCAGCCTTGAAACTCTCTATGACCGCGTCCCTGTCGTGATAAAATGAGAAGATCAGATTGGTGAATTCACCATAGGTTGTCATATTCCTGCGAATCATCTCCTCCAGTATATTTTTCCTAATTCTGACGTCCCTTTCCACCTGAACCCCCTTTTTAGTACATGATCCATCAGAATCTTTGTGAAACCACTGGTAATGCTCACTCTTCTGAACCGAAACATAAATAATATATACCTATTAGGTATATATTGAACAGTTACACAAGAAAAAGACGATCAATGCAGGAATATTCTACGAGATGACGCCATACTGGGACAGGGAGAAAAAGAAATCAGGTATACAGCAGTACTTGGCGTGCAGAAGGAAAAGGGCATTGAAAAGCCGGATGCACCTGCCCAGAACATCTTCGTCTACGGCCCTTCATACCCGTGCTGCGAATCATCAGGAGATGGGCATTGAGAAGATCCTTGATCAATGTTCGGGAAGGAGGACAGGAACACTATCCTGGTACTTGCCGCTGCCCGGCAATAAGTCACTCCCATGGATTAGTGCACACATGTATGAGGGAACCTACCTGGCCAGGAATACCCATGTGATCCATCTTCGCAGCGCATATCCGCCTGCTGGAGGACATAGGTAACAGCAATATACCGGACAGGTTCTTCTCCGCCTTCTCATCACGCATGAAGGCGGAATCCTCTCTCCTGTACGATATAACGACCATTGCATCGTATTCCGGAAACAGCATGTTCGAGTATGGTCATGCAAAGGATCATGGCGATCTTCCCCAGATCAATCTATCCCTTGTAATGGAGAGGAGAAGATCCCTGCCCATACTGTTCGAGATATACCCGGGGAGTATTGTGGATGTTTCCACCCTAAGGGTAACAGTGGAAAGGATCAGGAATCTCGTCACCGGAGTTGTGATCATCCTTGACCGCGGCTTCTTCTCCCTTGACAATCTTAAGGTACTCCACGAACATGAATACATAATCTCTGCAACGTACTCAAGAAAGGAGGTAAAGCATGTATTCTCCGCCGGCATGAGGAGGCTGGATTCCGCAGATAACACAATCCTCTACAGCGGCAGGCCCATATTCGCGATGCATGTGGATTTTACCATTGACGGTCTTGGCCTGGAGGGGTACCTCTACCATGACCTTGATCTGGAAGCACGGGAAAGAACCAATTTCCACAGACACATCAGGGAGGTCATGGATACCATTGAGAAAACGAAGCCGAAGGAGAAGAAACCTGCCCAGATCGCACAGGTCCGGTCCATGGCGGGAGAATATTACAGATACATAAGAACCACGGTGAAGGACGGGAAGTACCATGCACAGGCAAGGAACAATGCCATATCACAGAGGGAGAACCGCATGGGCCGTTTCATGCTGGTCTACAGGGGAAATACGGTCCAATTGAGTGCCTTGATCTCTATCGGGACAAGGATCGTGTGGAGAAAGCCTTTGAGATCCTGAAATCAGATCTGGACATATTTCCTCTCAGGGAGAGGAAACCTTCCACCATAAGGGGCCTTGTGTTCATCCTTTTCCTCTCACTCATCGTGAGGCTGTCCATGACCCCAACTTCTATCCCATACCTGTTACCTATTTTCGCCAGTAAATAGCTGAATTCCGAGGACTTGAACGTGTCGTCTGTGTTTATGGAGTACACGTTGTTGACTGTCATTTCCCCATGGTGGCTGTCAACGTCCATAATCTCCGAAACTGCCTTGACACGCCTCTTCGTTTCACCCTTGAAAACGAAGTTGCCCATAACGATTGCTGCGTCAAGAGACCCGATGAGGCTTCTTGGGATGTTTATAGGCTTTGACTCAAGGCGGTGTATAAGTGTGCTGATATCTTCTGCATGAAATGTTGCCAACCCATACCTTCCGGTAGACATGGCCTGGAATATGGTGAAAGCCTCTCTCCCCCTCACTTCACCTATCACGATGTAATTTGGTCTGTGCCTGAGTGAGGCGGTTAAGAGATCAAACATGTCTATTTCGCCGGTTCTTTTACCTGTAACTGGGTAGTTTTTACCGATCCCCTCCCTGGATACAAGTGAAAGCCAGTTTTCGTGAGGGAGTCTTAATTCACGGGTATCCTCAATTGTTATGATCTTCAGGTTCTGCGGTATGAAGAGTAGGATTGAGTTTAGCATGACTGTCTTGCCGGATGCAGTTCCTCCAGTCACCATTATATTGCTTCCATATTCTATGCAGAGCCAGAGATAAGCAAAAATTTCAGCAGATGCGGTACCGAGCCGTATAAGGTCAAGTGGCGTGAATGGCTCTTTCCTGAATTTTCGTATTGAAAACGCAGGCCCCGAAGCCGTGACGTAGTTTCCAATGGAAGCCTGTATTCTTGATCCATCAGATAACGTGCTGTCAACAATAGGGTCTGCGATTGATATATTCTTCCCTGAATCCTGGACTATCTTCCTGATAAAGAAATTAAGATCATTGTCATCATTGAAAATTACGTTCGTAGCAATGTACCCATATTCCTTCGTGAAAACGTATATTTTTTTCATTGCACCTTCGCATGAAATATCCTCAACATCCGGGTCAAGAAGCAAACCTGTTATTCTGCCATATCTTGAAACGTCCCTTTCCACATAATATCTGACAACATCAGCGTCGCGTTGATCCAGATATATGTCCGTTGGCAAAGGTTTTTTCCCGTTTTCACTGCCTGATTCCAGGCTTATATTGATCACTGATCGGTTTCCACTATTCATGTACTGCTTTACATATTTACTGTACACCGTTTGAAGCCTCTGCTCCATTTGTGGTTCAATGAGTTCGTATACAATTCTACCTGAATCCCGGTCTATCAGGATCCTGGAATACACTTTTCCGGGTTCGATCTCACGAAATGACAGGTCATCGTCTCCTCTCTCAATTTTAACAAGGTCAGGATTAGTGATGTCCAATCAAAGCACCCCGAAAATTCCAAGAGCTATAACAGTGACAAGAAGCGTTATTCCTGTGAAGAAAGCTCCGGTGCCGAAAGTTCCATCCTTGAGGATTCCGGACATTAGCCCGGTGCTTCCTCCTTGAACAATGATGCCTCCGCTGAATATCCTCTTTATAAGTGAAGCGCTGACTGTCTGGGAATCGAATCCAAGAGGGGAGAAATTGGCCTCGCCGACCTTTGGAATAAATGCCAAATCAATTGCCAGCACCACAAAAAAGAATACTGCAAAAGCCACATACATGACAAGAACAAAGTTCTTCATCTCAGAGATCCTGCTTTCTCTTATGACTTCTATCTCACCAGTGAACTCTGAGATCAACCTGAGTACTTCTGACACATTATTCCCGGATTCTGTTGCCTTCCTGAGTACCGTGAATGCCCTCTTGATAACCTTGGAATCTACCGTATTCTCAGATGATAGAACAGCCTCTTCTACCGGAGTTCCCGCTTCTATCTTTAGTGAAATGGCTTTTACGAGTTGCGAAAGATGTCCATAGTCATTGTTACCTGCTCGAGCCAGAGCCTGTGATACCGGCAATCCAAAATTTGAATACTCTGCAATGTCCCTCAGTAGATCAGGTAGTCTCCGCTCCATTTCCGTAATCGTCTGCCTCTGCACATACTTATAGAATCCATATGGAGTCAGCGCCCCGATCAGCAGAATTGCAATAGCTGCAATCGGGTTTATCAGGATGTCGAAGTAGTGAATCCTAAGTATTACACCCACAATGAGAAGAATTACAACAAAACCGAATGAACCGTAAACGATCAATTCCCGGCTGTTCTTCAAAATTCAACCTCCCTGAGCGTACTCCTGATGAATATAGTGAACACTGCAGTTATTACGGGTATTATAAAAGCAACTATGAATATAAGGAACAGAACCAGGTTCAGAGGCGGAGATGGTGCGAGGACTGCAATAACGCCTACAATTATCATCAACATCAGCGGAAATGCAACCCCTACGGTTATGAAACTCTCAGCAAGTACTCCTATGGATTCCACGTTTCTCTTTATACCAATGGTGAGTTCAGAATTGTACTGTCTCGCTTTCCCGATGAGGTAATTCCTGAGATTCCCCCCGGAATTCACTGTTGTGCCTATTCCGGATAAAAACTCAGAGAATTTTCTTGATGGGCTGAACCTGGATGCTTCCTTAATGGCCTCAAGTATATCCATTCCAAATAAGTCAGTCATCACTGTTATCGAATTTGCCTCCTTTGATATTTCCCCATACAGGTCAAGCTTGCCCAGATCCGATAGAATCCTGTCAATAGGGATATCGGCGGATGCCATGGAAGAGATATATCCTATTGCCATTGGCAGTTTTGCATCAATGTCCTTCTTTCTGGAATGTGATATAGACGTGGGGTAATACAGCAGACTTAAGCACCACAACACAAACACGAGGAGAGCCGAAATGAATATCAATGCCGGGTAGAATCCCGTAAGAATGTAAGCAAGAACTGCAACGATTGATTCAGCAATTATAAAGAAAATGGAATAAAGCGAATAAAGTGATAGATACTGAACTCGGGTCATTGCCAGTTTTGACTTCTTCAATTCCACTTCCAGGCTCCGGAACGCCGGGTATTTCCGGTATATTCCTCCGAATATCCGGAGCGACGTAGACAGGAAAATGTTTGTCTGACCTGCTGGAAGACCTGTATTCTTGTTTTTCGCCGTTTCCCCTAATATTCCCTTTCCGTAAGTGCTGATCCTGCCCAATATTCCTGGCTTCAAATGGAATCCGCCCCCCTCTTTACCCTGGCCTGTCTGCCGAACTCATGAATTGCCTCGTTCACGCTCGAAATGTCGGAATCTCCTGACTTTGCCAGTTTTCTTATCAGATCTATCCTTCGCTTGAAATCTTTCTCGAATTCATTATCGGAATATTTCCGCAGTCTAATGAATTTAGATATAACGTTGCTCTGGCCGTTGTATACATGGGTGTTATGCACGGGGTCATATTTAAAAACCTGGTTATAAATCAACCCGTGACCAACTTCTTCCATGCCTTCTATTTCATCAATCTCCGTGACTCTCCTTACGAGCCTGTTATTGATCCTAACAAATTTGATTATTATTACAACATTAAGATAAACGGCAAGGACACGCGGGACGTTAATCGGCTCACTTTCAAGGCGGTTTATGAGTGTGTCCATTGTGTCCGCATGCAGCGTTGAGTAAACAGTATGGCCAGTAGACATGGCCTGGAAAAGTGAATATGTTTCACTACCTCTTACCTCACCGACTACAATGTAAGTAGGCCTCTGCCTCATCGCCATTCTGACCAGGTCAAACGTGTCTATCTTTGACAGGTTTTCCTCATCCGGTCCAAGATCCAAGCGACCTTCTCTTACAATTGTGGCAATCCAGTTCTCGTGAACAAAATTCAGCTCTCGTGTCTCCTCTATGCTGAACACCTTTGAGTTCTCCGGTATAAACATGAGCATAGCGTTGAGAAGTGAAGTTTTTCCTACTGCTGGAGGGCCAACAGCAATTCCAGATGATCCGCCCTCCACCATGTACCAGAGATATACTGCCATTTCTTCGCTTATGGAGCCATTTTTAACGAGATCTATCACCGTAAATGGGTTCTTTCTAAAGAGCCTTACTGTGAATGCCGATCCTCTTGGAGATATTTCCGTGCCATACACAGCCTGTATTCTATGACCTTCTGGAGATGTACCATCCAGTATCGGATCATTGATGGAAACCTCCTGATCACATACGCTTGCCAGTTTGATAACAAATGAGTTGAGTTGCTCAGTATCTGTAAAATTTATCTCCGTGCGTAGTGTGCCGTGCTTCCGGTGGTATACAAAAATTGGAATGTTTACACCATCACATGATATATCCTCAATGTTCTCATCCATGACAATTGGATTGATTACCCCATATCCATCATTATCACGCTTGAAATAATAGAGAACTTTATCACTTATCTCTCTGTCCAGTCCGGGTTCATAATTTTTCAGATAATACTCGAAGATTTCTGATGTAGTCAGCTTTCCTCCGATTAACTTCGGCCTGCTTAGCAGGACTGATCTCATTTCATTATAAAGTTTAGATGTGAATTCACGGTACTCCTGGGAAATTTCAGGTTCTGTGATACGATAAATGAGATTGCCGTCCCCATTCCTGACTATATCTATCGATACTGTTTGCGGAATGAGTTCATAATGATCTTCCACAGTTATGCTTTCAGCATTCCCGTTTACGTGTTCAAAACTATTTTTTTCCACACTATGCCCTCACATGGTTGCACCAAATAGTCTCTTCCCTCATATAAATATTTAATGTATGTCCCTATCTGATTTACGTGGAATGTTGATAAACATCATTTAGAAATGAAATTCATGACAAAATTTTAAAAACCTCCTATTAATGGGTGTCTTGCTTTTCTGGGCTGGTAGATCAGAGGTAGATCGCTTCCTTGGCATGGAAGAGGCCCGGGGTTCAAATCCCCGCCAGTCCATTGACATCGGTCCAGGGTTTGGAGGATTTGAACCTTCCTCTCTCTTGGTAGAACTTCACGTTCTTGTTCATGACACGCTCTATTGCCTCTCCTGTATCAAGCTCTGCGTAGATGCCCGTCGTGTCAAGGTCTTCGTGACCGAGCATTTGCCGCAGGGTTTCGAGATCCACGTCATTCCTGATCATGTTTTTCGCGTATGTATGGCGGCACTTGTGCCAGCCGAACTCCTGTATTCCAGTCCTGTTCTTGATGTCAAGGGCGATGGATCCCATGTATTCCGGCGTGATCCGACCCTTCTTAGTTGTGAACAGGTAAGGCGACGACTGGCAGTTCCTGATCGCTGCATAAGCGAGAACGGTTTCCCGTGTTTTCTCGTCTATGTAGACGTCCCGGTCTTTCTCTCCCTTCCCTGATATCACCGTAATATGGTAGCGGTGGACGTCGGAGACTTTCAGGCTGCAGATTTCTGCCCTTCGCAAGCCGGTGTTCTGCGCAAGCAGTATCATTGCGTGGTTTCTCTTATCCTCAAGCGTCTGCCCGTTTGTCCTGCTGACCAGGAGTTCAACCTGCTCAGCATCAAAAGCTTTCTTGCGGAACGATTTGTTCTTGGTCTCGTGAAGGTATTCGATCCTGTCCTTTCTCTAACCGGCTCAATGCTCTTGATCCTGCTTTTCAAGAATGTTGTACGCACATAGGCATTCCTCTACCTCTTTTTCGTTGCCATGATCATTCAGGCACTGATAGAGAGGGATGTGAGGATCAGCATGAAGGATCAGGGGATTTCAAGCATTCCTGTGTACTTCGAGGAGAGGGAATGTTCATCTACCACGGCATACAGGATACTTTCGAAGTTCGACAACATACTGCTCAACCACATCCTTGTGGATGGCATGGAGGTAAAGCATGTTAGCACAGATATATCGAATACACAACGGAAAATACTCTCCCTCCTGCACATTGAGGAGAATAGATTCCGGCCGGCTTAATTATTCGAAAAAAAATGCTTTTGAAAAGTGCGGAAAGTAAGTTAATAAGATGACAAAATTCTAATAAACAGATTTAAATGAGTAAAAAATGACGGACGTTTCAATATGAAAAAGCCAGTTTTAGTGGGAGTACTAATAATCATAGTAATTCTATTGCTTAGCTCTTACGAAA
The DNA here is from genome assembly GCA_016806715.1 of Thermoplasmatales archaeon. Classification (NCBI taxonomy): domain Archaea; kingdom Methanobacteriati; phylum Thermoplasmatota; class Thermoplasmata; order Thermoplasmatales; species Thermoplasmatales archaeon. The sequence continues at coordinate 1,702,337 of CP060531.1, read as the reverse complement.
TTGCTACAGAACCCGTAAATCTGCGTACATCTGTCATATCAACCTCCAAAGAGAATTATGATCCCTTTGGTGAGAATGCTTCATTTGTGATTTCATCGCTTGGCACAAACTCCACTTATTTTGCGTGGATCAACGGACCAAATAATCACGTTGCAAATGGTTATGATTACTCAATTGTTGTTAATATCATTAAAACAGGGCAAAATCTTTCAGGAATTTTCAGTGGGAGCGCATTGAATATTGTTAATGCTGTTTACATCCCTTCATCTGGTGAAAACATAACAACTCACCATTTCGAAATCGTCAATTCCAACGGATCATACACCATAATTATACAGTTCAATGCATTGATAATGGAGAATAATGCAAGTTCAGGCGTAGTCAAAATATCACTATTGGGAGAGTCTATGTTAGGGCCTTATCATATTCCAGGTCAGAAGAAAGTGATATCACTTAATGTCAAATTCTCCTGAAGAATTGACTAGTGCTTAATTGGTTAATTCACGATAGTATTCCTAAGTTGAGAACCCTTTACATCTCTCTTCCTCCAGACGAATGGTTTTGCCTTTTTGTTATGTTCATTCACAAATGCAGCTATTGCCTATGAAAGTGCATCTGTGATTCTGAAACTTGATCCCTTTAATGTTTCTCTTGAAAGTATGGAAAAGAATATCTCTACCATGTTCAGCCAATTTGCTGATGTTGGTGTATAATGGAATTTCGCATTGGGATGTGCCGACAGCCATTCATCACGTCTCTTATGTGTGCAGTATTTTTCAAGTACGACATGTATCTCATCGACCCTGAGAATGTCCGGTCTCTTCTTTGTCTTAGTTGTCTTTGAATTTACCATGCTGGTCATTATGTTCGGTGCAGCAAAGAGATTCAAGGTGCCGTTTCTCCCGTTTGTGTACTTGAATCCCCTCACAACCTTTCCACCGTCTGTCCTCACATATCCTCTCGTTCTTTCTAGGACCTGTATCCCCGGTTTCTCATACACAGTTCAGAATTTACTGTAAACCATTATGAAGTGTTATGTACTCCTTAATGAGCTGAATACGCCAGATATGTTCCTGCCAAAGAACTCTGGAGTGTAACAAAGATTAAACCTTTCGACCCGACTTCCGCCGGTTTATAAGTTGATGTAATAATTTTGGTAAAGATTGTTTCGTGGACCCGATTTTGTGGCCGCTCCTCCGGTTTATGCCCTTATAGCAACAAGCCGCCTGTAGAGCTCCCTCAGACTTTTACCGATTTCCCTTATTATATCCACTATGGCAGGAATCATTCCTGCATACAGTGCTTCCATCCTGTCTACAAGTCTAATCATGTATTCCACCCTTGACTTGAAAACATCCACAGCTATGTAGAAATCCTTGGTTTTCTTTGTTTCGCCTTCATCATGAGAGACTTCAACATGCCTCATCGGTCCCTTTGCGATAGATGGAATCTCGAAATCCACTGCATTTGGGTATTTTATGAAGAGATAGTTTGGTAACTTCATCCCGCGATCTCTTGCGTTTAAGCAGTCTGCTTCCTCGACGTTGATCCTAGATCCATTCATAAATAGTATCTTGAGGCCAACCTCAGCACAATCAGGATCCTCGAATACCCTCAGTTTTTCCGATAACCGCCCCTTGATGTTTGCGTATACTGAGAACGGATACCTACCATGCATCTTTGAGATTTCTTCCTGAAGCTCGAGAAGTCCACGGTATCTATTCATTTCCTCTATTCTCTTGATTATGCTATGATAACCATTCTGACCGTCTTCTTCCACATAGCAAAATAAGTGATTTATATAAAATTTTAATTCCTTAATGCAAACATGAATTAATTTCGCCTTTTTTGTTGCAGATCACCGTCAACAAATGCATTCCAGTCTAATGTTCAATAATCCCTGAATTACGATGAGATGCTGAAAGCAAGAATCATTTCAAATACAGGAAAATCCTCATTTTGCATCCATTCTCTCTGCACAATCATTGTGTCAACTCCGCAGAATATCAAGGTATCTAACAGTGCATGTCAATAGTTAGATTCCCTTGTACTATGCCGAAGAAAATTCATTCCCACCGGTGGAACAGATTTACTGGTGCAGACTATACTACGCCTATGCTAATCAGAGATGTCGATCAACTTCTAGACATGCAGTGCGTCGTAGCATTCAGAGATGAATATGGGTTGCTGGACCTTAGCCAGAAATTGGGTCTGAAAGTCCCATGCACTGCCTTTGTTGACGCTAATAAGATCAGCATCTTATTCTTCCTCGATAATGAACTTACTCAAAACAGGAACGTGAAGATCTACCTGGACTCCATAGGAGCGAAAAATCTGGGATCCACATGGATCGTTGAACTTTCGGATTCTGTAATCAATGAACTCAGCTACCTTAGATCATTCCTGAAAATACCATCAGTCATTCTGGATGAGATTTCACTTGACAATGGCACCCTATATACAAGGGTGAGATTTCACAGGAATTTTCTGGAAGAAGTGTCTAACGAGGTTGTGTCAATTTTAAAGAAAACGAGCAAGATCAGCCTCGAATACATTGGTAAAGGAGGAGGATTGATCTCGACCTTAAAGAAGATAGACGAAAGAATTCCCTTGTTTTATTTTTCCCTGGAGAGTGAGCCTCCTGAGTCCTCTAAAAAAGCAGAGGAACCTCCTCTTTCTGGCAAATGGATCAGGGAGATCAAATTCACTTCCGATGACCTGGTTCGAGGACTCTATGCCGTTAACTCACCATTAGATCAATTGAACGGTAGTATTGATAAAATTTCAGGTGGAGAAAACCTCTATGAAGGACCAGCAAAAAATGACGTCCTGGAATTTTTCAGGAAGAAGACCGCAGAGGCTTTTATCCCTATGTTTTCAAAGGTACAGGGTTATGATGGTAAAAGGATGTCCATGGATTTTGTTGTGCCTGAAGGGGAAATGCAGAATTTCCTATCGGTGATCTCCGAAACCCTGAAGACGTTTCCAGAGTGGAAGATAAACATGTCAAACGCGGGAAAGCTTGTCAACATCGTCGACTGAAGCTTATGACTCACTGCAACCTGGACGCAAATAGAAAAGATTAGATATGGAATAGCACTGGTAACTCAGGTGAAGTAATTCCATGGCAGAACTTAAGAGAAGGGATGTCAAAAGGATAAGAAAACTTTTGAAGCAGGGTGTTGAAGTTCCTGAAATATGTAGAGAGTTTAGTATAAAGCCGGAGGAATGGAGGGACATGGTCAACCGGTACGAATTCTTCTGAAATGTGATTCCACTCTTTTCAAGTTGGATTGTTTGACCCCTTTTCCCAAAAATAAAATTTAATGCTCTTTATGAGTGCTTTGGGCATAAATTGCTAATACTGATCCCTCTTTATCATAAGATACACTTTCTTCTAAAAAAATTCCTTTGTGATAATGATTGAGCACGATATCGAAATGGAGTTTATGAACTCTGCAGGTAATCATGACTGAATGCCATTGAGGTTAGAGTCATTTTCCTTCATATGGTGAACTCTACGCCCAACAAAAGGAGACCTTCCCAGAGAACTGTACAGTCATGATTAATAAGCATACAGCAATCAAGTTTTACGTGAAGACTCACGGTGCGTGAATAAGTGATGTATTATGGTTCAGGTTACAAGAAACTTTAGTATTGTAATGTGGCAGTATTTTCGTAATTACTACAGATCAAGAAGCTTTTACCTGATGTTTGTCATTTCTCTTCTGATTTCTGCACTTATGACGTATTTTACACTAAAATACATAGGAAACCTTCACATATCCTTTGCCGGGACATCTTTTAACTCACTTCCTTCTTCTCTAAAGGAGAGCGCGGTCCTGTACCTCTGGGCTTTTGTACTCTCATATCTCCCGGTCTTTTCCGCTGTTTTCTTTGGTTCTCCGGCTGTTTCAAGTGAAATAGAAAATAAGACAGCTTACCATATATTCCCGCTTCCAATCAGGAGATCTACTCTACTTATAGGCAAGTTTACTGCTGCCGTTATCGTGTCATATATTATTGTCAGCATTTACATAGTATTTGAGATTTTAAGCTATGTGATTCTTTTCGGGTCTTTCCCCGGTATTGTTTTTCTTTACTCATATCTCCTTCTCCTCTTATTCATAATTTCAATAACAGCGTTCACTTTCCTGATCAGCTCTATATTCAATAAGAACATGTATGCATATATCACTGTTTTCCTGCTTTATTACCTTATTTTTAATGCACTGTACATAATACTCGACTTCCTCTATAATTACAATGCTTTCTTCCTTCTTAGCGATGCAGCTTCCATAATCGAAAGGGTTTTCATAAATCTCAACACCACAGTACCCGGAAGCACTTCAATTTCCCTGAATGGTGCGGGAACCGGACCAACGGAAATCGCAGCACTTGTAATGATCCTTTACACCGTTGTTTCAATTGCAGGTTCTCTTATACTCTTTGACAGAAAAGAGGTGAAATAATGACTTCGATTGACATTAAAGGTATTTCAAAGAACTACGGAAGTATAGCAGCACTGAAGAATGTGAATCTTTCCCTGAATTCCAACGGTTGCATTGGTTTACTTGGCCCAAACGGTGCAGGGAAGACAACACTGATGAAACTTATCACTAACATAATCAAGCCATCCACCGGCGAAGTCCTGATCAACGGAACAAATGTCTCAGCTGACCCTTCTATTGCCCTTAGGACGGTTGGCAGCATAATTGAGCAACCAGAGTTCTATACATACCTAACCGCGTATGAAACTATGATGTTTGTGTGCCGCATCAAGGGTGGCACCAAGGAATTTTGCACTTCTGAAATAGACAGGGTCAGCAATATAACTGAGGTCAAAAACTTCCTGAACAGGAAGACTGGAACATACTCAAGGGGAATGAAGCAACGACTTGCACTTGCCGTTGCCCTGATCAACAACCCCGATGTAATCATACTGGATGAACCGACATTTGGCCTCGATCCAAGAGGAATGGCTGATATAAGGAGAACACTCAACAAAATAAGAGAGGAAAGAAGAAGCATCATACTCCTGAGTACTCACCTCATTTCAGAAGTCAAGGAGCTATGTGACCGGGTCATCATAATTGATGAAGGTTCAATTGTTTATGATTCTGATTTAGATGATGTCAAGAAAAGCCTGCGTATTCGCTTTTACGAGCCTGTATCTATGGACTTCACCGGCAAAGATTCATTAATTGAGGACGAGGGTAAAACAGCGATTTTCAGCGTGGAAAGGGATACACCAAACAACGTGCTTATCCGGGACCTCGTCAGCAGGGGAGCAAAAATACGGGACGTTGAAGAGTCCAGCGGAATTGAGGAAAAGTACTTATCAATTGTGGGCACCGGCAGTAACTGAATATATCTTCAAGTTACTCACTGGTTTCTGTGTCAGTGTGATTATTCTCTACATATTTTCTGTATGCATGGTGGACCTGGATACTCTCCCCGATTATGAGCCCAGTAGTAAGTGATAGAAGAGCATCGACGCCAAGAAGGATCACAACAACGGTTGGGAAGAGCAGCACAAGAGATTCCCTGACAATAAGCGACGCCAACCAGAAAACCATGATAAACTGTGAGCGCTTGTAAAATATCTGCTTGTCCTTTTCGAAAAATTTAACGGTATTGCCAAATCGATTACCTAAAACTATTCCGGGAATGATCAGCAGAAGGAGCGAGGCATCATACAGATAATTTACATCGATTGAGAAGAAAGAAAAAAGCAAAAGCAGAGTATAGATGGCAGGGATCATGAAAACTCGTGAAGTACGAAATTGTCTCCCGTTTATACCGCGATAAACCCTTCTTATTACAAACAATACAAGGATCGCAATCACGAAAAGCGAAGATTCAACATTTCCTGATGATGATGTAGTGCTGTTTGCGGTCGCAAACGATATCATTTGCTGCAAATCGATCATGAATATAAAAATCTTTTAGATTGTGGTCGAAAAAGCGACGAGAGTTTATATCGCAAGACATATTCTACCGAAACATGGATGTTATACGTGAGTCACTAGCTGGTAAGGTTGCAGTTGTCATGGGCGCCGGCCCTGGACAGGGCAATGCTGTGGCAAGACTCCTGATAAATTTTGGTGCAAAGATCGCTATGGTATCCAGATCGGGAAGCAGTTTTGGGCTTGTGGAATCCTCCACTATCAAGATATTCAAGGGAGACGCCACAAATGAGGATTCGATAAAGGAAATCAGAGACAAGATAATTGATTTTTATGGGGGTATCGACGTCGTCTATAACTCTCCAGGAAAATATGAGGAGACCAGCAAGGACTTTCCTCCACAGTCGGATCTGATGGAAATGTTCACCAGCAATGTTGGCGCTCAGTATAATGTGATCAGGTTGTTCTCGGAATCCATGAGGAAAAAGGGCGGATCAATCGTGAATATAGGTGCGTCCCCGGCCATTTTTACCGGGTCGAGTATCGCCTATACTGTTGCAAAGAAATCAATAGAAGAAATGACACGTAAATCTGCGGAGATGCTAAAACCATACAATATACGGGTCAACGCGGTACTTCCAGGAGCAGTTTCCAGAGAAGACAGGTTCAGGAAGACATTCCCATTTAATTTTGCCAAGATTTCAGACACAACGGATATGGAAGCGACTGAAGTAGCCTATGTGTCTGTTTTCCTTCTTAGCGAAATGGCATACGGTATCAATGGGCAGTCAATAGTCGTTGACAAGGGAATGAATACTCTCAGGCTCTCCAGGAAATAACTTCCTGGCATAGATATCCCGATGAGCCCAAGTGTGCTTCTCTATGGCCACTGTATAGTAAGGTTGTCGAGGATATTTCCAAATTAATCATTTTTGTATTCATCTTTGACCCCTTTTGTAAAAGTAATTAATGCTTCTCTGCATGTTTAACAGTGTTCAACGAAGAACTTGCAGAAATTTTCTCTGAACTGGCAGACATGGAGGAGATAGAGGGACAGAAGTGGGAATCACTGGCCTACCGGAAGGTATCAGCTTCTATCTCCGGGCTGGGAGAAGATATAAGGGAAATAAGCAGGAGAAATGAACTCAGAAAGATCGACGGTGTAGGAAACGCCATTGAAAAGAAGATAAGGCAGTACATTGAGGATGGCAGGATCGAAGCCTATGATAATCTCAAGAAGAAATATCCGATTGATTTCAAGAACCTGAGAAAATTGCAGGGAATGGGGCCGAAAAAAATAGCTGCGCTCTACACAAACCTCGGAATTACAGATATTCCAGGCTTAGCTGAAGCAATTAACTCACATAGAATAGCAGGACTGCCGGGTTTTGGAGTGAAGACAGAGAAAAATATCTCAAGTGCACTGAATGTGCTAATGTCAGCGGGGCCAACAAGAATACCGCTCGGAAAAGCATATGGAGATATCATGGAGATCAAGAATTTCCTGGACAGGTCAGGCCTTTTTGATAAAGTAGTCATTGCCGGGTCCACGAGGAGGATGAAGGAGACAATAGGTGATGTGGACATTCTTGCCACTGCAAGGGACTGGACAAGGGCAGGGAATGCGTTCACGAGCTCCGATTATGTTTCGGGAATTGTTGTCAGGGGTGACTCGAAGATCACTGTCAACTTGAAGCTGGGAATCACTTGCGACCTCAGATTCATAGATGAGGGTTCATTTGGCGCTGCACTCCAGTATTTCACCGGCAGCAAGGAACACAATATAAACATCAGGAATATAGCAATATCTTCTGGCATGAAGCTGAATGAGTATGGCCTCTACAGAGACCATGTTCAAGTAGCTGGAAAAACTGAGTCAGAAATCTACCGAAAGCTCGGTATGGATTACATTGAACCGGAATTAAGGGAAAACACAGGTGAAATTGAAGCTGCCATCAAGGGCGACCTGCCCGGAATAGTCGGGTATGAACAGATCAGGGGAGATTTGCATGTGCATACAAAAGATAGTGACGGATTGAATACTCTGGATGAGATGATAACACGAGGCAAGGAAAATGGTCTTGAGTACATGGTGATAACAAACCACAGCGAGGGACTTAAAGTTGCAAACGGACTTGATGATGCACGATTCAGGGAGATGAATCAGCGTATAGAAGAAGCCTCTTCGAGACTCGCTTTTCACGCGCTTAAGGGAGTAGAGCTGGAAATACTCAAGGATGGTACGCTGGATCTGGGCAGACAGATACTAGAAGAGATGGACTTTGTGCTTGCATCCCTTCATCAATACATATCAAACGATGAGAGTGAAAACACAAGCAGGGTATTGAAAGCGATAAAGTCTGGCCTGGTAAATGGTATTGCACACCCGACGGGAAGGATCATCGGCAAGCGGGAACCATACAAGCTGAATCTTGACAGAATAATTGAAGAATGCGCAATAAACGGCGTGTTCCTTGAAATAAACGGCGATCCATACCGATCTGACCTGCCTGCAGATATAGTGAGGAGGGCAAAAGATTCCGGTATAATGTTCAGCCTGGGAAGCGATGCACACAATATTTCTGGCCTTACTAACATAAGATTTGCTACAGCCATTGCCAGAAGAGGCTGGCTTGAGGGCAAACAGGTCATTAATACCCTGGACTTCAACAATTTCAAGAAACTTATTTCCAGATAAATTGACCTGCAGCATAATAGCGCGTTATGTGGTATACCGGATTCAAGCAGGTTATTATTGCCCTGATAGAATCCGGGGAGTTTTAGAATCAGATATGTGAACACTTCAAAAGTGTCCAGTCTGTGCCATTAAAGGAAATCCTAACCTGTTGGCTATGATTCCTTAATGATTTTTGCCTCAATACCTATTAGGATGCTTGAATTTTTAAGCGAAAAAGGTATTACCATATACCGAAAGACGGAAAGGAGTCAGTGATGATATGTTTGATAATGAAAACACTTTTATTAAAATGAGGGACTCGGGTAAGGAAAAGGAATTCGACAGTCTGTACGAAAATGCATTAAAACAGGCCGAAAGCTATTTTTCAAAAGAATATCCTAATCTGGCTAATGGAGAAGTGAGAGAGAAACAGAAAATCAAGGACATCTCTCCCATAGATGGTAAAGAGATTGCCACATTTCAGATGTCTTCACCGGAAACTGTAGAAAAGACCCTGAAGATACTGCACTCATCATACAGGAACTGGTATAACTTCGGATACGTTGAACGCTCCAGAATCCTTCTTAACGCTGCAGACATCATGAGCAAAAGAAAATTCCTGCTTGCGGCACTGCTTGCATACGAGAATGGAAAGAACCGGTATGAAGCAATGGGTGACGTGGACGAAGCTATAGACTTCATGAGGTTTTATTCACTGAATCTACTTGAAAATGAGGGTTTTGCAAAGTTTACCGGGAAAGGTTACAAGAACGAGGAGAGCCAGAGCATAATGAAACCGTACGGTGTTTTCGCTGTCATTCCACCGTTCAATTTCTACTCCATAACCATTGGCATGACCGTTGGCCCACTGGTCGTTGGAAACTCGGTTGTTCTGAAGCCTTCGAGTGACATACCGTTATCTTCGTATCTCGGTATAAAAATACTTCACGAAGCAGGCGTTCCGGAGAACGTACTTGCCTACCTGGCCGGTTCCGGGAGTATAGTGGGGCAGAAACTCAGCGAAAGTGAACTTGTGTCTGGATTCGTCTTCACCGGTTCAAGAGAAGTCGGGATGTCTCTGTACAGAAAAGCAACTGAAAAACATCCAAGGGTAGTAGTAACAGAAATGGGCGGCAAGGATGCTATAATCGTGTCATCCAAGGCGGATCTTTCTAAAGCAGTTGAGGGAACCGCAAGAGCGGCGTTCGGATACTCCGGACAGAAATGCAGCGCCTGCTCGCTGGTCTATGTTCACGAATCAGTATACGACAAGTTTGTACCTATGCTGGTGGAAAGAGTAAAGAAGATGCAGGTTGGAGATCCCAGAAAGAAGGACACCTTTGTCACGCCAGTTGTGAATGCCGGTGCTTTTGAAAAATACAGGTCATTAATCCCGAAAATATCCAAAGAAGGAAAGATTCTCCTTGGAGGGAAAGCTATGGATGGAGATGGCTACTATGTCGAACCTACAGTAGTAGCTGATCTCAAGGATGACTCATTCGTTTTGAAGGACGAACTTTTCCTGCCAATACTGGCAATATCCAAGGTGAAGAGCATTGATGAAGCCATCCAGAAAGTAAATTCGTCGGACTATGGGCTTACAGGCGGGCTTTTCTCAGAAGACCTTTCGGAAATTGAGAAATATTTTGCATCAGCTGATGTCGGCGTTTTATATGCCAACAGGACCAGTGGAGGATCTACTGGTGCAATGGTTGGCTCCCAGCCGTTCGTTGGATGGAAAATGAGTGGAGTAAGCGGCAAGGGCACAGGTTCGTTCTACTATCTCCAGCAATTCCTCAGGGAACAGTCCCAGACAATTGCACATTGAATTCCTGAAGGAATTCATTTATTTTTGAATATTTCTTAAATCCCTTTATTTGTAATGCTTCTGCGAGCGAATGCTCTAGCTTGATTCTGACTTCTTCTGCTTCAATATCTAAACCAGTTTCCTTCCTGACGCTGGTCATGATATCAGCATTAAATCCGCATGGCATGATGCTGTAGAATTTTCCCAGGTCTGTGGAAACATTGAGTGCAATGCCATGGTAAGATGAAAATTCCCGGATTGCAAAGCCTATTGAACAAATCTTCCTGTTGTTTACCCATACCCCGGTTTCCTTATTCAGTCTTCCATCAGCCATGATCCCGTACTCGGATAATACGGATATAACAGAATTCTGGACTAGAATTATCAGATCCCGTATGTTGATTTTCCTCTCCTTCATGTTTATTATAAGGTAGATAACAACCTGTCCAGGGCCGTGGAAAGTGTATGCCCCGCCTCGTTCGACGTACACCACTGGAATTGTGCGATCAAGCATTGCTCCCTCATCCCGGTGTATTCCAGCAGTATAAGTGTCAGGGTGTTCGACAAAGATTATGGTATCGCCAATTCTATCCTGGTTTCTGAGGTCGACCAGAGTACGCTGGAATTCCAGGATGCTTTTGTAATCCTGGACACCCAGATTCAATATTACATCCACAAGACTTAATGCGAGATTTATTAAAATATATTATCAGTTCCGGGATTGCGATGCATTACTGCATTCCTCCTTGAACTTTGCCCCTGAACCGATATATTCATACGCCGAGTGCTTCAATATTCGTATGATAGAGCGAAGTCTCTGCCTTACAATGGAAGGCAAAATAACCTTAATTTTAAGGGTAAAATTAAAGGTCTCCGCGTCCCGCCATATTTTTATCAAGCCCCATTTTCGTTTGGTATAATTCACACGTTTTTTAGCTAATTTTACGATCTGCTTCATGTATATGACTCGCTGGCTTGTTAATAAGAAATTTCGCATCATTCTGTATGGCAACTCATTTTGTGAAGCTTTATTATGGAACAGAGTAAGGTCCCAGTGATCTTATATTAACAACTTAACAATATAAAAACATGAACAGGGTTCCAAGGGCGATGTCTGTAGCTGGGTCGGACTCCGGTGGTGGAGCTGGAATTCAAGCTGACCTCAAGACAATGACCTCTCTTTCGGTGTTCGGTACCTCAGTGATAGTTGCCCTGACCGCTCAGAACAGCACGCAGGTATCCGGGATATTTGAGGTTCCGCCAGACTTCATAATAAAACAGATTGATGCCATACTTTCTGACATGGGTGCTGATTCGGTAAAAACAGGAATGCTTTACAGCAGTAACACAATTTCGGCTGTATCTTCTGGATTGCGGGATCATTCTGTTTCCGGCATAATAATAGACCCTGTCATGATATCCAAGACCGGTGCAGTTCTTCTTAAGGACGATGCAGTCGATGCCATGATAAATTTGCTTTTTCCGGTTGCAGGTTTAGTCACACCGAACATCCCGGAGGCGGAAAGGCTGTCAGGAAGAAAAATAGGCAATAGTGAAGAGGCACAAACAGCGTCATTGAGGCTGTCAGAAGAGTATGGTTTGGGAGTATTGATCAAGGGAGGTCACCTGGAAGGTGACACTGTTGAAGATTTCCTGAGCATAAATGGAAAAGTCTACGTTTACCCGGAAAGAAGAGTGAAAACTATCAACAGCCATGGAACCGGTGATACTCTGTCCGCTGCCATATGTTCGTACTTGGCTCTTGGAAAGCCGCTTTTAAAAGCCGTTGAACTTGCAAGAGCTTACCTGCAGGGGGCAATAGAGAACTCCTTTACAATGGGGAAAGGATACGGATCGCTGAATCATTTCTGGAGGGATAAAGATGAGTGATAAATTCGGGAAGGTTTCCAAGGAATTTTTTGAGCAGAAGATATTGAGCAGGATAGGTGCCACTTCACCCCTGGTGCTTGTTCCACCGAGGAATGGAGTCGATGTAGGGGTGGTGAAACTCTCCGACAATATGGTCATGGTGCTCACCACCGATCCGATATATGTTGTTCCGGAGTATGGATGGGATAAGGCTGCATGGTTTGCATTCCATATCCTCGCCTCCGACCTGTGCACATCCGGCCTCCTTCCACAATACATGACGGTTGATCTTAACCTGCCTCCGCAGATAACTGATGATGAATTCGACGCCTTCTGGGATGCTTTCAACCGGGAGGCTCTTCGCTATGGAGTCTCAATAGTAACAGGCCACACAGCTAGATATCAGGGGGTCAGCTACCCAATGGTCGGCGGTGCGACCATGATGGCAACCGGCCCGCTTGACGGATACATTACAACCGAAATGGCCAGGCCGGGCGATTCGATCATAATAACAAAAACCGTGGCACTTGAAGCTGCATCCATATTCTCGCAGCTGTTCCCAGAATACATCGAAAAAAACCTGGGAAGTACCGTCCTGCAAAAGGGAAAAAACCTATTCTACAGTATGTCAACGGTTGAGGATTCCATTATATGCTCCAGGTTTGGCACTGGTCCGGACGGGGTAACCTCAATGCACGACGCCACAGAGGGGGGCATACTTGGGGCGTTATTCGAGATAGCTTACGCTTCCGGAAATGGACTTATTGTTCATGAGAACAAAATTCCTGTTTTTGATGAGGTGAGGGAGATATGTGAATTGTTCGGCATGAATCCCCTTACAAGTATTAGCGAGGGGACACTGGTAATAACGGTTAAAGAGAAAAGGGCAGAAGACCTGCTCGAAGTTCTCAGGTCTAAGAATGTGCCGGCAGTGATTGCGGGAAAGATTGTCGATAAGTCTGAAGGTATTCGAATGGATGGAAATGCGGGACTAGTAGAATTGGGCCCACCGGGTAAGGATGACTTCTGGAAGGCAATAGAGCAGGCGCTAAACAGGAAACTTAAATGACACTGCAGGGGATTTACCTTATTACACCCGAATCAAGAGGGGAGAGATTCTTCAGCGTGACTGAGGAAGCTCTTTCTTCCGGAGTATCCATGCTTCAGTTCAGGGACAAATCCAGCCCCATGAAGGAAAAGATTGAGGTGGCAAAGAGGCTGTCCCGGTTGGCATACAGATACAACCGGTTATTCATTATTGATGACGATATCGAGCTTGCGCTCTCGACCAATGCAGACGGCCTCCATATCGGGAAAGAGGATATTCCGCTTACAGAAGCGAGAAAAAGACTTCCTGGCAAGATAATAGGGTATTCCACATACGGAAGCCTGGAAATTGCTTTGGAGGCCCAATCATCCGGTGCAGACTACGTCTCTTTTGGTCCTTTTTTCAAAACTACCTCGAAGAAGGATGCGGGATTGTATGACATTAAAGTCTTAAATAACATAAAAAATTACATACATGTACCTGTTTTTGCCATAGGTGGTATTAATCCTGCCAATGCAAGGAAGCTATGTCCATTTGGGCTTGACGGAATCTGCGTTATCTCATGGGTGTATGACAGCCCTGATGCAAGCGAGGCTGTGAGAGAACTGGTTGAAGCATTCGAGGGATGCTAATATGTTAACTTAAATTACATAAAATTTAATAACTAATCCTCACATTACAATCCATGGATTATGATAAACAAACCTTGCCTGATACCCTTCTAAGTGAAGATTTGATCGTTATTCTTAAGAAAAACAAGGAAATTTCGCTTAAAAGCCTTGCTGATACTATGAACATTTCAAAGGTGGCAGTGCTGAAGCAAATTGTCAAGCTTGAGTCAAGCGGCCTTGTTGACAGGCGGTACAGAAACTCCGGGAGAGGTAGACCCAGTTGTTTCTTCAGGCTAACTGAAAAGGGAATTGAGTCATTTTCAAGAGGGCATAAGGAACTTGCGGTGGAGGCTTTTAATTATATAGAGGAAAACTTTGGCAGGGAACATGTGGACCGTATACTGAGATTAAGGTCTTCCAGGATTTATGGCCCATATTCTGAAGCAATCTCGGGACTGGATGATGAGAAGAAGGTTGAAAGACTGGTTGAACTCAGGAACTCCGATGGCTATATGGCTGAATACAAGAACCTGAGGGGAAACAAATTTGAGCTGATGGAATACAACTGCCCCATTCTTGCTATATCAGAGCGTTACGGCGAGGCATGTTCCGTTGAGACTGACCTGTTCAGGAAACTGCTGGACAGTGATGTAACTGCCACACACAGAGTGGTTTCGGGAGACAACGTATGCAGATTTTTAATTGATAATTGGCTGAAAGGGCAAAATCTTACAGGTAATAAATAGCTATTTATTTTCATAAACATATCCAATCTCATTCATGTCCTTGGAGCAATCAAAGATCAGCCAGCTTATGATACTTGCCAATATTTTCAGGGGCAAGACGAAGCCATCTGAAATCGGAAAAGATATTGGTATAACACTCCAGGGAGCCATATATCACCTGAAGATTCTCAGAAGTGAAGGGTTGATAGATGAAAAGAATGCGCTGACAAAGGAAGGGTATGAATTTCTTTACAGCGGGCTCAACGACGTCAGGAATTTTGTCCACGAGCATATTTCGGAACTCGATTCCGCCCTGTCGTGGGAAGCGGTAAGTGATGGAGATATCAAGAAGGGGGAGAGGGTTTCTTTATGCATGCGGGACGGTTATCTACATGCTTTCAGGGCAACCGACAGTGGATCGACAGGAGCAACTGGAATTGCACAGATTAATTCAACTTCCGGGAGTATCCTGGCAGTGAGCATGGTCACTGGGCTTATCGATGTAAACATTGGAATAATCAGCATTGTTGTCATACCAAATGCTGAAGATATAACGAGTATTGACACCATTAGGAAGTTCCTTAAAAGCGATATTGGTTCGGGCCATGGAGGAAAGTTCGGTGTAATAGGTGAAACGGCCATGGTTGTGGCGCGAAGTGCAGCTATCGTTCCAGCGTTTGAATATGCATCACTTTATTCTGCATTCGAAGCTGCTTCACGAGGTGAATCTGCCACAATTCTCGTATCCCGGAGGAGATTCCATTTCTTGCTTTCTGACATGGCATCTCTCGAAACAAAATACCCGGAAATAAGGCTGAAAGTTATGCATCTCGATTAAGTTTGAACTAATTTCTATAAAAATATATAAATATTTATAATTATATTTATTTGCTTTGCTAGGTCTGCCCGAATTTATTTAACACAGCATATATTAATAAAAAAACAAGAACCCAATAAATATTTAAATACAACATATTAATTATGGACATCTGTATTATTTGAGGTGGAAAAATGGAGGAAGATGAAAGTGGCCGTAGGTGTTCAAATTATTGCAGATCTTTACGGTGTCGATGAGGAACTTATCTCAGACGCGAACAGGCTTTACCCGGTATTTGAGGGAGCAATAAAGCATGGTAGACTTACCGAAATTTCTTCGGATTATTATCAGTTTCAACCCAAGGGGGCAAGCGGAGTAGTTCTCCTGGCAGAATCGCATCTTTCGTTCCACACCTGGCCGGAACACGGACTGGTTACGCTGGATATCTACACCTGTGGCGACCCGGAAAGTGCCGATATAGCGTTCAATTACATTGTGAGCCTCCTAAGACCAGAATCTGTTGACTATAAGAAACTTAACAGGGGCGTTAAAGTAGAGGAGAATGTAAAGGTAATCAGGCCTCAACAGATCGCAATATCGTGATTGCTTGAGGCCCATACCCAAAAATCCCTTTGCCGTAATTATTTTATCCGGCCTGCTTCTTTCAATTTTTTTAGAAACAGTTAATGCATCAATATTGATCCCCATATTTGGAATTGTATTATCAGTTCTCGGTTTGGAAATCGGTTCTGACTACTTCGTTGAGCAATCAATTTCTGCGGGATCAAAGTTCAAGATTTCAGAAAAGTACGTTGGAACATTGATTTTATCGATTGGAGCTTCAATAGATGAACTCTTTTTATCTTTAACAGCGGCCGTCGAGAAATTCGGTGAAATAAGCGTTGGAAATATACAGGGCTCAAATATATTCACGTTTCTGATGTTCGTAATACTTGCGCCTTTTGTTCTGCGAAAAGTTACTGGAAAATTTTCCACGGAGACGTTTATTCTAATCACTATATACATCGCATTTTCACTTCTTGCATTTGTTGAAGTCCCATCATTTTATGTTGGTATTGCATTGCTAGCAGTATTTGTGCTTTATCTGTTTAAAATAAGATCACACAATGAGACAATTCTGCCACAGAAACCAAGTATCTTCACATTTTCGTGGTTGTTTCTTGCGCTTGGTATTATTCTTCTCTTCCTGTCCTCCTATGAACTGGTTAGGGTTGTCAACATTCTTTCAGGCTACCTTCACCTATCTCTCTTTGCTTCAGGCTTTATATTTGCAGGATTAGTCGGATCAATACCGGAAATTTTCATATTCAGCTCAGCCCTCAGGAAGAAGAAAGGAGATATTGGGGCTGGAGTCGTATATGGAAGTACGATCTACAAGGTTACACTCGTTCTCGGCCTTTCAATGACGGTGACGACGGTTGCTATGAGACCTGCGCTCCTTACATATTATCTAATGATTGGCCTGCTCGCACTTGGCACACTTGTATTGATAATATTTCAAGAAAAGGGGAAATCAGCAATTTCCTAGTATGCGGTACTATGCCCGGGTTCCCCAAAAAATGTTCTCCTTTCTCTTGATCTTTATAGTTTCATCCAATATACTCATCGTCGCAGCATCAGAATTGCTTTCCCTTAATTCCTTTACAACTGATTCCGGTATATCAACATAGAGAGATTCTCCTGGAAAGATCTGCCTGTTAAGTGTGACTCCTTCTATGGCAACGGCGACTTCAGATGGGGCATCCGCGTACTTCTTGCTCGTCTCTCCATCCCTGATGCTCTTTATTGAACCCCCGTATCGCCCATCTGACTTGATGAGCCTATCCCCAACTTTTATACTTCCCCCTTCAATGTGTACCCCGACAATAACGGGTTTAGTTGCCCTGAAAATGTTTTCCGGCATAATCGTGAACTTGGCCGGCAAGGATTTTTCCTGTTTTCTGGCTTCCCGTATCTGTGTTTCCCTATCTTTAAGCCACTTCTCAGCCTGATCCATAAGCGAATAAATTATGTTCCCAATTAGGATCCCAATATCAGTTGACAGAACTGAATCACGGGCATCATCCGTGACATTGACGTTGAACCCAATGATCAGACGCTCCATTGGGTCGTTCAGTGTAGCCACATCTGTAACATCACGCCTGGTTATGTCTCCAATCGTGGCATTCCTGATTGGTATATTACGCTGTGAAAGCTCATATGATATAGCTTCCAGAGACCCCAGTGCTTCCGCTTTAACCGATATCCCGTGAATAGAGAGTTCAATATTTGTCTTTGACTCCTTCTCTATTTCCATGAATGCGGATTCGGGGGAGCCGGTGACCTCAATTAAAGGGGATCCGGCTATAACCTCGACTTTGTCACTTATGAGTATACGGACCCCTGCAGCTGCTGAGACTGTTTTTTTCTCCTTCAGTCCTTTCTGATCGCCGGTCTTGTTTACAAGAAGTGCCTTGACACGAGTTAGTTTCGGTCCTTCCTTGGTGTTAATGGCTATCAGATCCCCTGTTTTAAGGTTACCTTGATAGAGTATTGTATCAAGTGTTGTGCCGACAGAACTTTCAATCTTGACTTCGATTATAGTTCCTCTTGCCTCACCACTCACCACAGATATCTCCTTTTCCAGATAACGTTGTGATAAACCAGCAAGCATAACAAGTACGTCCTGTATTCCAATCCTAAGCTTGGCGCTTGCAGGTATTATTGCTATTGTCTTGGAGAAATCCGTAACACGATCATACCTGTCAGATGAGAATCCCTGCACATAAATTGCATTCACAAGATCATAAATTCTCTTGTCCAGTTCGTCCCTGTATTCATCTCTCTGTTTCTTGATAAACTGAGAAAAACTACTGTTTGAGACATCAGTGACAAGCGGGACCAGATCGATCTTGTTTGCCACAATGACAAAGGGGGTTCTGTACTTTTTAAGTATATTCATGGATTCAATTGTCTGCGGCATCAGACCCTCATTCACATCTACGACGAGTATGGCTATATCAGCCAGTGCTCCTCCTCTGGCACGCATATTGGCGAATGCAACATGCCCGGGCGTATCTATGAAAAGCAGTCCGGGAATCTTCAGACTTGAGTTGGTCAAAAGGTTCTTTGTTCCGCGTATGATGGTAGAGACATCGATCTGTGTTGCTCCGATCCGCTGTGTGATTCCGCCAGCTTCACGGCTTGCCTGTGTTGTTCCCCTGATGGCGTCAAGAATCGTAGTCTTTCCATGGTCTACATGCCCAAGAACGCAAACAATCGGCTGCCTGATGGTCTTGTTATCCATAACCACCCCCTACACTATATTTTCATCACCATAGGTGAAATCCAGTATTTCATCCTTCTTGAAAAAAATAGGAAATTCGTGATTATACGATTCAGTGGAATCGGAAGCGTGGATTATATTCCGTTCTATCCCCGTAGCGAAATCTCCACGGATCGTACCAGGCTGTGCCTTGGAACCGTCTGTAACTCCGGCCATAAGGCGAACGACCTGAATGACATTGTTGCCTTCGAGGATAACTGCCAAAATGGGTCCTGATGTAATGTAATTAACAAGGTCCTTGTAAAATGGTTTAGATTTGTGTATTTCGTAGTGTTTTTCCGCCATTGAATTTGTCATAACCAGCATCCTGGCGGCCACAAGCTTGAGCCCCTTGCGCTCCATCCTGCCAAGTATCTCGCCAATTAGTCTTCTCTTGACTCCATCTGGTTTTATGAGAATAAGAGTTCTTTCCATACCTTTCACTCACGACTTTGACGATCTTTTTTTGAGATCCTTGATTTTATGATATTCTGCGGTCCACTTAGTATACCTCGGCACTCTCTTGAGTTCGGTCATGTTAATCCTGCACTTCCTGCTGCAGAAGTTCATCGGGACTCCATCTCTCCTTACCATAACCGTTCCGCTGCCTGGCTCTATTACAGAACCACAAAATGTACATACTCTGTTTACCATCAATTCACCTCATGGACAATTTCTTAGCTTCTCTTGCCGTTTCTCTCAACATGAGAATGTCGCCAACCTTGACTGGCCCCATTACATTACGTGCGATAATTCTTCCCTGATCCCTTCCAGCCATGACTCTTACTTTCACTGTTGTGGCTTCCCCGGTCATCCCGGTTCGTCCCATCAGTTCAAGAACTTCAGCTGGAGTTGCTTCATCTGCCAGAAAAACCACCTCACTTCTTCAGTTTGCTGATTTCGCCAACAATCTTTTTGTAGACTTCTTCAGACTTTCCATAATCTACAATGGAAATCGAAGCTGCTGACGATATTCCTACTTTAGACCCCAGATCTGTTCTTTTCTTAACATAGCAATATGGTACCTTTCTCTCATCGCAGAGCATAGGCAGATAGTATACGACCTCGGGGGGCGAGACATCTTCAGCTATTACTACAATCTTGCTTTCTCCTCTCTCAATAGACTTTATCACTTCATTAGTTCCTTTCTTAATCTTGCCGCTTCTGAATGAATTTTCCACCAGATCGAGGGCACTTTTTTCCAGGGACTCGGGAGTTTCGAATTTCACATATGTTCCTTTTTGCATTTTAATTCCTCCTTCACTTAGGCTAACAGCTAATTCAAGACGATATTTATATTTTTGTTATTGGTGCTACATTTTACAATTCTTCACTTAACCCTACTCGCCTTAACCTGAAGAGCCCATCTTCATTGTACCGAGATTAATTGATATCCACGTCAATTAGCCGGTCTGAAGATAATGAGATACTTCATTTACCAACTCTCCCGGTGGCTCCTGCATTGGCACCCTATAGCCGCCAGTAATTTTGTTTTTGGCATAAAATGCTGCATAATAAGCCTCAGGGAATGTTGATTTAGCGAGCGCACTCATCATTGGATTGATTCTGTTTGCCTGGATTTTCTGGCATTTGGCATAGTCCTTACTAATGAAGCTGCTGTAAAGGTTGCATACAGCATCGGAGAAGTTGGTTGTCCCACATACTCCGCCATCTGCCCCGATTGCAAGAGATGGCAGGATAAGATCATCCTGCCCCTGGATGACTGAAAAATCGTTTCCTGAAAAATTGACAAGTCTGGAAAAATAGCGCATATCACCTGAGCTTTCCTTTATTCCTACTATGTTCGGATTAGCATTCATCAGCGATTCCACTGTCTTGATGGCTATAAATTCCCCAACAAATTGAGGTATATTATAAATAAAGAAGGATGCGTCTGTAGAACCAAAAACAAGGTTCATGTGATTCAGAATGTAATCCTGATCAGGCTTGATGTAATATGTAGGCATAAGGACCAGAACATCAGCGCCCGAGTCTTTTGCATGCTTTGCAAGTTTAACACTTTCGAAGCTGTTTGAAGCTCCGACACCAGCAAATACCTTGAGCCCATGGGAATGCTCGATTACAAACTCGAGGAACTTTTTTCTTTCATCTATGTCGAGCCAGTTAAATACTCCGGTTGAACCCAGTGGGAAAATGCCCTGCACCTTTATTGACTTCAGGTATTCAAGAAGCGTTTCTGTAGCACCGTAATCAATTGATCCGTCCTTTGAAAACGGGGTCAGCATCGGAGTAATTATTCCAGTGTATTTCATGAATTACGATGCCGGCATCGTAGATAACTTTTGGTAGTTTATCAGAACATATATCCCGGTTTTTCAGTCCGCAGTGCATCTACGAGCTCTCTTGGCAAGCCTCTGTCCACAAGATGATCCCAGCTAGGTATGATAGATTTTGAAATTGCAGAGCTTACAAGATCGTAGAGTTGAATGTATATTGTGCCTGGAGCATATATTGTACCAAGAACCCACGGCGGAACGTCAAAATAATTTTTGAAGCGGCCCGGAACAACACTGGAAAGAACATCGTTCAGTATCATTGAAATCTTTTCATTATAATACCATTTCTTAATTGGTGAATTGGTAAAATTGCCCTTCGGGATATAGACCTTCCATTCAATGTTGAACATTGTCTCGCTTCCCACGAATTCCGAGCTACCACCGAAGTTATCCAAAGCGGTTTGTGGTGGATATTCCTCGATTCCTGAGACAGAGTTGACAACTTTCAAGTCAAATTTGTTATAGACACCCATATATCTGTTGATCAGTCTATCAAGTTCCTCAGTTTCTGGAGTCGAAACCAGCGGATCGTTCTGTAACTGTTCGGATATAAGATGATATTCATCAAGAGATGCGTTGAGTATCAACTTCAGATAATAATTGAATCTGTCACCAGACATAAATCCCTATCGCCAGCACCTCAGTGCTAACTAATCATAAGTAATATGCGTATATAACCTTAGCGAATGATTCTGCATAAGTATCAAGCCAAATTCACGCCCAATCAGGATCAAATTTTCCTTCGGATTAAGCGGACAGTATGTTGAAGCATCGGAAATGCTTTAATCATATAAATTAACAATGCCTCTGTGTATCCCGCCATGCATGCAAATTAGTTGACTTCCCTGCTAAGATAATAACATAAAGCATGGCAACATCTGTACTGTCATGGAGTATCCGGAACCGTTCATGCGAATTGCTACATACTTGAAAAATACAGAAAAGATAAGAGATGCTGAATTTACGGCTGGAGTTTTTAATTCGAGTGAAAAAGTGAATTATGTCGTTACGCCATGGGAAACGAAGCAGGTTATCCTTAATACTGCGGGAATAGATGAGCATGAACTGTCAGATTATGTGTCGAAAAACCACGATATATTAGTAATTGAAGACCTCGGACACAGCAACAGAAGGATAAGACTTCGTACGGGAGCTGAATTGCCTGCGTCCAGTGCTCCTTCTGCAGATACCGTCAGTTTCCGATCAAAAGCCCGCATAATGGACATATTCAGCATTTTGCTGTACCTCAGGATAAGCGCTCTATCTGAGAATGGTTCCAGCTGGGTGAAAAAAGAAGATGCAATTTTTGGAATTAAGAATTCCCTGAATCTTCCAGATGATTTCATTCCACAGGCATGGATGTCAATCGTTGAGAACAATAACCCGATAAAGTCCGTTGAACCCTTGAATTACTTGCAGGATGTGCTTGGGAAAAGGTTGGTCTATACCTATTCATCATTTGATGGTGAAACCCCTGTAATGCCTTACTTCTTCTATATCCAGCATGTCAAAGGTTTCGCCGATCACTATTCAGAGGAACTCCTGAGTGCCTTGCTCACTTCTGAATTTGAGAAACTGCGTACATCGCATGAATTCAGGGCTTTCACACTTGCAAGAATACTTAAGACAGTTATATTCAACATTGAGACAAAAAAACTCAGGGAACTTAAAAAACCCTTATTTGACCAGGATAAGATCAGGTTGTTACGTGAGGAAAATCTTGTTGATGAAACTGATGGGAGATACTTCTTGACAGAATCTCTATCACTTTCTGAATTGAAGTCGCTTCGGGAAGAATTCCTGAATAGAACACAAAAAGTATCACTCGATTGGATGGAGCGCGAAGTACAGATAAGCTGATTCATATTCCCAGGATCTTATAATTTTATGTGGGAAATTCCCCTTTCACAGTAAAGGAAATAAAACCAGACCATTCCTTGGAATATTCCGGTATTTATCCTGCCTGCTGGCAGGTAGAATGAGATAAGGTCAAATGGCTTATTCCTTCAGATGTACCTAGTTTAAGGCATTCGGCTTAGCATATAGGGAAAGTGCCTTCGTTCTCGAAATTCGCACTCGTAGTGATTCAGCCAGCAAACGTTAAACCGGAAACTCCTTGTTAAAGCCGGATGAATAGATCAAGGGAATTATAGTTGTTTTTCGTCTTTATCTGATCTGTTATATTGCTCTAAAATTTTGATCACTGTCAGCCTTTTCCGGCAAATATAGAGCGGATACCTGTGTCAGGCTCCTGCTGCATAATTGCACGACAACAGATAGAATCTTTTAATAACTGTAAACCTGAGAGCTTTCTGGTCAGAGGATCATAAATATTTTTATGCAAAGAGTCCATATTAAATTATGTCGTATTCGATGGGTGAATTTACTGATTAATCCCGATTATGTGAATGCAATTGAAGAACACCGTGAAATTAATCCTCATTCCTATCTGGGTCTGCATGAACTTGATGACGGCAGTTCGGTAATCAGGTCTTACCTTCCGCTTGCAAGGAAGGCATGGATTGATTTAGTGCCTTCGGGAAAAAGGTTTGAGATGATCTCCGATAGCAGAGGTTTTTACCATCTTATCATTAGCCATAATTTAGTTTTTGAAAGGTATCTTGTCTCATACGAGGATGAGAGCGGGTATGTGGATACCCGGGAAGATCCTTATTATTTCTCTCCACAAATTTCAGATTTCGATCTCTACCTATACGGAAAGGGTGAACTTTACGAAAGTTATCTTACTCTTGGCGCTCATCCTGTTTCACGCGACGGAGTGAACGGTGTAAGGTTCGTTGTGTGGGCTCCCAATGCAGAATCGGTCTCCCTTGTAGGCAACTTCAATCATTGGACTGAGGGCATGAATCCAATGTCAAACGTGAAAATGTCAGGTGTCTGGGAGATATTTATTCCAAGGCTCTCGGTAAATGAATATTACAAGTATGCACTGAGAAACAAGGAAACAGGAACCATTACCCTGCGGACCGATCCCTATGCCTTCTTCACAGAAAAGCGTCCGAGGACAGCCTCGATTGTTAAGGATATCCAATCAGTGCGGGGTGATGAAGACTGGGTGAGCAGGAGAACAGAAACGGGATCAAGGAATAAGCCCATTTCTATTTACGAGGTGCATCTCGGGTCCTGGAAGAAGTCGGAATCCGGCTCATTCAAAAACTACAGGGAAATTGCGGACGATCTGGTGACTTACATAAAAAAGACCGGGTTTACCCACGTCGAGTTAATGCCGATAATGGAGCATCCTCTTGATGAATCGTGGGGATACCAGGTTGTCAACTATTTTGCTCCAACTTCCAGATTCGGAACGCCAGAAGACTTCATATATTTCGTTGAAACGCTGCACAGGAATGGTATTGGAGTAATTCTTGACTGGGTCCCTGCACATTTTCCGGACGATGAGTACGGCCTCTCCATGTTCGATGGCACACACCTTTATGACCATGCAGACCCAAGAAAAGGAAAACACCCTGACTGGGGCACGAGGATTTTCAACTACGGGAGGAATGAGGTTCGCAACTTCCTCATCTCAAGCGCCATTTTCTGGGTGGATAAATACCACGCCGATGGAATAAGGATTGATGCGGTTTCTTCAATGTTATATCTAGATTATTCAAGGAAGCAGGGAGAATGGATTCCTAACAAGTACGGAGGAAGGGAGAATCTTGAGGCGATCTCGTTCATAAAGGAACTGGCCACGATATTGCACGATCGTTTTCCAGGAGTCATGCTCATAGCCGAAGAGTCAACCGCGTGGGGTGGAGTTACTGGACCCACTGAATTGGGGGGATTAGGCTTTGATTATAAGTGGAACATGGGTTGGATGCACGATACGCTTGATTTCTTCTCCAAGGATCCGGTTTACAGGAAGTACGACATTGGCAAGTTGACGTTCTCTGTCTGGTATGCATTCAGTGAGAATTTCATATTGCCAATTTCCCACGATGAGGTCGTGCATGGGAAAGGATCGATATACGGGAAGATGCCTGGAGACCATTGGCAGAAGATGGCAAATGCACGTTTGCTTTTCTCATACATGATGACGTATCCGGGTAAGAAGCTAATATTCATGGGAAATGAATTCGCACAGGAAAGCGAATGGAACGCCATGGATGGCTTGAACTGGACAAGTTACAACGATTATGGACGCCGACAGCTGTCTGATCTGGTCTCCGATCTTAACCGACTTTATAGAGATAAGAAAGCGCTTCATGAATTGGATTGCACCAGCGCGGGTTTTGAATGGATAGACTTCAATGATACAAATAACACCGTTATCTGCTTCATAAGGCATTCCGTTGAAAATTCCAGGGAAATTGTGGCTGCTTTCAACTTCACCCCGGTCCCGAGGCATAACTACGTGATCGGAGTAAACAGGACCGGCTTTTATAAGGAAATCTTTAATTCTGACTCAAAAGATTATGGCGGAAGCGGCATTGGAAACTATGGCGGAAAACTTTCATCTCCCCAGGGCATGCATGGGAAGAAAAACTCACTCGAAATCACCCTTCCTCCTCTAGGAGCAGTCCTGTTCGAATCTGAGGAGTTGATAAAAGAATGAAGTCCACTAGAATTGCAATTGAAAACGTACATCCGCAGCTTGATTGTGGAAAGTACCCGGCTAAAAAGGTGGTAGGGGACACTGTCAGGATAGAGGCAGATATTTTTACACATGGCTCAGATAAAATCGGGTCTAGCTTAAAATACAGGAAAATTGGCTCCCGTCAATGGAAATCTACTAACATGATCCCCGGATACAATGACAACTGGACAGGAAGCTTCAAGGTTGAGGATACAGGCACATATGAGTATACAATAGAATCCTGGATAGATACTTATGCAACCTTATTGGACAATATCAAGTCATGGTATCGTAGTGGAGAAAGCATATCAAGCGATCTGCCAGTTGTAGTAGACATTTTGAGTGGAATAATGGGAAGGGCAAGCGGAAAGGAAAAATCGCTCGTAAAGGATATAATAGCCAAAATTTCAGGTGAGACCGCGCAGGATGTAATTGAGATTCTGAATAGAGTTGACCTGCAATCTGTAGTACAGAAATACCAGGAGAAACTTGGCCTCAAGCGATATGATAAAACTCTCAAGCTGGTTGTGGAAAGGAAAAGGGCAGGTTTTTCTAGCTGGTATGAACTCTTCCCCAGATCTCAGGGAACTAAGCCAGGCATCACCGGAACTTTCCGGGATGTTATCAAAAGATTGCCTGATATTTCAGCGATGGGATTTGACGTACTTTATCTTGCTCCCATTCATCCCATCGGACATTCACAGAGAAGGGGAAAGAACGGGTCCCGCACTGCAGCTCCTGAAGACCCGGGAAGCCCATGGGCTATAGGAAACAGTGATGGAGGACACGACGCGATAAACCGTGACCTGGGTACAATGGAGGATTTCTCAGAACTCATAGAAGAGGCCAGTAAAAACAATATGGAAATAGCCATGGATCTTGCGTTCCAGTGCTCTCCGGATCATCCTTATGTGAAAAGCCACCCGGACTGGTTTTTCAGGCGCCCGGACGGAAGCATTAGATATGCTGAGAATCCTCCCAAGAAGTATTATGACATATTTCCTCTCAATTTTTACTCCGTAGACAGGGAGAATCTCTGGGCAGAACTGAAGAGAGTTGTTTTATTCTGGATAGACAAGGGTGTCAGCATATTCAGGGTCGATAATCCACATACCAAACCATTTGAATTCTGGGAATGGTTAATCGGGGAAGTGCACAGTGAACACCCTGGAGTTATATTCCTGGCAGAGGCGTTCACAAAACCGGCTGTGATGTATGAGTTGTCTAAGATCGGTTTTTCGATGTCCTATACTTATTTCACCTGGAGGAATTATGATTTCGAGATTAGGGAATATTTTACTGAACTGTCCTCGCCACCTGTTTCTGATCATTTCAGGTATATGCTCTTTACCAATACCCCGGATATACTTCCGGTGATCCTGCAGACCGGTGGAAGAGCAGCGTTCAAGATCAGGGCTGTACTCGCTGCAACACTTTCACCGCTATGGGGGATATACAGCGGATTTGAGCTCTGTGAAAATGAGGCTGTAGAAAACAGCGAAGAGTATCTAAATTCTGAGAAATATGAAATAAGGGTCCGGGACTGGGATAGTGAGGGCAATATTAAGCAGCTGATTTCCACGCTCAATTATATTAGAATGAACAACAGTTCATTGCAGGAATTCGGGAACTTACAATTCCATCCCAGCAACAACCCGAACATAATTTTTTACAGTCGTATATCCTCAGACAAAAGTAACGCTATCCTCGTCGCAGTCAATATCAACCCCAATGAGGTACATTCCGCCAATCTGAGAGTTCCAGTGGAATTGCTGGGAATCAGTGGAGAAAACACATACAATGTCAGGGATTTGCTTACAGGAGAATTATATTCCTGGCAGGGGATGTCTGGTTATGTCAGGCTCACACCGGATCAGAGAATGGCACACATTCTCAGAATTGAGAGGTAGAAAGAATGGACAGTAACAAATTATGGTACAGGGACGCTGTATTTTATGAAGTTCCCGTAAAATCTTTTTTCGACTCAACAAACGACGGCACCGGAGACTTTAACGGACTTCGCCTCAAATTGCCATACCTGCATAATCTGGGAGTGGATGCAATCTGGCTGCTGCCATTTTATAAGTCACCCTTAAGGGATGATGGATACGACATCTCTGACTACTATTCCATACAGCCTGAATACGGTACTATGGACGATTTCAAGAATTTTATCATTGAAGCCCACGGATACAACATAAGGGTTGTTGCGGACCTTGTGCTCAATCACGTATCTGATCAGATTCAATGGTTTCAGGATGCAAAAAAGAGCAGGGATTCACCAAAGAGAGACTGGTTTGTTTGGAGTGATTCAGATCTTAAATACAGCGGTGTCAGGATAATTTTCGTGGACAGTGAGACCTCAAACTGGACCTGGGAGCCAAACACAAAGCAGTACTACTGGCATCGTTTCTATTCGCACCAGCCGGACCTGAACTATGACAATCCGGAAGTTCGGGAGGAGATGAAGAATGTAATTAGATACTGGCTGAAAATGGGACTGGACGGATTCAGGTGTGATGCTGTCCCTTACCTGTTTGAGCGGGAGGGAACAAGCTGTGAGAATCTACCGGAAACCCATGCCTATTTCAAGGAGATCAGGAAGATGATGGATGACGAGTTCCCAGGAACTATACTGCTGGCGGAGGCAAACCAGTGGCCCAGCGACGCAAAGCAGTACTTTGGAAACGGCGATGAGTTCCAGATGGCTTTCAACTTCCCACTTATGCCCAGAATGTTCATATCTCTGGCAAAAGAGAGCAGTTTTCCCCTGATTAACATTATAAACCAGACATTTCCGACTCCGGACGACTGTGACTGGGCGATATTCCTGAGGAACCACGACGAACTGACGCTTGAAATGGTGACTGATGAAGAGAGGGACATTATGTATAAGGAATACGCAAAGCTGCCAAAAATGAGGCTTAATCTGGGAATCAGGAGAAGGCTTGCCCCTCTTGTGGACAACGACAGGGCTACCCTGGAGCTTTTAAACGCGTTGATGCTTTCCTTACCGGGTACTCCCATCATATACTACGGGGATGAGATTGGGATGGGTGATAACGTGTACCTTGGAGACAGGAACGGAGTCAGAACCCCGATGCAGTGGTCATATGACAGGAATGCCGGATTCTCCACCGCAGATAATGAACAGCTTTATTCTCCGGTGGTAACCAACCCTAACTATCACTATGAAAGTGTTAACGTGGAATCTGAGCTGAGATCCGGATCGTCGCTGCTGAACTGGATGAAGAAAATGTTGAGGGTCAGGAAAAACTATTCTGAACTTCTCGGACGGGGGGAGGTAAGGTTCATTGAACAGAAAAACCGCAGGGTCCTGACATATGTGAGAGAATACAAGGACCAGCGCATGCTGTGCATTTTCAACCTATCCAGGAGACCGACATACGTCGAGCTTAGCCTGCCTGAATTCAAGGGACTTAAACCTCTTGAGGCTATAACAAAATCACCGTTTCCACAGATAGGGGACCTGCCATACTTTTTCACATTGCCGCCAAGAGGGTTCTTCTGGCTTAACCTGACTGTTCCTGATCGCCTTGACGAGAACGATTTTGATGATTAAGCTACCAAAGGAGTTCATGGAGGAACATTTCAGTCATTTGATACTGAAATACGCCGAGAAACAGAGGTGGTATTCCCACAAATCAATGCAAGCAAACGCACTGAATGTCCTTGAAGCTTTTTCCCTTAACGACAGCAACACGATCCTTGCGCTCATGTGCAGGATTTCATATGTTACAGGCCAGGAGGCACTGTATTATATTCCTGTGGAGGTATCCAGTGTTCCCGAGGGCGAGTTCATAGGATCGTTCAGTGAAAATGGTTCTTTTTTAGCCCTCAAGGATGCGTTCCTGTCCCGGAGCTACGCCGATTCTCTGATGAATAACTTCACGCTCGGTTCAAAATTATATGATGGCACATCGTCGCTTTTGTTCACCAAAACCGCATATTTCACAAAACCAGAAAACTCTGGGTCGC
The DNA here is from genome assembly GCA_016806715.1 of Thermoplasmatales archaeon. Lineage (NCBI taxonomy): Archaea > Methanobacteriati > Thermoplasmatota > Thermoplasmata > Thermoplasmatales > Thermoplasmatales archaeon. The sequence goes on along the minus strand of CP060531.1, from coordinate 1,672,653 downwards.
GTATTGTCAGTACTGAACAGAGCAACAGCTCGCTGATAGTGGGAAATTCCATTATCATCAAGAGCTACAGGAACCTGAAAAGAGGTGAAAACCCTGACATTGAAGTCCCGGTCAGGCTTGCTGAACTTCGTGAATTTAAGGAAACCCCAAAACCGCTTGGGTATGTAACTTATTCCGGGAAAGCTGGAAAAATATATGTTGCCTATGCATCAGAGTTCATTTATGGTTCCATTGACGCGTGGAGTTATTATAACAGGCTCTTTGACGGGTTGCTTGGGTACACGCCCCATAATAATGAATATTCTGGGAACTTTCAGAACGAATTCCTTCATGCTGCTTCTGGCCTCGGGCGGCTTACCGGAAGAATGCACAGAGCGCTCTCCCATGTCAATGATCCCTCATTCGCGCCCCGTGATATTGAGGAAAGTGATATCAGCGGAGTTATTTCCAGGATAAGGGAATATTTAGAGACAGCAGGAGAGTTGATATCGAATAGTATTGAAATTGACCATCTCCTAAAAACCAGTTTCGTCAGCGGCATACATACTTCAGGTCTTGAAACTATCAGCAACCGAATCCTGACTGGAATCAGAGTTTCCCAGGCAAAGAAGATCAGGGTTCATGGTGACTACCATCTGGGCCAGGTGCTGGTATCCGAGGGAAGTTACTATGTCATAGATTTTGAGGGCGAGCCCTTGAGCAGCATCGAAGAAAGAATCATGCCTTATCCTCCGGTGAAAGATGTTGCTGGAATGCTGAGGTCCCTCGATTATCTTCTGGAGTTTGTTTGCCGCGGCTTGAACAGTGGAGTTGAACGCAAATTCGTCGACGAGTTAAGGAACATGTCCGAAAAAACCTTTATCAGCTCTTACCGGGAATCGCTGGGCGATAGTATCACCCTGCTCGGTAGCAACGAGGAATTCCACGAACTCCTCCTAAGGTTATTTGTGGTTGAAAAAGCAGCATATGAGCTGATATATGAACTCAATAACAGGCCATCATGGGCGTGGGTTCCAATGAAAGCAATAACAAGGATGTTTCACGGCATCACGTGAATCATGCAGTCTCAGGAAATGAGTGGTTGCAGCATACACACAAAAGCTATATTATGCAATATACGTATTCCAACGCTATGCTCAACGCTCGAACGGGAAATCCATACCCACAGGGAGCAACCCTCGGTGATGACGGGACCAATTTTGCGTTATTCTCTGAAAATGCTACCTCAGTTGATCTTGAAATCTACAGGAACCCTGACGATGCTTCTCCATCAGAGATAATTTCCTTAAAGAACGTTGATAACCACGTCTGGCACACCCACGTTTCCGGTTTGGGGGCAGGGACGATGTATGGATACAGGGTGGATGGACCATTTGCACCGGAGAAGGGGCACAGGTTCAATCGTAATAAGCTCCTCATTGATCCATATGCCAGGGCTTTATCCAGCCCCATAAACTGGAGCAAGGATATTTTCGGATACGTGATGGGAGATGGTGCTGAAGACCTTTCATTCAACGCCAGTGATGATGCAAAATTTGTTCCCAAGTCAATTGTATACACAGACAACTTCGACTGGAAGGGAGTGAAAAATCCAAAACATCCCTGGAACAGAACAGTAATTTACGAAACACATGTGAAGGGGTACACAAAGTTGATGGATTCTATCTCCGAGAACCTGCGGGGAACTTATGCCGGAATGTCGGCCCGGCCTTCTCTGCAGTATCTGGTCGACATGGGAGTGACTGCAGTGGAACTTATGCCGGTCCATCAGAAAGTGGATTCTGACTATCTTCAGAACAAGGGGCTTTCCAATTACTGGGGTTATAATACAATAGGGTACTTTGCTCCCGATATAAGGTACAGTTACAACAGAAATCCCGGAGAACAGATCAATGAGTTCAAGAATCTTGTCAAAAACCTGCACGAAAACAACATTGAAATAATTCTTGATGTTGTGTATAACCACACCGGCGAGGGAAATCAGCTTGGGCCGACACTCTCATTCAGGGGTATTGACAATGCAGCCTATTATAAACTGAATCCGGAAAATCCAAGATTTTATGATGATTTCACTGGTACTGGAAACAGTCTTGATGCTGGGCATCCGCAGGTATTGCAGCTTATCATGGATAGCCTTCGGTACTGGGTGACTGAGATGCACATCGATGGTTTCAGATTTGATCTTGCAGCGACCCTCGCCAGGCAGCTGTTCCACGTCGACAGGCTCTCCGCATTTTTTGATATAATACACCAGGACCCGATACTGTCAAGGGTCAAGCTCATAGCAGAGCCCTGGGACGTCGGACCCGGGGGCTACCAGGTCGGAAGATTTCCCGTACTATGGGCTGAATGGAATGGAAAATACAGAGATTGCACCAGACACTACTGGAAAGATCATGGAAACAACTTGAGTGAATTTGCAACAAGGCTTTCCGGTTCCCCGGATCTCTATGCAGGAAACGGGAGAAGACCTCATGCCAGTATTAACTACATAACCGCACACGATGGCTTTACGATGCTGGATCTTGTGTCCTACAACGGCAAGCACAACGACGCAAACCTTGAAGACGGGAAGGACGGGACTGATGACAACATAAGCGAGAATTTCGGTGTAGAGGGACCCACGGATGACCCGGAAATACTCAGGGCAAGAAACAAGAGGATCAGAAGTTTCTTTCTCACATTGATGACCTCACAGGGAGTGCCGATGATTCTTGGTGGCGACGAGATAATGAGGACACAGTTGGGAAACAACAACGCCTATTGTCACGATAGTGAGATCAGCTGGTACAACTGGAACATTGATGAAAACAGGCGGAAGATGATTGAATTTGTCAGGATGGCAATTTCCCTCAGAATGAAATACAGCACTCTCCGGAGGAGGGAATACCAGAGCGGATCAGTCATAAGAGGCACAAATAAGAAGGATGTCATGTGGGTTAAAGCAGACGGAAGCGAAATGCGGTATGATCAATGGGCAGACCCTACCCTGGGGGCAATAGGGGTGCTTCTCGCCCATACAGAAATGGATCTCACTGACACCCCTTCTGCAAAGCAGGCCGCAGATGACCTGATGATAATATACAATCCAACAAGCAATGTTATCGAGTTCTCCCTTCCAGCGAAGTGGAGATCCCAGGAGATATTGATTGATTCTATACCTGAACACCACGGCAGCTTTCCAATACCCATTGGCTCAAAGAAAATCTCCATTGAGGGTGGTTCAGTCACTGTTGCAAGGGAGATCAGATGAATTTCCAGATGCCAAAATAGCAATGGCAGAATATGGTTCAATGGTAATATTAACACTGTAATTCTCTTTCCTGTGATTTATGCCGCCGTACTTGGGGGCCGAGGTGTCAATAAGTAGTTCTTCAGGGTTCACTGCAGGCAACTGATAAGTTGTTGTAGAGAATGAAAGATACACAATGAGCCTGGTATCCTCATACTTCAGCCTGATGATCCTCCTATCATCTCCACACAGTTCTATTATGGGCAGTTGCCCTGTAATGCACTGCTTCCGGATCTTAATAAGGTCACGATATAAAGCGTTGAACTTTCTTCCCCTGTCCTGATTAATTAGATTCCAGTCCAGCACCGAAGCCATGAATGATGATTTGTCGAATGGATTTGGTATTGAATTATCCCACCCAAAGGCTGAGAATTCCTCCCTTCTTCCTTGCCGGATGACTTCAGTAAAGGTTGCATCATCTGAGTCAACGAAGAACAGGAACGGGTTTTGTTCCCCATTTTCTTCACCCATGAAGATCATAGGCGTGAAGGGAGAGAGCAGAACAGATGCAGCAAAGAGCCTGGCCTTGGCGTCACCCATTATAAGAACAGGCCTATCACCATAGGCACGGTTCCCGACCTGATCATGGTTCTGCGTATATACGATTAGCCGATCTGCTGGAACCCTTTTGAATCTCGATCCCCGCATCCTGTTGAGAAACATAGAATAGACACCATCATAAACAAAGCCGTTTGTGTAGGAATGCACTATCTGATCAAAAGCCCCATAATCCATATAATAACCCAAATTCTCGCCCGTGAGGTACGCATGTATTGCATGGTGGAAGTCATCGTTCCATTGGGCATCCATACCCATACCACATTTATTTGCTGAGAGCACTGTTAATGGATCATTCCTGTCACTCTCTGCAATCAGCTTTATCTTTCTCCCAAGATCATCCTCGAGTTTGTCCCGAAGTTTTGTGACCATCTTCAGGATCGGGACCGGCGAAGAGTCGTAGATCGAGTGAATGGAATCCAGCCGTAACCCGTCAAATCTGAACTCCCTGATCCAGTAATCCACATTTTCCAGTATGAATGATCGTACAGCATCCGAACCGCCAGAGTCGTAATTTATGGCTTCTCCCCAGGGATTTCTGTAAATGCTGCTGAAATATGGCCCAAGCTCGTGAAATACCCCACCAATAGGACCAAAGTGATTGTAAACAACGTCAAGAATCACAGATATACTGTTCGCGTGAAGCGTGTCCACAAGGTTCTTCAGATCATCTGTATTACCATATGAAAAGTTTGGTGCAAAAGGAAAGACACCGTCATAACCCCAGTTTCTTGATCCATAACACTGTGCCAATGGCATCAGTTCGACCGTATTTATGCCGATATCAAGCATATGCGGTATTCTTTCCTTGACCCCTGAATAATTTCCCTTCGTAGAATATGCGCCGATGTGTATCTCCTGGATTATGCTTTCTTTCATCCCATAGGTCTTCCATGTTTCATTTCTCCATTGATACTCATTGGGATTTACAAGCATTGAAGGCCCGCTTACCCCCTCCGGCTGGAATCGCGATGCGGGATCTGCAACTATTTTGCCATTTCCTAAGGAAAAAACATACCGGAGATCCCTTGCGGTACTGATATTTACCCGGTGAAAACCGGATCCAACTTTTTGCATCCTAATTTTCTCCCCTGACTCGGGCTGGATCAACCACACTTCAGGAGCCAATGGAGCCCACAGGTTAAGCTCTACTTCAGAGTCCGTTATAAACAGTGGGCCATGATGCAACTTATCGAGCATTTAATAAACTCCTGCTTCCCCGGAATAAATTACCATGAATGGAAGGATACCCATGCCCTCCGCAACGTCAATTGACCCATTGCTGCTTATCCTGGACCGTGTGAACAGATTCAGGAATTTATCTGGCGCTGCCTCCGGCAGGACTATTCTTGTACCTGCCATCTTTACCACATCCGGAGAGATGCCATTTTCTGCCATAATCCCATTAGCGTTGATGATGACGGATACAATAAACCACTCTTTGCTGTCCACCAGGGCGAACGTAAACAACCTTCCTGGATTCTTACCGATCTCTTTAATCTCCACATAATCTCCGTCCATGAACAATTTTTGATGAGTCCTCCTGAAGTTTAGCAGCTTGTAATGGATAGCAATCTTCAGGTCTCCTTTCCCGCTACTTTCCAGGATTGTTCCGAGATCATTAACAGCCATAGAATTCTTTATAGCGGACAACCTGCTCTTCAGTTCATCAAAATCAACTTCACTCCGGTTATCTGGATCGGTAAATCTAAGGTTCATGGATTCAGAACCGCGATAAGTGTCCGGAATTCCGGGTGCCGTCAGTTTAAGGACATTCTGGCATGCAGAAATTATGGTCCCATCAGCTGAAGCCATTTGATAGACTCTTGAAAAAATCTCCCTGAATTTCTCGTCATCCATTATGCCAGTGAGAAATTTCCTGACTCCATCTTCATAAAGGTCGTTTATTCTGTTCCATTCACTGTTTATTCCTCCCTCCCTGACAGATTTCAGAACCTGAGCGAGGATCCTCTCCCTAAAATTCCTGTTGTTCCAGTTTTCCGGAGAGTCAGCAAGAAGAAGCTGATATATCAGGTATTCCTCGTTAGACGAGGGGGCTTTCTTTCCATCCACCATAGACCGGTACTTTGAGTTATTAAGTGACGAATGATTGAGGAAATCCTTCCACTCTTCAGGCATATTTGATATCGCACATATTCTTGATCTGAGGTCTTCACCCAGCTTCGTGTCATGCGTGGAAAGTGCATTCATTGAATACCTCAGCTTACCCGTCCTATTCCTGTTGAATTGATGAAACTCACTCTTCGAGACAGAGTAAACAGAGGGGTCTCCACCAACCTCGTTGAGCGAGATTAAAGCGTTATAGATGAAGAACGCACTGTCTTCGGAAGATTTTGCCATCACTGCCGGCATAAATTGCTGCAACCTTGCAAAACAGAACATTGCCTTCTCATCAACTGCAACTTCTTCGAGCAACCTCCGTATCGCCGACAGGTCCGGCGTCAGGCCAATCGTTCTTGCAGAATCGGAAAGGGCTGTTTCAAGTGTTGAAATGTCTCTCTCGTCGATATGCGTGCCAGACAGGTAAGTCCTATAGACGGGAATGTGCACCAGCAGTTCCCTTATACATTCTTGCATTCCTTCCCTTGTAATTTCCTGACCGTAAATTTTTGACTGCAAAGTTTCGAGGAAAATCTGCGCCAGGTACTCCACCTCGTTGCGGAAGTATAAAGTTATAAATTTCCGCCTGGATTTCTCGACTGTGTGCATGTAACTTCTTGTATTTCCCGTGAATTTCCGGTAATGCGTGAGGATTGCCTGCCTGTTTTTCCTGTTAGCAAAAAGATAACTGCAGTAAAAGTTGAAATCATAACCCGTTGTTCCGGAAATGTTCCATGAACGTGGGATTTCCTCACCTCTCGCGAGAATCTTCTCCACATAAACCAAATCTGTACCTGACGCCTCGCCAAGCTTTGCCAGATAACGGCCTGGATCGTACAGCCCATCAATGTGATCGACTCTCAGGCCATCAATATATCCTGAATGTATAAGATTGAAGACTTTCTGGTGAATAATATCAAATATTTCGGGAATTTGTGTATTTAGGGCAATGAGTGCATTTACAGCGAAAAACCGCCTGTAATTTGTTCCCGGCAAAAGTGTCCTCCAGTACATAGGCAAATAATTCTGCTGCTGTACCAGTCTATGCAGCTTCTCAGGATTACGATTAACTTCTGCGCAGAGGCCAAGAGGGGTTTCGCCGGCATTTTTTTTAATAAGAAGCTCTTCGGCTGATTTAATGGATAATGGAATCCTTAAGCCTTCAATGGAAAAGCAGAAGTCATCGTCAAAAGAAAGTCTTATTCTTCCAGACTTCAACGATTCCTCATAATCAGCATTGAGCAAGGGGAGTTTTAACTTTGATCCTGCCTCGCTCCCCGGATAGAATAGGTCTATCATGCCTGAATACATGGATTCCCCGCCATTAATGAAAATGTCCCTTAGGTAATGATTCTCAGGATCTGCTGACATGTGGTTTGGCACGATATCCTGAATCCAACCCATCCCGAGATCGTGAGCTTTCCTGGAGACATTGCAGAATGCATCTTCGCCGCCAAGCTCACCGTTTATTTCACTGTAGAATACTGTATCATACCCATGCCTGCTTCCGGAAATTGGCTGGAAGATTGGAGATGCATAAATGTGCGTGATACCCAGGTCATCAAGGTAGTCCAGTATATCCTCTAAATCGGAGAATCTGAATGAGGGAGATAACTGTATACGATAAGTTGAGGAAATAGGGTTAGTCATTCTGATTCTATTCATTTTTAGATTCTTTATAAATCTTGCTTGACGGATTCATGACAAGAGAAGTTATGCACAAATTTGTACATAGAGAATTTATTTAAGCAGGTCACGTTCGCAGGAATATGGTGAGATTTCTCCCGCTTGGAAATGGGAGGTTACTTGTCAATTTCGACAAAAACATGAATCTGATAGACTTTTACTATTCAGAAAGTCAGGGGGAGAATCATGGAGGGCATCCATTCAAATTTGGAGTTTCTGTTAATAACACTTTCAAGTGGATCAATAACGCTGAAATAATTGGAGCGGACTATGTTGATCACACCATGATTGGAAAATGGGAGTTCGAACTGAATGGTGTGAAGTTCAAGACAGAGAACTTCGTCGACATATACAACGATATTTATGTCAGGAAAATCACTGCAGTTAACAACACAAATGAACCGGTTGACCTGAAATATTACTTTCACCAGAATTTTTATATCTTTGGCAATGACATTGGAGACACCGCGGTCTACATGCCCGACGTGAATGGAATCCTTCACTATAAGGGTGCAAGGTATTTCTTTGCTTCCGTTCGTGATATTAATAACGCGGGAATGGACCAGTTCGCCATCGGAGTCAAGGAATTCATGGGAATGGAGGGGAGCTGGAAAGACGCAGAAGACATAAACCTTTCAGGTAACCCTGTTGCGATGGGGTCGGTTGACTCCATTCTCAGGCATACGGCAAAACTTCCCCCCGGGGGAACTTCTGTTATTTATTATTATATAGCCTGTGGAACCTCTCTTGAAGGGATAATGAAAAGCTGCCGTGACGTGAATTTCGCGACACTTGCGCGCTTTGAGACAAGGACTTCAAATTACTGGAGACTTTGGGGTGGAAAGCAGAAGATTGCTCTTGATGATCGCCTCGCTTCGCTGTACATACGATCGCTTCTTATTGTCAGGAGTCACATGGGAGAGAACGGTGGAATAGTTGCCTCAAGTGATAGTGAGACCATCAAGACAAATAAGGACGGATATTACTATGTGTGGCCAAGAGATGCCGCAATTTCCGCCTATGCGCTGATCAGAGCAAACCATTCAGGACCGGCGAGAAAATTCCTCAACTTTTCCAGAACCATGATTTCTCCCGAAGGATACTACTACCATAAGTATACCATGGCAGGTAATCTGGCCAGCAGCTGGCTGCCAAGGATCATGGGTGGGAATAGCGTGCTGCCTATTCAGGAGGACGAGACCGCCCTCATAATCTGGGCTATATGGAAACATTACATCAAGAACAACGATATTGAATACCTTTCCCAGCTTTACGAACCTGTTATTAAGAAGAGCGCTGATTTCATACTATCATTCCTGGAGACCGATGGCCTTCCAAAGCCATCCTTCGACCTGTGGGAAGAGCGATTCGGCATCCATACATTCACCATTGCCACATCATACTCTGCACTGAAAGCCGCGGCCAGGTGTGCAAAGACGCTCGGGGATGAGGATGTGGCCATGAATTATGAAAGAGTTGCAGATCGCATGAAAACAGTCTTTGAGGAAAAATTCTTCTCCGATGAAAAAGGAATCTATGCAAGATCCATAATAGACGGAAAACCTGACTATACGCCGGATAGTTCCATAATGTCCCTCTTCCTCTTCAATATGAAGGATGCCGGAGATCCGAGGATTGTGTCAAGCATGTCCGTTATCATGAAGAGATTGTGGGTAAACGGCATAGGAGGGCTGGCCAGGTACGAGAACGATACTTACCAGAGGGTGAGAAAAGATTCTTCCATTCCCGGTAATCCCTGGATAATTACCACGCTCTGGGCATCTGAATTTTTCTTGCTAAGCGGAGATCTTGAATCTGCTCTGAAGATGATTAACTGGGTTACGGACCATAAACAAGATTCAGGGATGCTTCCGGAACAGGTTAACCCATATGATGGCACTGCCCTATCTGCATCCCCGCTCATATGGAGTCATGCACAATTCATAATAACAATGCTGGATTATGAAATGGCTCTTTCAAATGGAAATTCCAAATTTCATAATTTATAATTTGAGCAATGAATGTGTGTTTAGCATGAGAAGGTACATTTTGTGGCATTCTTAGTTTGATGCTGGGATTGCATGGTTTGCTCAAAAAAAACTAGTTGCGCCGATTCTAAGCGTTCTGTTGTGGTTCACCCAGAAAGTCCATTAATTCCTTTGACGAATCCCCTATGCTTTTCAGTTTGCTGGCTATGTATTCTTTATTAATTCCATACTTGCCAAGGTCCGGCAAAACACTGAAATCATTCTCCAGTATTTTCTGGAAAACGGCCTTGAAGTCTGGTCCGGCTATATTTATTATGGACTTCATGAATTTTAAATAATTTACGCTAGACAGGATGTCATCGTCTCCAACAGAAAGTTTTAGCAGCCTTTGTTTGTGTGACTCAAGCGCCTTCATGGATTTCATTAGAATAGCGAGGACTTCCGATAGCGCATCGGAATCAAGGTTCTTATTAAGAGCGGGTTGAGAAGTTATGTCAACCTGTTTTCCGGGATCAGAATAATAGACACTTATTGATGGCGAATTATTACCCTTTGAGAGTATAAACTTGAAATTAGACTGTTTTGAATCGTCTCCAAAATTACAGATTAGATTATCGCCTGTCAACTCAGCGGAAGCCATGGCATACCTGTCTACTTTCTCGTAATCTATTGCAGGTTCCTTGCTTATCCACGTCCCTGCCGTACCAACCGGGATACGGTAAGCTTTGATCAGAGTTGAAAATAACAGCGTATCCCTGAAAATATCTATATTTTTTGCATCGAGGGAAAAATCATATTCAATGTCGCCGTCCGAGATGTACTTGGCTCTCGCGTCATAACCTCCCTCTACGCTCTTAAGCATTATGCTGCTTTCCCTCACTGGAAGATAATTTCCAGAAACAAAGGCCTCAAGTGCCTTAACGGAAAGAGTCTTGTTTGATCCTATCTCTTCCTCGAGTTCCCTTATTTTTGTCGAGAATGACTTTGTCATCTTACTCTTGACCTGTTCAAGCGATACGGTGGAGAAACTCGTGATAGAATCGAGGTTGTCCTTCAAAATGTCGAGACCAATCTCGTCATAAAATTGTTTGATTATTCTTGTTATTGACTGCAGGAGTTCATCAGATCTTGATAACTTGACCGCCATTTCTTTCTGTATTTTTTCGGAGTCGTCTCTCTTGTCTGCAGATCTTCGCGAGTATGCAATGGCATCGAAAAGGTTAGAAAGAATACCCTGAGTAATGTGCCCATAATTAGATGATGGCTGGTTCGCACTACTGGAAATCATGAATAGATGTATTAATGGATCAATAATAATAGTTTGCGCCTGACCGTATACCAATGGCTTATGTCAGACAAAAGCAGCCATTTTAACATCGTATCCCGGCGTATAAGTATGGAAAGATTTATTTCTGATTGAAAATCATTGTGTTGGGTTAAATTTGCAAAGAGGTGATTCTGACAAAATAGAGGGGTTAGTTGATAAGCTTTCCCTTGACGTAAAGGCCGTGATGCTTATTGCAAAAACCGACCCGGAAGTAGCAGTGCTAATAGACAAGAAAATTAATCAATCTGTCGATAGCGACATGCAGGATTTCAGGAAGATAATACAGCAGTCCAGGGAAGTCAAGATTTTTGGGGCAATACTTATTTCTATCGGTGAAATTGCGCTGGCTTCAATGTTGACCGTATCTGGAATCGGCATCATATTCCCGACCCTTATCGGCTCCCTTTCACCAGGTTCTATTATTCGATACTTTTCAGCTTTTGACATTGATGTGTTCAACCTGGGATTTTCCGGTTCCCTCGTTCTTATTGTCAACTATGGTATCTCGGTTATCTTGTTTGCCTCTGCGTTCTACATCCTTAGAAAAGTTTCAGAAGAACTCACTGAAGCAGGCCTAAAGGTCTAGGTGCACCAATGAGAAAATTACAAGTAAGCAGGACGGGAATAGTGCTTGGTTTCAAGATCGGGGCTGTCAGTGTAGGCGTAATATTCCTTCTCATGGGCATATCATACCTTCTCACAATTGTGAACCTGATCCTGGAGGGTTATCCGTTCAATATAGAGCTCGTTTTCACAGTCGTGGCTTTCCTTGGATGCATGGTCTCCGGATCGGCCCTGATTATCTCTCTGCCCGAGTCACTCAGGGTCAAGTTCAAGAAACCAGAAATAAAGGGAGTGGCAAGGCCGACTTACGGATTTGTTACTCTCCTGGCTGTAGGAATAGGTTCAACAATTGGTTCCCCGCTCTTTGTCATAATTCCAGAGAATATAATGGAATACTCGATTCTCTCGGTAGGATCGTTGCTCATAGCGGCAGCATTATCAGTTCTTATGTCCAAGGTATACCATGACATGAATTCGTACTCCAGCAAACAGGGTATGGAGGCGGTAGGTGGACCTGCATTTTCCAGGCAGGCAATCGGGTCCCGGAGCCTAAGATACTTCATATCGAGATTTTCTATGTGGATAGCAAATACTGCTCTCGCAGCATTTTCTTCGATATTTTTTGTACTTTTTGCCTTCCAGATCATACCATCACTGCTTGGAGAGCTCGGTTTTTCCGCATTTGCGAGTGACATAATTGTTTATCTCGTAGTTGCAGTCTTCGTATTCTGGTTCCTGGTTAATGCATTTTTTGAAAACGTATTCCTTCGCGGAATTGGTATGGCCCAGATCGTAATGGTTGTTGTAATGGTGTCCATCCTGCTGATCCAGAGCGGAGCACTCTTTGTCAAGGGCAGCCTTAACTTCACCGGGCTCTTTTCAATTCCACATGGAGACCCTGTTTTTACAATGATAATGAACACGGGATATCTTTTTATTTTATTCTTCGGGTTTCAGGAAATACAGGTTCTAGACAGGGAAACGGTTCCGGAGAGTTCTATACCGATATATACAAGGATAACGGGGAAAAAGTTGCAGAAAGTATCTTATGTGGGATTGGCAATGGCCTTGACGGTCATAATTTCAGCTTTCGTAGAGATATTATTTGGATTAGCGGTTTACAGCCTCCATCCGTCTTACACTTCTCTGATTGATTCAAACATTCCATCACTTTATATTGCCGGCAGGTTTCTTGGCCCCCTCTGGGAAGTAGGAGTAGCAATCTCGTTCATGATAGCTACAATAACAACCTTTGTCCCGGCTTTCCTGGCAGCATCAAGGCATCTGAGAGCCCTATCAGAAGATGGCTATCTCCCGGCATCTTTTGGATCAATGTCATGGGTGTTCACCCTTATCATGATAATTGCTCTCTCCCTTGCCGGAGACAATTTCCTGGTCAATATTACTGATTTCATGGTCCTTATTAGCCTTGGCGTGATCAATTTTTCCTCGCTCTGGTTGCGAAAAGTGAAATTGTCGAACCTGAAGAGAATTGACATTTACCCTATTGTCGTAGGATCAATGTGCTTTATTGTTGGCGCTTCTGTTTATTTTCTCAATTCCTCTGTCGTGCTTCTTGGCTTCCTGGCTATCCTCCTGAGCTTCCTGGTATATGACATTATCAACCTTGGATCAATAGGACTCCAGCTGTTCATAATAGTGTTCAACATCATTTCTTTTTATACGCTTTCCGTTGTAAAACTAGACCTGAGCGATTATGGTATAAACTCATCCACTTTTATCGGCATACTGGGAAAAGATGCCCTTGTGGTTGCCCCTATAGTGCTCCTGCTAAGCAGCCTGATGCTTTCCGTGAATGTCTTTACCGATGTATTCGTTCTAAGGAGAACAAGAATCAGGGTCAGAGATTGAACATCGCGAACAATAAACAGAAACCATGGACCAGTTTCCTGATAAAATCCTTATAAATATAGGGACAGTATAATCAAATGTGCAGATACTCGGGTATGCGGTTCCATCATTGCAGTCTGTTTTGGGCTCACTAAATCTCCTGCAACTTGGGTTTATCGGAATGGTTGTCATTATTTTACTTCTTTTCTCAATAAGGATGACATTCGCCCTCCATGGAACCAGATATACATTCTCCAGGGTTGCATTTGTTCCCATTGTTTATACTCTCTTTACCATTTATCTCTTTTATCAGTCCGTAGGTATGAATATCTCCGTATTGGGAACTGATTATGTGCTGCATTCTTACGTCCTCCTTATCCCGGCTGGACTGATAGTTGGCTTTGCAGCAGGTTTCAAGGGTGGAAGAAGCGTTAAATTTTATGAAAAGAAAAGCAGCATACACTTTCGCAAATCGGTCTGGATAAGCCTGTTCTGGACACTTACGTTCGTGCTGGAGTTTGCTTCGCTAATATATTTCCCCACGCTGAATATAACCCTTCTTTTCACGGGATTACTGTCGCTTGCTACCGGCATGCTTGATGGCCAGGCAATCAGGGCACATTTCATGTTTAAGGCAAATAAGAAAAAAATAACGACAACTTAATATATTATTATTTATATTGTGTCAGCCATATTCTATTAAAAATTGGGAAAGATTTTAATATTAATTAGAGGTAATAAGTGAACCGGAGAACATGAGTAAATGAAAGACATAATGAATAAAGAAGATAATGCTGTTTCACCCATCATAGCCACCATTCTCCTAATTGCAATAACTGTAGTTCTAGCAGCTACACTTTACTCAGTTATTGGTGGCTATACATCCTACCTCGGGTCAACGACACCAACTGCATCCCTTACAGTAACAGATCTGAATACACAGCCCAACGCCACCTATATTGTCTACATCTCTTCAGTCAGCCCTAACGGAAACATCTCATTATCCAATGTAGAACTGCTTATAACAAATGGCACCGGGTCTGTTCAGGATATAAACCTGGGATTTGCAACTCAAAAAGGGCAGGCCTCAGCAAACATGAATTCAAACTGGACTATTACTGTTAGTGCCGGGAACTATCTCGGTGAGAACCCGGTTATAACAGTAAAGAGCATGACAGGCCCGCAGACCATATCATACCTGGAACTGATTGACACAGTTACTCATGGTACAATTGCCACAGATTCTCCAACACTTCCGTGAAACATACTCTACGCATTGGAAACCTGCTTCCTGAACTCTTCAGCTGTGCTGGTCTCGGGAAGACATCTGTAATTTTTGCAGACAAACGCCCTTGTCCTACCGTCTGCTTTGGGTGAAAACTCCTTGAGGAATTTAGCGTAAAATTCATTCCCGGTTTCGTCAGCAGCAACAATTGTCATTCGCGAGTTGTATTTCTCTCTGGCGATCTTTATCATTTGTTCTGCAACACCGTCCTTTCCGCAGATTATCTTAACTTCTGTTGTAGGGCCAATTGCAAAATCAAGAGCACACATCAGGTACAGGTGAAAAACCGGAGCCTTTGCCACCGTATCATAAAGTGAGTCAAGAGACTTTACCGCAATGTCGCGTAGTTTTTCATTCTCGGTCATGTTGGAAAGCCGTAGCAGGTTCAGAATCTGGACCGAATTCCCTGAGGGAATCGCTCCGTCGTACCACTCCTTCCTCCTTCCACCTACCTCGTTCCTGTATCTTGCAGTAAAGAAAAACCCGAAGTCTTTCTCGTCGAAAAACTCCTTCAGCGCGCTCTCGTTAAGTAAAGAAGCATGTTCAAGATATTTTAATTCAAATGATGCCTCGTATAAATCGATGAGTCCTTTAATTAAGTAGGCATAATCGTCAATAAATCCTTCAATTGCAGGTGAATCTTCCCGGTATGTGTGGAATAACCTCCCTTCTCCGGCATCCATCTTTTCCAGAATGAAATCCGCTGTTTCCTTTGCGAGTTTCAGGAGCTTGTCATTGCCGGTTTCCCTATACCCAAGTGAAAGTGCAGAGATCATGATTCCATTAAGACCTGTGAGAATCTTGTCATCCGTGTGAGGCCTGGTTCTTTTTTCACGGTAATCAAAAAGCTTCTTTCTGCATGCAGCTATTCTTGCGGCAAATGCATCCGTTCCTGTGCCTGAGCCGGCAGCGATCTCAGCTGTCCCCTTATCTAAGTATAGTATGTTCCTACCTGTGCTTCTTCCTGTTGATTCATCATGGTAGTTTCCCTGCTGGTTCGCGTTGAATGTCTCCAGGAAAAATTTCCCATCCTCCTGACCAAGAACAGCAATTATCTCCTGGTATGACCATGTATAGAATTTCCCTTCTACACCCTCGCTATCCGCATCAATGGCCGAATAGAACCCCCCTGATGCTCCGTGCATTTCTCTGGTAAGGAAGATAAAAAGCTCTTCTATCATGTCACTATAAATTTTCTTTCCCGTTATATGGTGCAGTTCCGAGAATACCATCATCAGCATACCCTGATCATACAGCATCTTCTCGAAGTGGGGCAGGAACCATCCAGCATCGGTGGAGTAACGGTGAAAACCTCCGCCAACATGATCATGTATTCCCCCCAGATTGATCTTCTCGATGGTTTTCTCTACCATATGAAGAGCCGAGTCGTCACCGTATCTGCTATAATACCGCATCAGGAAGAGCAGATAGTGTGGAGTTGGGAATTTTGGCGAAGAGCCGAATCCCCCATTCATCGGGTCAAAATTATCTTTCAGTTCCGTGAAAGCATCCTTCAGGAACCTCTCATCCATCATGTTTCCTGGCTTTGCTGCCACCGCCATCTCGAGTTTTGAAACTAGGTCATCAGCCCTCCTGGAGAGGTCAGCGCTTTTTTCCTTCCAGAGTTCTCCTATTGCATTTGATAAATCGATTATACCCATCTGCTCACCTCGTGAATTCCGTGGTATGTATGTCATGGCAAAAATGGGTTTTCTGTCCGGGGTTGCAATGACGTTCAACGGCCATCCGCCAGAACCTGTAAGTATCTGGCTAGCTGTCATGTAAAAATTGTCTATATCCGGCCGTTCCTCGCGGTCAACCTTGATGCATATGAAGTTTCTGTTCATTGCATCTGCTACGTCCCTGTCCTCGAACGACTCGTGTTCCATCACATGGCACCAGTGGCAGGTTGAGTAACCTATGCTAAGGAAAACCAGTTTGTTCTCATCTTTTGCCCTGCGGAAAGCTTCCTCAGACCATGGATACCAATCTACGGGATTGTGGGCATGTTGCAGGAGATATGGGCTCTTTTCATGTATCAGCCTGTTTTCGTCGTTTTTCATAATTCGGACAGCTATTGCTCTATGGATATATAAATCTAGGTAGCTAATGTGCAGTGTACAAAATTCTAAGTCCTTCCGATCTTCCGAATCTCCGCCATGATCTGTTCCTGTGACTCTCGATCCATAACTGTGTTGAGAATACACTCATCGAGGTTTTTCCTTACTTCCGTTGTCTTTAACTATTATGTCATTCCTTTATTTATCTGGCTGGAAGAGAATATTCTCTAAGCAGACATATGGATAGGTTCCAGTTAAAAACGAAAGTAATGCGATCCAATTTCAGATCTTTCATATTCGCACACAATTTTCTCAGGGTATTGAGCTTCTTTATCCTGGTCAATTTATTTGCCGATCCGGACAATGATATCCAAACAAGTGAACAGTGATTTTCTGGATTTGGAAAGAGGTCCTGGAAGATATCATTTCTGTTGCTATCGTGAAAAACACATTATTTGAATGGAAGCTTCTTGAGCTTTCTTTAGTTTCTCTGATTAATTCGGTATTCAATATTATCACGATTTTAAAGTCAGTTTACAGAAGTTAGTATGCCTACGAGTAAACTGGTTGTAATATGGCGCAAATTCTGCAATATTTTAAAATATCCTCTCAATATTATTATAGGATAAATGGACCGGATAATCAATCATAGGGAAAAGAGGGATGACATGACCGTTTCATACGATCTTCGCTCTTACGAAGATCATGGGGACATCAAAAAGCTTGCCGACGAGCTTGCCAACGTTCTGTTTAAACAGGACGTGAAGAACTGGATTGATTTTTCTCAGCAAAAATATGCTTTTGACACAGATTATCGTGTGGTTTTGATCGTTTCCTCCACCGGCAGTTCGTTCACCAGAATTCTGATGAAGAATCTTTGGAGATCCCTGTTTGAAAGGATCAGGGAGACAGAATTGGTAGAGTCGCTGCACCGTAAGATCAAAGAATATACCCCTAAGTTTGCCGTGATAAAGAACCCGTTTAGTATAATAGCTGAAAGGAATGTTTCAAAACTATTCGTTAGTTACATTATTTCTGATATAAAGAGGAACCTTGAAGTAAAGCTTGGATAAGAGAATTTAATTAGTTCCAGAATAGCTAAACATACGCTGATGCTTATTGCTTCACTACAAAGTTCTCGATATGAAATTTATGCATCCGTGCCTCCTTTAAATTAACCGTGCATGCAAGTAAACGTTCAAAAGATTTGACAAAATATTGCAGTTTTAATTTTTGACGCTATCAAGTATTTGATAAATTTGTGGCAAACATGCTCATTTCTTGGAGGGCCCCGCTTTAAACATGGGAATACAATTAATTAACCCTCATCTTATTACAAAACAGATGAAGAAAGCTATACTCATCCGTCACGGAGAGAGTGAGGCGAACGTGAGAGGTATCCTGTCCGAGGAGCTGGAATATTACAACCTGACAGAAACGGGTCGCAGTCAGGCGGAGAGAATGGGTAACATTCTCAGGAACTACAGGATAGATGGTATTTTTTCAAGTCCAATACTCCGGACGAGAGAGACCGCAGATATAATATCTGGTATAATAGGCAGGAAGGTAGAGATCATGGATGATATCCGTGAATCCGGTCTTGGAGGTTTCAATGGAAAACCATTCCAGAGCCTTCCCTTCGGAGGGAGAGAAGATCTTGGAATGGAGTCCTGGGCTTCGCTGGTGAAACGAATGATCGGGGCACTTGAAGAACGCGAGGGAAACTACATATTTGTCAGCCATGCCCTTCCTATAAGGGCAGCTGTTTCCCATTACCTCGGCTTGAACGAGCTTGACAGTTATGGTATAGAAATTCGATTTACCTCAATTTCCGCCATAGACATCACCAATGGGAAAGTTTTATGCCTTGGGTCACTAAAACCCAGCAAGAAAATTGAAAACGCATTCTCATGATTATTTTCCTACTCTTCCAAGTACTAACATGAGAAAAACCAGAGAGACTAAAAGCATACCAACGATGAATGCTGCGTTAACATAGCCTGCTACCCTGCCAGCATACAGGGAAAGGAATATGCCGGCGTATATGCCTCCTAAAAACTGCCCTCCATACTGAAAAGAATTGAATACTCCCAGTGCTGATCCATAATACCCTGTAGATGACAGACGCGAGACCAGGGGTGGGAACGCTATGTCATACAGTGCATATCCGACGAAGAACAGTGTGCTCCCTGCGAAAAGGAAGTATAGGCTGGATGCTGACAAAAACAATGTGAATGGAGTACTAGCCAATAACATTATCAAGGCGCTTATTGAAACCACCTTGAATTTTCCCCTGTCAGCATACATTGATGAAATAACTGCTACAAAGCCGGCGATAAACAGGGCAGGGAGGAGGAACTTATAAAAATCAGAGATGGAGAAGAACTTCTCCGAGATAAGTGGAAGGTGAAAATAGAAATATGCCATATACGTCGAAATAAACAGCCCGGATATCGATATCAACAGGTGCTCAGGCTTCATTTTTTCCCGGATTCTTTTGGCGAATTCTACTGGAGAAGGGTTTATGAAGAATATCGGAACTATGGAAGCCACTCCGGCAGCGGCCGAAATAAAAAATATCCAGCGAATGCCGACAGAGGCACCGATTACAGGACCAAGAAGAGTTCCGAACAGGAATGACAACCCAACTGGTATGCCTATCATGGCCATAGCGAAATTTCTCTGATTAGGCTCAATATTTTCCTGCACCATGGCACTAACCGTTGAAGACACTGCTCCGCTTCCAGCAATGAGCCTTCCCGCTATTAACCCGTAAATATTGATGGGATTCCAGCAAATCAGGTTTCCGGCAATAAATGGTATCATCCCAAGAAGTGTAATATACTTCCGTCCATACTTATCAGAAAGCCTTCCCAAGGGATACTGGAAGATTGCCATGGAAATACCGTAAGAACCGAGGGCCACCCCAACCAGCAGAGGTGAAGAGGAGAATGCATATCCATAGATTGTAAAAACAGGCAGGGAGAAAAAAATTCCAAGTGTCCGCATTGATATAATGGTAGCTCCTATGCCTACTATCCTCCTTTGGCCTTCATTAAAGTGACTCATAAGTGAACTACCAGACAAAATTAAATTCTCTACTTTGCCAGTGATCCGACAGTTTCTGAGATAAGTTCTGCGATCTCTGAAATAAACAGTTCGTCCTCTCTGTCAAAAGCTCTTTTGGTGTCTGAGTCTATATCAATCTCACCGACTGGTTTGCCGTCAAACCTCACCGGGACGACAAGTTCTGAACGCGTATTGATAAAGCATGCCAGGTACTTGGAATTGGATTTCACATCTGACTCATTTACAATTGCGTTCTGTACAATAGCCTGGCTGCACAAACCATCCCCGAGACTTATCTGTTCGTGTTCTGTACGTTCCCCTGCATAGCTGTTCAGAACTAATTTATCGCCTTTCAGGACATAAATCCCAACCCAGTTGTACCGGCTATTTAAGTTCATGAGGTCTCTGCACAGTTTCTGAAGGTAGCTGGAACCAGAGGACTGTATTCCAATTTTCACGCCCTCCGAGAAAGATGCTTCGGTTTGCCGCTTCACTGAAGCAGATTTATTTTTTATATTAATACATATTGGATCACTGTGTTAAGATAGGATGCTTGCAAAATACCCTCTGTTAAATATTAATACGCTCACTACATACTGCATCTGCCTGCCATGCTCATAAAGGATACCATGAAGGGAAAAAGGGACTTTCGCGAACTTCACCTGGGGAGGGTTAACATGTTTGTTTGCGGACCGACAGTCTATGATATCCCACATGTAGGAAATTCAAGAGTTTATGTGTTCTTTGACATGGTATCCAAGTATCTGCGGAGTAGAGGATATTCTGTCTTTTATCTTCAGAATATTACAGATATCGATGACAAGATCATAAACAGGGCCAGGGAAGAGGGAAGTGACTACCGAACTGTTGCCGACAGGTATTATACCATATACATGGGTATAATGAGAAAACTCGGCATAGACAGTGTAAATCTCTATGCCAGGGCTACGCTGTACATGGATGAGATAATCAGCCAGATCACGAGGCTTGAGGAGAAAGGTTACGTTTATCGTACCGACGATGGGCTATATTACAGGATCCGTAAATTCAAAGATTATGGAAAACTGTCCGGGCAGGACATGGATCACATAGAGGCCGGAGCAAGGATCGAGGTGAATGAGAGCAAGGAAGATCCGGGTGATTTTGCAGTGTGGAAGTTCAGGAAACCTGGGGAACCATATTGGGAGTCTCCATGGGGAGATGGAAGGCCCGGATGGCACATAGAAGATACAGCCATCACGGAATCCTACTTCGGTCAATCATACGATATTCACGGTGGTGGTTCCGACCTTATATTCCCCCATCACGAGGCTGAAATTGCACAGATGCGTGCCATAAGCAACTTACCATACCTGGCAGAGTACTGGATGCATGTTGGTATGCTGAACATAAACGGCAATAAAATGTCAAAATCTCTCAAAAATTTTGTTACCATTGAGGAGGTTATGAATAATTACAGCAAGGAAGAGATCAGGTTCTTCTTCCTCAACTCTGGTTACAGAAGCACAATGATATTCTCAGAACAGGCAATGAAGGAGAGCTCAGAATCGCTCAAGAGATTGCAGTCTGCGTACGATAAATTGAGAACTAAAGCTACTGGAATGTCGGCACTGGAAACGAACCTGACCAATATTAAGGAGGAACTGGAAAAATTCCTGGATAATGATTTTGACACAAGAGGTTTCTTTGCACATTTCATGGATATAACCACGAACATTAACCGGAAAATAGACGAAATGGATCAGGGGACAGCAACAGCATACCTTGACCTGTTCAACTGGATGAATTCATTCATGGGTATCATCAGGGAGGCACACCAGCACGAAGTATCGGATAAACTGATTGAAGATATTGTATCGCTAAGGAACCGGCTCAGAACGGAGAAGATGTTCCAGGCGGCAGACAGTCTCCGGGAAATCCTCAAAGAGAATGGGATAATGATCGAGGATCGTGAAAGTGGAACGGAATGGAGAAAATTATGAAAAGTACAGATGAGAAGAGTGCACTCGTTATTGTTGACCTCGTTAACGATTTTGTTTCAGGGGTTTTTGGAAATGAAAGAGCTCAACGAACAGCAGAAAAAACTTCCGTTTTTCTTGAAAAAATTAATGACTCTGTACCTGTAATTTTCACACTGGACACGCACTTAGAAAATGACCCAGAATTTGCGGTATGGGGAAGACACTGCGTCTCGGGAACAAAAGGGTGCATGCTTGTAGATGGGCTTGCGGGGATCAGAGGACACAGGATCACAAAGAGGCATTTTGACTCATTCTTTGACTCGGACCTGGATGGAGTGTTGAGGGCATGCGGGATATCACATGTATACCTAACTGGAATCTCAACTGACATATGCGTTCTGCATACAGCTGCTGGCGCCTTTTTCAGGAATTACAGCGTAAGCGTGATATCTGACCTGTGTTCCTCGATAGAAGAAGAAAATCACAGCACTGCACTTAATAACATGAAGAAAAATTACGGTGCGGAAATAATCACTGCGGATGTGGCTTTGAGGGAGATTTTATGACAGACAGGAAATTCAACGTTGCGACAGATCAGGAAATATTGACTTGCAGTGCATCAGACGTCTATTTTGATAGATCTATAAAATCCATGGAAGGAATGGGGGAGAATAAATCAGTGGTTTCGGAGATAACAGTATCCGGACCAATTGATACATGGGTAAATTTCTCCGGCCTGGATGAGCTTATAAACCTGCTCAGTGGTAAAAATGTTGATGTCTATGCAATACCTGAGGGGACAATCCTGAATCCGAGAGACTCAAAAGGGATCCCGGTACCATTTGTGTGGATTGAGGGAAACTATTCCGAATTCGGCAGATGCGAAACGTCTATCCTCGGGTTCCTATGCCAGTCGTCCGGAATTTCAACAAAATCCTCTAGGATAAGGCTCGCCGCAGGTGACGCAAAATTCTTCTCGTTTGGCATTCGACGCATGCACCCTGCCCTCTCACCAATGATAGACAGGGCAGCATTCATTGGCGGAGCTGATGGAGTATCCGGAATACTTGGAGCCAAGCTGATCGGCGAAAGACCGGTCGGGACCATGCCTCATGCCCTTTCCCTCCTCGTTGGTGACCAGGAAGCATGGAAAAGCGTTGTTGAGAACTCACCTCCGGGAAGCAGGACGGTCCTGATAGATACATTCAGCGACGAGAAATTCGCTGCACTGAGAGCTGCTGAAGCGTTTCCGGAACTGGATTATATCAGGCTTGATACACCGTCCTCCAGGCGCGGGAATTTTCCTGCAATTGTAAGGGAAGTCAGATGGGAGCTGGATCTGCGGGGGCATGGAGGAGTAAAGATCATGGTATCAGGAGGACTTGACGAGGAGTCTGTCAGGGAATTGAGGAAAGCAGGCGCGGACGCTTTCGGTGTAGGCACAGCCATATCTGCGGCCAAGCCTTTTGATTTTGCCATGGATATTGTTGAAATCGGTGGTGTGCCAGATACAAAGAAGGGAAAATACTCTGGCCGCAAAGACGTGCTTAGGTGCGGGAAGTGTAACAGCATTCGGGTCGTTCCATTTGGGCATGGCGATCTGAAATGTGAATGTGGCGGGGAAATGAAATCCCTTATGAAGAAATTCCTCAGTTCCGGCAGGCTGACTGAACCTTACGACACTCCCAAAAGAATAAGGGAAAGAGTTATGGAAGAGTTGAAGAATATTACCCCTGTCGAAGTAAATGGGAAAAAGACCCCGTAATCATTTCTCATGATGCTCGGGCATTGCCTCTATTCGATCGATAAGTGTTATGATTTCAAATACATTATCTACCACGTAGTTAGGAAGTTTCGTTTCAAATTGCCGCCCATGCTTTATCAGAACAGAGATATTGCCTAGTTTATTAGCAGGCAGTATATCTGTCAGTGCGTCGCCTACAACTACAACCTTTCCGGGATCTGATATGTCCAGCAACTGCATTGCCCTGGTATATGGTTCTGTATCCGGCTTACCGTGCGAGACATCGTCTATTGTGACAACCCTGGACGCTGGCAGATTGAGGGTATTGACAAGTTTTCTCCTCGATGAAGTGACAATAGCTCTGCCTATGCCTCTTCTTTCAAGCTCGTTGAATGTGGGCACGACATCCGGATAAAGGGAAATCTCTGGAAGATATTCTGCAAATATCCTTTCTTCCTCCATTTCAACTGAATAAGGATCGCTTGAATACTTGGCAGCAAGTGTGGATCCGGGAAGGCCTATCAGGGGCTTGAGTTCGTCTTCTTTCGGGGAAATGCCGAATTCCTTGAACGCCTTGTTCCAGGCTATGATTCGAAATTCAAAGGAGTTAAGTATGGTTCCGTCCAGGTCAAAAATTATCCCTGTTATTTTCAAGTCTGTGCCATATTAAGACATTTGATATTAGACTTACGCGAAATTGGATAAATACAAGGAAATAATACAAGACCATGAAAACGGCATATCTTGATGAACTTAGGCATCCGCTCAGGATCGCTGAAAGTGAAATTGACGATCCAGTCGGAGACGAAATTATCCTCAAACAGTCGGTAACCGGCGTATGCTTCCGTGACATCCTGACCATGGATGGATTTTTTCCTAGGGTGAAGTTGCCGATAATTCCCGGGCATGAGATTGCCGGTGAGATCGTCAAGATCGGGCCGGACGTGAAGAAATTCCGGATTGGGGAGAGAGTAGCCAGCCTGATTTACATACCGTGCGGAAAATGCGAATTCTGCTTAACGGGCAGGGAAAACCTCTGCCCAAACAAAAAAACATTCGGTGAGCTTCTTGATGGCTCATACCGGAAATTTGTCAAGGTTTCAGAGCGGTCGGTTGTTCATGTGCCCAATGGTGTTGGAGATCATGAAGCGGCAATTTCGGCCTGTGTAACCGGGATGATTTATCATGCAATCAAGGTGGAAGCAGGCATCAAAGAAGGAGAGACCATACTAATCACTGGATCTGGTGGTGGCGTTGGAATTCATGCCATACAGATTGCAAAAGCTCTCGGCGCAACAGTCATTGCGGAGACCTCATCCAAGTGGAAGGCAGAGCAGATTATCTCAGCGGGAGCTGACCATGTTGTATATTCAGGGGATGATCTCGGCAGGAAGACAAAGGAACTTTCCGGTGGAGGCGTGGACGTAGTTCTTGAAAGCGTCGGGAAGCCGACTTTTGACGGTGCACTCAGAAGCCTGAAAACCGGCGGGAGGATGGTGGTGATCGGTAACGTGATTCCAGATCCTGTCAATTTGCCGCTTGGATTGATTATACTTAAGGGAAACAGGATAATGGGAAGCATAAGTTCCACCAGGGACGATATGAAGAAAGCCCTGGATCTATCAGCCAGTGGAAAAGTGAAAGCAGTATCAAATATGGAAATACAGCTGGAAGCAATCAACACTGCATATGAAGATATCAGGAACAGGAAAAACGTGGGAAGGGTAATGATAAAACTTGATGGATAACCATAAATTTACTTTTTCACGGGCAATGTTTCAAAATATAAATGTATTAGGAAAGCGTTTATACTTGGTTTTGATTGATTAAGGATATGAAAAGCAGTATTTTAGCGATAATCATTGCCGTGGTTATAGTAGTGGGCGGCATTGGGTATGTTGTATACAGCAACCCGTCACTTTTATCCGGGTCCAAATCATCTTCCCCTCAAACTCTTAACGGAATGGACATTGTTTCCACAAATACCGTAAACAGTTCCATAGGAGGAGGATGGTACGAGGGATTCAATGTGACCGGAGGGCTGAGCGATATCAGCAGCCTGGAAAGTATGTTCTCAGGGCAGAATACTTCTATCGGAGCTTCTGGAATGCATCTCCTTAACAATTCCGGAGCTCAGATCAGGTCTTTCCAGTTTGCTGGATTTGGAAACTCAAACCACAGTTCCCTGCTCTTTGGATATATTCAATTTTCCTCATTCAATTATACCGATTTCATTAACGATACATTAACAGGTAATTTAACAATAGTCAATTCCTCGACAGGTACCTATAAAACATCTGGTACAACGTCAAACGGCGCTTTTTACGTCTTTATTAGCAACAAGACAAATGAGAATTACTATAACGCTATATACGCCGTATATCCAAAATATATTCTTGCAGGAGTATATATAGGATCGACAAACAATTCTGCCAGTAATTTCGCCTCGCTTGTGTCAAATGAGGTCACAATATTAAACACGCAAACAATAAATTACAGAAGTGCAGAAAGACTGGTTCAGCCCGACAAGCTAAATACAGTATTTAACGCTACGAACTGGTCCAGTGATTTCAACTTTAGCCTGAATTACATCAAGAGCACGGGCATGCTTGAGAACATCATGAACAGCTCGGCCTCTAGTTACTTAGGGCAGTATTCTCCCATTGCGAATGCCTCCAGATCCAATTTAACAGGATTAGGCATTTCAGCATTTTCAAATGGAAGCACCAGTGGAATGCTTCTTGGATATCTTCAAGCAAGAAATGTAACACTGGCTGGAAGCGCATTCGCAAATTTGAGCACGAACATGAGCGGCTATAATGGGTATGTGAATAGTACTACTCGGAACGGAACGAAATATTTCAATATTTCTTATCCTGGCTCCATCGATCTGCCAGGAGCTGAGATATTTGTCGGGCAATACCAGTCTTACCTGATATTTGAGGTATATTCTGGTACACACGTTTCCAGCACCCATTTACTGGCTGTACTGGACGACGAGTCATATGCCTTAGCCTGATGTAATCTCACACTACCCTCTTTTCTTTAAACGAGATTAATAAGAAAGGTTTTTAAGAGGGTAATAATTGCTTTGACAGGTTGCACATATGCAGGAAATGATTTGTAACATTGAATTTGACAAGGACGAAGACCAGTACATAGCAAAACTGAGGACTGAAATCGGTGGACTCAGGGAATATACGGGAAACACCTTTGATGAAGTACTCAATGACGTCATGGTAGAACTTGAGGAAGAATTTTCCTGATCCATTATTGTACCAAAAATAAGTTATTTCACAGGGACATGATTTTTAAGTGTACCTTAAGGCAATCATAATTGCTGTAGTTTTAATGTCGGGTTTAGGTATTCAGGCGGGCATTAGCCACGCTGAAACTTCAGGAAGCATTGTCTTCGGAAATCTGCCGTCCATGAATGTTTCACTCCCCGGAAATATATCTTACAACCTGACCTATCTCGGGATCGTTTACATTCCAGCTAACTCAAGTACACGATATTTCAATAATTTCGCCAGCGACAACTGGAACTATTCACTTAGCAGCAATGGTACGATGTCGTATCACTCGAATTTCCAAGTTGGAGGAGGCATGGAAATGGAAGGACATAATGCACCCTCAAATAGCCAGAACCCTCTCTCTGTATCACTCTTCTTAAATTTCACTCCTGTAAATACCCCACCATCTATAAGTTCATATTCCAGCTCTCTGAATGTTTCTAACTTTTCCCACTACACATACTACAAAATAACTACCTGGATTTCTGCCATAGGCTCCGCTGCGGGCGGAACCATTTTCCTTTTGATAAATTTCGGTGGGAGGGATGATGGAGTTGGCGCAAAGGGCGGCGACTTTCACGGTTCAGGAATGGTGGCTGGTAGTGACCAAAGTAATCAGAAATTTAACGGTTACTTCATGAATATTTCACATTTCCCGGCACTCTTCTGGTGGAATAACTCATATACCCTCAACGGTGCTCCTGAAATTTTTAGGTCCGCATACGGAAATAATTTTGGTCAAGAAATTGAAGCTAACGCCATAAATTTTGCATTCAATCTCTCTGATAACAATAGCAATAGCGTCATATATGAAGACCCGTATATTGCCACTGAGGGAATTGGTATAACGGATCTGCCTCCAACAACGATAACGGAATCGGTGGTAAGCTTTGTCCTGGCACATGCTGAACTGCTGGCAGCCGGTGCAGCTATAGGGTCGGCGCTTATTGCACTTCCATATTTAGGTTACAGGAGGAGGAGAGTTATCTGATTCACCTGAACAGGTTTATCAGGTTATTTGCGGCGTAGTCCACGAAGCTTTCCCGGAATTTGAGGAGTATTTCTATAACACTATCCCTGTTCCGAAGTGAATAAGCATTTTTTCCAGATACTACTGTCCTGATTGCTATCCCTGCAGCCTGAAGCTCATCCAGTATTACGAGGGTTTCCTGCCTCTTTCGTTCGTTTTTCGGGTAAATTTTGTCCTCCCGGATATCACCACGGAGAAGCTGGAACATAATCTCCCTTCCCCTGTTGCTCCTGATGTAGAAGAAAAGATTGTTCTCAAGCGAACCGGCTGAGAGCGAAAAGAACCTTACAAATTTGCCATCCTTTCTCCCCCTGATCAAGCCACCTTTCTCAAGCGAATAGAGATGGTATTCCAGTTGGCCTACAGCAGTTCCTGTCTGGCGCTGTATTTCCCTGAAGTGTACTCCCGGGTTTTTTGCTATGAAACTGAGAATTTTTTCCCTGACGTTGTCCGGATCAGGCAAGTTATTTACCCCTAACAGCTCCTAAGTAGAAAATACCCAGAAGGATCAGATCTGAAACCAGGAAGATTATTATAAAATCGCTGCCTGGAAGCAGTAACTTGAAAACGGAGAGAACAAACAGGAGATTCACGGCAAGAATCACAGCAAAAGCAGTACCAAGATAGACAACGGCTTTTGGCGCTCCCTTTCTCGATGCCCTCACAGTCACTGCCAGCATAAATGCCGATACAACAAGGGAGATACCGGCTATAACAATATCATAAGATAGATACACGTTCTTCACCTACCTGAAAGTCAATGCGTAACCCATTCTATTCATCTCTTTCTTTATGAGCTCACGGTGCTTCCTGTCTCCGATTATCTTGGTGACTTCAATAATTTTTCCCTTCTTCTTTCCAGTGAACGCCGTCACAAGGTCACCGTTATACAGGTAGAAATAGTTCCTGATACCTAATTTCCTCTTAATGAATTGTGAAAAATACAGTGGAATTATGTCTTTTGGGCCCAGGATAACCGTTCCAGACACCGTAATCTTCTTCTCAGGCCTGAATCTGGTGGAGACGTAACTGACCTTTCTCTCATCTGTCACTATAACCTTCCTGACCTTCCCACCTGAAAGCAGTTTGTCTACAATCCGATTATATTCCTCATCCGGTTCTGCGCCTGTGATACTGCGGAACCTCTCCTTATCGAAGAACATCATCTCGTTTAGAAGAAATCTGATCAGGGCACTGATTGCTTCTTCCTTCCCCACTTTCTCTGGAACAAAGACATATTTGCGGTTGTAGTCCCTTGCCAGGATATTCCTTGCGTACAGATCCTTTATAACCGACCTGAGCCCCGAGATATTCTTCCTTACATTCTGCAGTATCTCTTCCTCGGTGGCACCGTTATTATCCAGCACTACACTGATTATCCTTTCCTCATCGTCATTCAGTTTTGAACTTTTTATTGCCCTGAAAATGGATATAACTTCCATTGCTGCATAAGCCTGAACGCCAAAAGGGCCGTTGAACAGGAATAGAAGCCTCGACTGGAAATAATTCCTGAGCTGTGTATTCGTTACGCCAAGCGAATTTGCCTCAATCTCGCTCCTTATGCCAAGCAACCTCTCCTTTAGAAAGTTAAATAGGATGGGCTCTGATGGCCGGGATCGGGAAAACTGGCTGATGGCAGCCTTAAGCAGCGTGTCCTCGCTGATCTCCTGAACCTCAGCGTCTGAATTGATGATTATGTTATCCACTTTCCTGAATCCATGGGTTCCGGAAAATTCATCGAAAATCGACTTATCGTCCATTATAACAACTGAGTCCAGCCCTGCACGTTGCTTAACCTCCTCCAGACCCGAAAGGATACTTTCCCTTCCCGTACCTGGGATCTCCTGCACATCTTCGATCCACAGAACGTTGTCCTGGAGGTCATATTGCAGATCAGCAACCTCGGTACCACCGGTTATCAGGCGTGAATTAAATGCTATATCCCTTGTATAAAGACGCCCCATGTACATGTTAATTGGATCGTATATTGAAACAAGTATGCTTCCGGATTCTACGGGAGAGGCAACCTGATTTCCATAATACAACTCCCTTTTAAAGTATATCGGCTTGATCCCTGATGCCTTGATCTCTTGCTCCGGATGGAACCAGAAAGTGCGCGAGAGTTCATTCATGGTTACCGGGCCGAACAGATCGGTCAGGTATTTTATGTTGCCCTCTGATCTGCTGTCTCCAAATAACACTCGGAAGAATCCGTTTTCATCCCTTCGCACTGCCAGCCTGTATTCCAGGATCCTTAATATCTGCCGAATTATCTTCAGGTCCAGGGAAGATCTTTTCAGCAAGGACTTCTCCGTGTCGTAACCCTGAGATATATACAGTAGAATCTCCGCCTCCTCGCTGGACATTTTTTCATACCTGAGGTAGTTAAGAGTTTTTGCCAGCTCCAGCGACATATAAGTTGTCCTGTGCTTTACAAATCTTCCCGTTACAACTTCTCCCGATGCGATCAGGTCAGTCAATTCTGAATCGCGGAATCCCCTGTATCTCACGGATATTCCCCATTTGTCAATGGCGTATCCGTATCTCTTGAAATATTCACTAGTACTGCTAACCTGAGAGGAGAAGTTTTTCATCCGTTCAACCTGTAAGTCCCTTCTGCTCTCCCCCAACATTGCATTCAAGTCTTCTTTCAGGATATATTGCTTGGAAAAAACAGGAGAAATGTAATCCAGCACAACCTCGCCATCCTCTACCATTTTTCCCATTGTGGCCTCCAGATTTATTGACTCGAACGGCAGCCTGATCAGGATCTCGTCAATTGTCAGGGGTCCATAAGACCCCAGAACCTTCCTGACGCAGTATTCAACATCACCTTCGTTCCACTGCTCCTGTTCAAACTCACTGATGTTGTATGTTGTGGTACCTGACTTCATCTTTCTCCTGAGAAGGAAAGCGGATTCCAGCCTTATGAGTTCATCCTTCAGCTCATTTTCCCTTAAACCCGAGCTGTTTTTCAGTTCATTGAAAGTCAGCCCCTTGCACAGGTCAAGCAATCTCCTTCTCTCTGGCGTCACATCAACCCTCTTTGCGAATAGTTTCCTGAGTACAGAATAGTTTGATTCAGATGCCCATTGCGGACCGCGGACGTAAGTTGAGACAATGCCACCATCCTCGATCAGCCTACCGGTGATAGGGTTTGGATCAGTATCGCTGTATGGAAAAGGAGAATTGTCCCTGTCCCTGAAAGGGTCAATATAGAGAAAGTGGTCTGCAAACGCCAGATATGTATCCAGGTCTGCTATTCTGGGAACCTTGCTCCTGAAATAATTCTCAACGACTTTTGAATCATTGAACAGAAAGTGTACGTTCTGCTCACCGAATACCCTGTCGATAATCTTGCTCTGCAGTTCCTTAAGGAGCTTGGACCTGTCTTCCATGAGCACGATGTCGGAAACCCCGGTTAGAATTATGCCATATGAGAATGGACTGGTTTCCTCCCTGTATTCCAGTATGCCATATTTCCCCTTATCTATCACGTTTTTGACATAAAACAGTGCCCTGGGAACATCCATCATGTCATTCATAATCTCGTGGTACGTTTCCGTTATCACCGGGAAATTCTTTATATTCTCCAGGCTCCTCAACACCTTGTCACTACGAAGCTGCTGCCTGACGATCGATATATCGTACCCCTTGTATTTCCTCAGTACCATAAGGGATCTGGCAGCACAGTGCCTGAACCGCTGTTTGAATACTTCCGTGTTTATTATTGATCTTGATACCATTTCCTCAAGGTTATTTGAATTGATCAGGGACAATTGTTCCCTGAGTGGAATCTTCTGTGGTATGGTCAACATGAACCCGTCATCTGTTATGGTGATCCTCGTCGTTACCGAATAGGCGTTAGAGAGGGCCTGGGCATACGCCCTGGAGAGTGCGTCGTTGATCCTTCTTCCAAGGGGAATATGATAAATTATGCTGTAAAGGTTCTTGGAATCCACATAACCCTCAACAAGAAGTTTACTGTCTGTTGGAAGATAGAAAGTTGCTTGCGTCTTGACGTAAGATATGAGACTGTTAGCGCCGTACTCATCCACTTTGTAGTTGTCCATGAGCCACCTAACGGTTTCCTCGCCATCACGTATCCTCCTGTACAGTTCTTCCCTGAATTTTCCAATAAGCACACCGAGGTCATAGTTGCGTGGAAGCATCTCGCCGCTCCAGGATGGGACCGTAGGGCGCATACCCACTGCATCCTTTACATTGACACGGTTTCCGCTTGACCTGATAAACATATAGGTTCTTGCCCCAAGAACGAAAACATCCCCATGTTTCAGGCGTTCAACAAACTTGTCACTCAGCTGTCCCAGATGCTTTCCTCTTTCATTCACGACCTGGTAATCTGCCTCTTCGGGAATTGTTCCCACGTTCATGAAGTAGATCATCCTGCTGCTCTTCTTCTTCCCGAAGGTGTTCTTCTCCCTGTCATACCATATTTTTGAATATATTGTACTTTCCTCAATCTCACCACTCAGGTAATTTATGGTGGATCTGTAATCCTCAATGCCAAGATTCCTGTAAGAATACGAACCTTTTATGAGGTTGTATGCCTCGTCGAATCCCCAGACTTTCTCCAGGGACATGCCAACGATGACCTGGGACAACACATCAAGAGAATTTTCTGGAATAACGACCTTGTCAATTTCCCTGTCATAAGCGGCCTTTGTCAGCACAGCGCACTCCATTAGGTCGTCGAGGTCGAAGACAAGGAACCTTCCCTTTGACAGCTGATTGAGACCATGACCGGATCGCCCGATACGCTGAAGTCCCTTCGAAACTGACTTCGGGCTGCCAATCTGCACAACAAGATCAATGTTACCTATATCGATACCCAGCTCAAGGGATGTGGAAGTAATTACGCACTTAAGTTCGCCATTTTTAAGCTTATTCTCGACATCGAGCCTTGTCTCCTTCCCCAGCGATGAATGGTGCGCCTCGATGCTCTCTATTCCCCTGGCTTTAAGACGCATAGCTACGTGTTCAGTGCCGCTTCTCGTGTTTGTGAATACCAGGGTTGTGGTATGCTCTGCGATTAAACCCGCAAGGACATCATACATCTTGTCATTTGCCACTTCATAGTTTGCCCTGCTCAGATCTTTTACCGGTGTTATTGTGCTGAGATCAAGGAATTTTTTTGTGTCAATGTCTACGATTTCAAAATTTCTCGGTTTTCCATCCTCAAACCCGCAAAGATACTGCCCGATCACGTTGAGAGGCGCCTGGGTTGCCGAGAGCCCAATCCTTACAAAGTTTCCTGCAATACCTTTCAAACGCTCGAGATTTATTGACAGAAGCGTACCCCTCTTCGTGGCAGAAACCTCGTGAATCTCGTCGACTATGACGTATTTGAGGTCCATGAATTTTTCCCTGAACTTAGGGGCTGAAAGCGCCAGGGAAAATGACTCCGGGGTGGTTATAAGAATATGAGGGGGCTTCCTCAGCATTTTCTGTCTCTCCGACTGCGGAGTGTCACCAGACCTCACGGAGACCCGTATTTCCGGAAATGTGTAATTGTTTGCCCTAGATATTTCTGCAATCTCTGAAAGTGGTTTCTTGAGGTTCTTGTCTATATCATTGGCAAGCGCCTTCAGGGGACTGATGTAAAGGCAGTAAATCTTGTCCTCAAGCGTCCCCTCCCTTGACATGAGGAATAGCTCATTGAGTATTGACAGGAATCCCGTCATTGTTTTACCCGTGCCAGTAGGGCTGGATACCAGCACATTTATCTTCCTGTGTATAAGCGGGATGGCCCTTTTTTGGGGCTCTGTGAGGCTGGAATAGTTGTTGTTGAACCATTTAGCTACGACAGGATCAAGAAATGGCAACTCTTCCTCGACTCTATATGATAAGTCATGTGCCTCTTCCATTTGTTAAATCCTTCTTTTAGTTTGATACTGTATTTAACTATTTTGCCGGACCATAAAGCGACACTGAATGAAGCTAAATTAATAAAACGCTGACAGACTTCCTATTACAAATTATCGTAGCTTTGATCTATTGTAACTCAGCCTTGAAAGATTCCTGATGAGAGACTGCACATTCCTGTCTCCAGCCCCTATTTTTCCAAGGGCATCGCTGAAAAAGTCAATGGCAATATCATAATCATGAACGTCAACGGGTTTTGGTATACCGTCCTTTCCGCCGAGTGCAAAAGAAAATTTTACAGGGTCCTGAAATGATGGGGGATCACCGCAAACCACTTCAGCAAGGTAGGATAATGCCCTGATTGTAGACTTGCCGATGCCGTTTATATTTATCAGTTCCATGAAACTGGACGGGCTGTACTCATAGATTTTCCTGAGCTTCTTCCAGTCCACGGCGTGATCAAGCCTCAGTTCCCTCTCTACCCCGAAGAACGAGTCTATGGTGCTCTGCCCACCCTGGCTCGTCCTTCCTATAAGCGCATCAGGATTTTCTCCCGACAGTTCCAGCATGGACTTCCTGTTCCCTTCGCTAAGACGCGTGGATAGATCAAGTGATTCCGGGCGGTAATCATTTGATGATATACCGCTGCGCCCGTCATTTAAGAGCTCCGCGGAGGAATACCAGATCCAGTGGTATCTTCTGGCGAGGCCGAGGTTTTGGTCCATACCCTGTTCAACCACCGCCCACTTTCCCGAACCGTCTACCACGATAAATTGCAGATAAAGATCGTATCCATCCTGCAGCAGATTATTGTCCGTCTTTGCTATGTTCTTGGCATTCCTGAGGATACCTGAAACCCTGCCTTCTCCAAGATATCCACTCCTGGCAAGCGCACCTCCCTCATCGGCAATTCTTCCCATCCGTTCACCCTTCCCCCCAAGAATCCTGATCGAACCGTCATGCTTGCTGTAATATTCCTTAAGCGCGGCAAGAGTGGCTGTAGTGGTTCCACTCGAATTCCAGTCAAATCCAATAACAAGGGAAAAAGAATGGAACCAGAAAGGATCGGACAGTTTTTCAAGAAGTGCCTGAACGCCATATTCATCGGCTATAATTTCACAGAGGGTTCCACCGAGTTCCACCATCCTCTTGAAAAGGTACTCGGGAGGATGCCCGTAGTGTAACGGAAGAATCGAGGTGCCTCTCCTTTCCATGAGTGATTATACGAAACTGGTAAAAATTACTTATGCGGACAAATCACTTTTTCTTGAATTCGGTGTAGCCGCACTTTCCGCAGGTCATCCTGTCTTCGTGCTCAGCAAGAAAAGTTCCCGGTCCACACCTGGGGCAGAACCTTCTGAGTCTTGTCAGCTTTTCACCTTCGACTTTGTACATTTCTCTCTTCATCATTTTTACTCACTGGCCTCTTTCTGTTTCAGCCCATTCCTGATCAGTTCATAATCGGGTTCATAGAGCATTGCACTTTCCTTGTCCTGGTATATCTTTGAGTATCCGATCAGTTCTCGCTTTCCAGCTTCCTGTTTCAGGGTATCTACTATCACAAGGTCCTTCTTTGAGCCGGTGTTCTTTGCTACCAGTTCCCTCACAGATTCCCTGCTTGGTGAACCACTGCCCGAGTAAATAATCCTATACCTGATCTCCTTCCTTTTCAGTAACACGTTTTCCTTTGTCGATTCGATCTTGATTTCAGTCATTGCAGTTTCATCCTCTCAACGAGTTTATTTACAGTACCTTTAATTTCAGGGTTAATGTCTATGCAGCCAAGCCCCTTGTCAGGGATGCCGTAAGCAACAACTGTATCAAAGCCTGAATAATAAATTATTGGTATCACTGCAAGATCCTCTTCCCCGTGCACCTCTATCCTGCCCCCTGTCCCCTTCCGTATCAACCTGCCGATCAGGTTGAACATTTCAAGCGATATGGTGCCAGGGTCATTGACCACTTCCAGCGATCCTTTTATGTGTACAAAGTCCCCCTGAACGTTTCTCTTTGTCTTAAGATCAACCACTTCCATAAACAGTTTTATCCCGGCCTTCTTCAGCCGGTCGGTGGTCACGTCTCCGACAGCAACTATCTTTTTCGACATGGATTTCAGCAACAATTCATCAAGGGAACAAAAATTGTTGCTGTTTGCTGCAATCTCAGAACGCAGCTCCTCGGTTATGATGTACCTACTGCCGGACCTTGATTGCATACATACCTTCGGTAGTTATGCCTGCACGCTCGGCAACAATGGAATTCCTGTGTTCCTTAATATACAGGAAGCCAGTCCACTCAGCAGTCAGTTTCTCCTCTGGGTGTGAGATACATGCCTTCTCACTGGTCAGTCTCTTGCATTTCTTGCATGCCTTTAGTGTTATCTTCATTTTTATCACTGATTCTTGTTTCTTGCCTTCTCGAGCCACTCAAGCTTGCCCAAACCTATCTGCTTCATCGTAAGGCCAATCTGGCTGTCCCTGATTGATGATGAGTTAAGGTTCATCGCGACTATCCGGACCCTGACCCGGTCCCCAATCTTCAGGTCTCTTTTTGTATCCTTTCCTATGAATCTCTGGTTGGCCATATCCTTGTCAATCCTGTCGTCCATTATCTGGCTGATGTGCAGGAGACCATCAAAAGGACCTATTCTTACAAACGCGCCAAATTCTTTCACCGAAACTACCACGCCATCTATGATCTCGTGCATTTCCGGGTAATAGGCAATTGCTTTGTACTTTATTGTCTGGTAGACCCCCCCGTCTCCATGCACTATTGCACCATCACCGATTGGCTTTACCTCCACTACGGATACAACGTAGCATTTACCGGGCGATTTTTGTGTTTCGTCATCGTCCACGTCTATGAGCTTACCTTCTATTGTTTCTCTCGCTACACGCATTATGGACTCATTGTAATCGTTGCTGAGCATTTCAGGCGGGATTCTTGCAATATTCTCGTTTTCAATCATTATATACATTCAAAGCACCATTCCGCAGTATAAACTGAACTTCAACCCATTTTCAGAACCAGTCGAATCACGTTCGGCCGTATTCGCACACACCTGAATCGGCATTGGTGAAATTACGGCAACAACAGCGATTCCGTCCTCTACCCAAACGGGCATTTATTAGTGATGTTAATGTTAACTATTAACCTTATGGTGAGCAGATGAAAAATAGGCTACATACTGGCAGTTCTTACCCGACTCCAGTTGTTGCATTACACAATTCCGCAATCTATAATTACAATTCTGCCTATACATATGAGATGTTTGAACTTTCAGAAAGTGATAATTACAGGGACCTAAGAGATGCAGTAAGGCAGTTTGTCACAAAAGAAGTTTTTCCAGTAGCATCCGAAATAGACAGAAACGATGCTTTTCCGCTTGATCTTTTCAAGAAAATGGGAAAACTCGGTTATCTTGGCATAACAATCCCAGAGGAATATGGCGGGTCCGGCATGGATTACTATGCACAGGCAATTATTGAGGAAGAGCTCGGGTATGCGTCTGCCTCGCTTGCACTTTCATATGGAGCCCACAGCAACCTGTGCCTGGATAACATTTTCAGGAACGGCTCCGAGTTTATAAGAAGGGAGTATGTTCCCAAGCTGGCCAGCGGAGAGTGGGTAGGATCACTTGCACTGACAGAGCCAGGATCCGGATCGGATGCACTTGCAATGAAAACAAGTGCAAGGGTCAACGGGTCAATGCACGTGATAACTGGAAGCAAAACACTCATAACCAATGCTCCATATTCCGATCTCTTCCTAACTTACGCAAAAACAGAGGACGCCTTCACACCCTTTGTAATTCTCAGCACTGATAAAGGATTTTCAAGAGGTACAAAATTCGACAAAATGGGCATGAGAGGTTCTCCTACAGG
Organism: Thermoplasmatales archaeon; assembly: GCA_016806715.1. Classification (NCBI taxonomy): domain Archaea; kingdom Methanobacteriati; phylum Thermoplasmatota; class Thermoplasmata; order Thermoplasmatales; species Thermoplasmatales archaeon. Next base: position 1,635,054 of record CP060531.1, on the reverse strand, counting down.
AGAGGTATTCTTCGACTCCGTGACACTTCCTGAAGAGAGAGTTGTTGGTTCTATTGGCAAGGGGAAGGATATAATAATGAGCGGACTGAACTCCGAGAGAGTGATCCTCTCATTCATATTCGTTGGACTCGCAAGAAGGGCAATTGATCTGTCAGTAAGATACTCTATGCAGAGGAAGCAGAGTGGAAGATTCCTCTATGAATTTGAGATGATACAGGAAAAACTGGCAGAAATGTATACAAAATATGAAGCGGGACGCCTTCTTGCCATGAAAGCACTGAGAAGGCTTGAGGAGGACCGTATGGACGCGATGTCTGCAGCCGCAGCCATATATTACGTCACAGAGTCAGCAGAAAGCATAGCACGGGAAGCCATACAGATACACGGAGGCTATGGCTACGTGAAGGATTTCGAAGTCGAACGCCTGATGAGGGATGCGATCCTTGGCCAGATCGGAGCGGGGACTACCGAGATCAGGAAGAAGCTGATTTCGTCAGGGTTGATTAAAAACTATATGAGTCATGATAGAATGCCTGACTGAATTATGAAATGCATTATATGTGGTGAAAAGGAATCCTTGGAGAGAGGGCTGTGTGAAGATTGCCTCTTCAAGTCCGTTGACATCGCATACACTGGTTCGGAGGACATTGTCATCTGCCCCAAATGTGGTGGCATAAAGATAGGAAAAAGATGGCATTACAAAAACAAGGAACTGGAGATGCAGAAAAGAATAGGATCAAAGATCAGTGTCAGGGGATTGGCTGATAAAACCATCAATGTCGTGTTCAAGCCGTTCGACATGAAAAGGGATGATGCCATAGATTTTGATGCGGAAGTGAAATCTACCACCGGCATAAAACATGACTTTCAGGGCAAAGTGCTCCTGAAGAAGATTTTAAACAGTTGCCCGGAGTGCAATAAAAAAACAGGCTCATACTATGAAGCTATATTACAGATAAGATCCTCGTTTGAGGAGTATGATGATTCAATAGACGAGGTTGTTTCAGAAGCCATAGCAATCGAGAACAACCTGGAGAAAGAGCACAAGAATTCCTTCATCTCCAAGATAGAAAAGAAGCCTGAAGGCATAGACATATACCTCGGACGGAAGACTGATGCCTCGCAGATCGCGAAGGCAATTACAGAACGAAGACCGTCCAGCCTTATCGTTACTAAGAGCATTGCAGGAAGAAAGGATGGCGAGGATTTTTACAGATTCACCTATGGAATCAGGATACTCGGGTTGACCGAAGGGTCTATTATAACTACAGGAGAAGGTACCTTCATTATCAGATCCATACACAAGCAAAATACGAGGCTGCAGAGCATCGAAAGTGGAAAGGAGAAGATCGTGAAATCTGATACTCTTTTCAGGAATGACTACAGGGTCGTAGAAAGGAAAATCCTGAAGAAGAAATTCATCGTTGTTTCAAGGAACGAAAATGAAGTGGAAGTAATGGATCCTGAAAGTTTCAAGGTCACAACAGTAAGAGGGAAGTTTTCCGGTAATGAGATAGAACTCTACTCTTACGATGGGCGACTATTCTAGGAAATTCGCCAAGGTTAATATTTGCAGGGCATATTCTCCCAGCATGAGGATTAATGCAGAGTGGGAAAATCTCAGCGAAGTCATGATTCATCGTCCGGGAATTGAGATTGCATATGCAATGCTTGCGCCAAGACCATTTCTGTTTGAGAGAACGTTCAAGATAACCAGAGCCGTAAAGGAGCATGAATCCCTGGAAAATGTCCTGAAGGATAATGGTGTAATGGTCAAGGTTCTGCGGGACACCGTGGTAAACGAGGCGGAGAAATCCAAGGATTTCAGGAAAAAACTTGAAGAGAAGGTAAAATCAACGGTCAGGTTTTTTGGAACTGTCGAGTCTACAAACCGTGCAAAATCGGAATTTGTAAAAAATATAGACACAATAGACTCATCGACATTGTTCCAGATCCTTACCCTGGAACCTGCAATTGACCTCAAGAAGGATATGTATGACCTTTCTGTAGAATACCCTACAGTATATTCCAACATACCCTTGGCAAACCTTTACTTCATGCGTG